>CAIYCW010000042.1 GCA_903924855.1 uncultured Rhodospirillales bacterium | reverse complement strand
GGCCAGCGTGCTGAAGGATCTGGCGCCGCAGCTGGCGGGCTCGATCAAGCTGATCTTCCAGCCGGCGGAGGAGGCGATCGGTGGCGCCAAGCGCATGATCGAGGAAGGCGTGCTGGACAATCCCAAGGTCGACATGGCGCTCGGCTTTCACAACTACCCGCATATCCCGGTGGGTGAGTTCAGCTTCTGCGTGGGCCCGGCCCTGGCGGCTGCGGACAGTTTCACCATCGTGGTGCACGGCAAATCCGGCCATGCCGCCCACCCCTATGCGGCCGTCGATCCGGTGGTGGCGGCCTGCACGCTGGTCACCCAATTGCAGACCGTCGTCTCGCGCGAGGTCAAGCCGCTGCACCCGGCGGTGGTGACGGTGGGCGCCATCAATGGCGGCATCGCGTCCAACATCATCCCGGACAGTGTGACGCTGAAGGGCACCGTGCGCACGCTGCACGCCGAGGCGCAGGACACGGCCGAGGCCGCCATCGCCCGGCTGTGCGCGGGGCTGGAGGCCGGGCACCGCGTGCGCTGCGAGCTCACCTATAAAAGAGGTGTGCCGGCGCTGCTCAACGATGACAACGTGCTGGAACCCACGGTTGCCGCCGTGCGCAAGCAGCTGGGCGATGTGATCCATCAGCGCGAGCCGAGCATGGGGGCGGAGGATTTTGCGCTGATGTCGCAGAAAGTGCCCTCCTTCCAGCTGGGCATCGGCTCTGGCACGCCAGGGCGGCAGGACCGCCTGCACAATTCCGGCTATCAGCCGGATGAGGCCTGCATCGCGCTTGGCGTGCAGGCGCTGTCACGCGCCGCGTTGGAGTTGCTGGCATGAGCCGCCTCAAGATCTGCGTCTATGGCGCGGGCGCCATTGGCGGGCATATCGCAGCGCGCCTGGCACTTGGCGGGGCCGAGACCTCGGTGATCGCGCGCGGCGCGCAGTTGGAGGCGATCGCCAGCAAGGGCATCACCATCCGCATGCCGGAGGAGCCGTTCACCATGAAGGTGGACCACGCGACCAACGATCCGGCGACCTTGGGCGTGCAGGATCATGTGATCGTCTGCGTGAAAACGCCGGCGCTGCCCGAGATCGCAGCACGGATCGCGCCGCTGCTGGGGCCGGACACAACGGTCTCCTTCATGATCAACGGCATTCCCTGGTGGTATTGTGACGGGCTGGAGGGGATCGACCTGCCTCAGCTCGACCCCACCGGCATTCTCCACCGCGAGATCGGCGCGCATCGCACGCTGGGCGGCGTGGTATATTCGGGCTGCACCGTGGTGGCGCCCGGGGTGATTGCGGTGGCGCATGACCGCAACCGGCTGGTGATCGGCGAGTTGGATGGGTCCATCTCACCACGCGCGCAGGCGCTGGCGGATGTGCTGAGCGTGGGCGGCATGGGGATGGAGATCAGCCCGGACATCAGAAAGGCGGTCTGGGTCAAGCTGCTGGTTAATCTGGGCAGCGCGCCGCTTGCGGTGATCACCGGCCAACCGATGAGCAGCAATCTCGCCGAGCCCGCCGTGGTTGGCGCGGTGCGGTCGATCTATGCCGAGGCCGGGGCGGTTGCGGCAAGCCTTGGGGTGCAGATCGCGACCGATCCGGAGCCGTTCCTGGCCAACACAAGATCATCCAATCACAAACCGAGCATGCTGCAGGATTACGAGCTGGGCCGGAAGATGGAGGTCTCGACGATGCTGGATGCCACGTTGGCGCTGGCGCGGATGAAGGGTGTTGCCACGCCGACGCTGGATCTGGTCGCCGGATTTGTGCGGCTGAAGGCGCGGGCGGCGGGGATTTTGGCGTAACGCAAGGTGCTGGGCCGGAGATGGCGGAGGCGCTGCGCGCGTCCGCCCTACCCATCCGGCACATGGGTCTGGCCCAGCACCCAGCCTTCCCAGTGGCGGATCCAGGGATCGTCCGGGATGAAATCCGGCTGCTGGCCTTGAAGCACGGCGAGCAGGCCAAGCAGGCCAAGCAGCGAATCGAAGCGGTCCTCGCCCGCGGCATCAGCACCAAAGCCATCCGCGATCGCCGTCTGCATCTCGGGGTCCAGCCGCAGGGACAGGCCGGCACAGGCCGCCAGCAGATCGGGGGCAAGGGCCGCGCGGCTCGGCTGGTGGCGCTTGCTGCCGGCGAGCTTCAGGCCGCGCTGGCGCATCGCCTCCACCGGGTAGGTTTCGGCGATCACCACGGCAGAGGGAGACAGCAGGGTGGCCAGATCGCCCTCGAACGGCCACAGCCGGGGCGGGGCCGGGCCGTGCAGCGCCGGGATGATCAGATCGCGCCAGGCGGAGATGGCGGCCTTGCCGGCCTGGTTGGCCCCCAGTGTCCAGAACAGCGGGGCGCCGGCCGGGCGCAGCGGCGTCGCCCGATCGCAGGCGCGGCCGAGATCGGAGGCCTGATCCAGCCCCAAAGCCCTGGCATGGGACAGCCGCGTCATACCCGCCATCCCGTGCGCCGGGTAGAACGGGCGGGCCGGGCTGATCTCGGCAAGCGTGGGACAGACCTGAAAGAAGGCGTCCTGCGGCTGAAGGCGGCGCAGAAAGGCCGGGAAATCGGCCACCGCGCCATGCGCCCTGGCATAGGCGCGCGGCAGGCCGAGCGGCAGGTCCACCGCCATCGCCACCGCCCCACCCTGCGCCTTGTGCCGCAGGCGGTCGAGCAGCGTCGGCAGATCACCGACCGGACAGGGTGGCGCAACACGCCAGAAGCCGCCCTCGTTGCGCGCCAGCGTCATCCAGCGCTTGCGCGGATCGACGCTCCAATCGGCGTGCAGCGCGAGCGCCGTGCGCTCTGCCAGGGTCAGAGCGGCTTTTCCGCCTTTTCCAGCAGACGTTTGAAGAAGCCGGGCTTCTTCGGCGGCTCGGCCGCCTTGGCGCGTTCCTTGGCCTGCGCCTCCGCCTCACGCGCGCGGTCGCGCTCCTTCTGCGCCAGCCATTTGTCCAGGCTCATGCCCGCCTTGGCCGCCCGCTTCGCCTCATAGGCGCGCTGGCCCTCGGTGAGTTCCTTCGTCATGACGGCTTCGCCCCCCAAAAAACATTCAGCTCAACACAATCCGGACTGTGTGACAGCGGGCCGGTTCTGCTTCAAGACCCACCTCACACAGCAAGCCCTTGGGGCGGGATGGGATGAGCATGGCGGAACCACGGGTCAAGGCGCGTCTTTGGGTGGATATGGCGTTGCGCCTCGGGCAATCCGATGGCCGCTACGGGGTGATCGTGCGCAAGGGCGACGATGATTCCGGCGGCGTGCTGGTGGTGCTGCGCGGCCGGCAGGACAATGCCGAGTGTTTCTGGGTGCTGAGCCAGATCCGCGACCGCGACGGCCAGGCGGCCTGGATGCGCGCCACCGGCCCCGCCGCGGTGGACCAGATCACGGCGGATGCCTATGTTGCGCGGCAGGTGAAGTTTGATCCTGATCTGTGGGTGCTGGAATTCGAGAGTCCGGACGGGCTGCCACCTTTCGATGGCAGGCTGGTCTGACCCCCGAGCCGCCCCATATCGCAGCCACTGTCGTCGCCATCGAATTTTTCCAGGGAATTGACCATGCGCCGTCTCCATCTGGCCCTTGCCGCAGCCTGTGCCGCAGCCACGGCAGCCTCCCCTTCGATCGGCCAGGCTCAGCCGGTGAGCGGGCTTTATGTGGGGGCTGCGGGCGGCGTCGGGTTTCATGACAACACCAGGATCCGCAACGAGATCGTGGGCGGCAAATTCGTCCAGCCCGCAACCGGGGGGCTGAGCTTCAAGCCCGGCTATGTCGGGCTGGGCAGCATCGGCTGGGGGCTTGGCAACGGCGTGCGGCTGGAGCTGGAAGGCAGTGCCCGCGGCAATGACCGCAATTTC
Source organism: uncultured Rhodospirillales bacterium (assembly GCA_903924855.1). Taxonomy (GTDB): domain Bacteria; phylum Pseudomonadota; class Alphaproteobacteria; order Acetobacterales; family Acetobacteraceae; genus CAIQQQ01. Next base: position 63,465 of record CAIYCW010000042.1, on the reverse strand, counting down.
GAGGCGAACCCCTCCGGTGGCCTGTCCTACGGCCATCAAAGTGCCCGGGAGACCAAGACCGGGGTGATGGGCAATGTGCTGTTCGATATGGATATCGGCTCGCCCTATATCTACCCGTATCTGGGGGCCGGCGCCGGGTATCAGGCGGTGCGCTACACCCAGGATGACAGCTTCACCAGCAAGGGTGTGGCGGGCGCGGATCATTTCAGCGGCACCAAGGGCGGCTTTGCCTATCAGGCGATGATCGGCGCCTCGCTGCCGATCGCACCGGTGGTCGGGCTGTCCGCCACGATCGAGTATCGTTTCATGGGGCTTTCCGGTCAGCGCAGCTATGCCGGCAGCTCCACCATGGCGGGCATCACCACGCCTGCCAGCATCAAGCTGTCCGGCAACGACACCAGCCAGATCCTGGTTGGGCTGCGCTACGTGTTCGATGTGCCGCCGCCCGCTTCCCCTGCCCCCGCGGTGACGGCATCCGTGCCGGCGCCGAAGCCCGCGCCGTCACGCTCCTATCTGGTGTTCTTCAACTGGGATCGCGCGGACCTGACGGTGCGCGCCAAGCAGATCGTGGCGCAGGCGGCCAGCGACGCCGCGACGGTTGCGACCACCAAGGTCGAAGTCTCCGGCAATGCCGACACCACCGGCTCCGAGCCCTACAACCAGGCGCTGTCGCTGCGGCGGGCCAAGGCGGTGGCGGGTGAACTGGTGCGTCTGGGCGTGAAGCAGAACGAGATCGTGATCACCGCCAATGGCGATACCCAGCCCCTGGTGCCGACCGGCCCCGGCGTGCGCGAGCCGCAGAACCGCCGGGTGGAGATCGTGCTGCACTGAGCGGGGCGCGGTTTGCGGCGTCGGCTTGCGAAAATAGCCGGCGTTCAGCAACTGTTGTAAATCCGCCACAGCTGCGTCGTTGTGCGAGGCGATAATTCCAGAATGCGGCGTCCGCGCTGGCGTGCCGCAAATGGCCACTCTACTGTCTCCGGCAACGAGTGCCGGAGACGAATGTGCGCGAGCGCGTTCTTTCGTCCCCCGGCATTTTTTCACGGGAGACATCAGATGATGACGCTGCGTTCCACCCTTCTGGCGGCCACACTGCTTGGCGTTCCGGCGGCCCTGCAGGCCCAGCCGATCCAGGGCCTGTATCTGGCCGGCGCGGTCGGCGCCAATTTCATGTCTGACGCCAGCCTGACCGGTGGCCCGGGCAGCGGCCGTCTGGTCGCCAAGGCGGCCGGGATCGGCGGCTATGGCGCGATCGGCTATGGCGAAGGCGGCGGCATCCGCGGCGAGCTGGAGCTGACGGCGTTTGGCAACAATGTCCGCCCGAAGATCCCCGGCACCACCGGCGGCGGCAACAACGGCACCTATGCCGCGTTCCTGAACATCATCTACGACATCGATTTGGGCCTGCCGGTCTATCCGTATATCGGCGTGGGTGGCGGCTACGCCTTCACCAACCTCGCAAGCTTCACCACCACCAGCTCGAACGCGGCCTTCGTGGCCCGCAACGGCGATTACGGCAGCATTGCCGGCCAGGGCATTGTGGGCGTTGCCTATCCGGTCACCGAGAACCTTTCGGTCACCGCCGAATATCGCGGTGTGGTGAAGGGCGATGAGCGCTTTGTCGGCGGCACGCTGACCAGCGGCGGCGGCAAGCAGTCGCAGAGCAGCTACAATGTCGGCAACGAGTTCAACTCGATGGTGATGGTTGGCCTGCGCTACGCCTTCGGTGCGGCCCCTGCCCCGGCTCCGACGCCGGCCGCCCCGGTTGTCGTGGCCCCGGCTCCTGCCCCGGCGCGCTCCTACCTGGTGTTCTTTGATTGGGACAAGGCTGACCTGACCGCCCGCGCGCAGCAGATCATCGCGGAAGCCGCGAAGAACGCGAATGCGGTGAAGGCCACGAAGATCGACGTGGCTGGCCACGCCGACAAGTCGGGCACGCCGGCCTACAACCAGACCCTGTCGCTGAAGCGCGCCAACAACGTCGCCGCCGAACTGGTCCGTCTGGGCGTGCCGAAGTCCGAGATCGCCATCACCGCCTATGGCGACACCCGTCCGCTGGTGCCGACCGCACCTGGCGTGCGCGAGCCGCAGAACCGCCGCGTGGAGATCGTGCTCCACTGATGACAAACTAGGAGACGTGGACGTTTCATTGCCTGCAAAGCAACGTCCACGTCCCCTGGGTCATTACGGCATGACCAGAGCACAGGTCAGCCAACCGATTTGAACCAGGCGACTGTTGAATCGAGTCGCCGTGACGACACAGCGTGATAAATTTGCCACATCGGAGAGTGGAAACCGGGTTGAGTGGTTGATGCCGGGCTTTGCGGACTGGTGAGACGCATGAAGCGGCACTAGGTTAGCGGAGATGGATTGCGGGTGATCCTGCCGATCCCGCTCGTCCCTGATTGATCAGGGTCCGACTGACACATAGGAGAGACACAATGACGCTCCGTAACGCGCTTCTCGCGGCCACTATTATCGCCCTTCCCGTTGCCGCCTCGGCCCAGCCGATCGACGGCCTCTACATCTCGGGCGGCGTTGGCACGAGCTTCGAATCGAACATCAAGCTGAACAGCCACACCAAGGGCGCTGCCAGCGGCAAGCTGGCTGACCCGAAGGCCGGCTTCTCCGGCTTCGGCTCGGTTGGCTACGGCTATGGCAACGGTCTGCGCGCTGAGCTCGAAGTGCTGGGCCTCGACAACCAGATGAAGGCCCGCAACTTCGGCACCGGCACCTCCGGCGGCGGCGAGCTGGTTCAGTACGGCGCCATGGCGAACGGCCTGTACGACATCGACCTCGGCCTGCCGGTGACCCCGTATGTCGGCGTTGGCGTCGGCTACGTGTTCCAGCAGCTCAACAGCGGCTACCTCGCCATCCCGGGCGCCGGCACCGGCAACTTCAAGAACGGTGGCCTCGGCTCGTTCGCCGTGCAGGGCATCGTCGGCGCTGCCTACAACTTCACCCCGGCCCTCGCCGCCACGGTTGACGTGCGCGGTCTGGACACCATCGGTGGCCACTACATCGGTGCTCGCCTCGGCAGCAGCGCCGCCAGCTACAAGATCGGCAACGGCATCAACACCTCGCTGAACGTCGGCCTGCGCTACGCTTTCGGCGCCGCCCCGGCCCCGGCTCCGATGGCTCCGGCCCCGGTTGTTGCGCCGGCTCCGGCTCCGGCCCGCTCCTACCTGGTGTTCTTCGATTGGGACAAGGCTGACCTGACCGCCCGCGCGCAGCAGATCATCGCCGAGGCCGCGAAGAACGCGAACGCTGTGAAGGCCACGAAGATCGACGTTGCCGGCCATGCCGACAAGTCGGGCACCCCGGCCTACAACCAGACCCTCTCGCTGAAGCGCGCCAACAACGTGGCCGCCGAGCTGGTCCGTCTGGGCGTGCCGAAGGCCGAGATCGCCATCACCGCCTATGGCGACACCCGTCCGCTGGTGCCGACCGCTCCGGGCGTGCGCGAGCCGCAGAACCGCCGCGTGGAAATCGTCCTGCACTGATCGCAGGCCGCCTCTTCCGGCTGAGATCAGCCCCTGCGTCCCGGGAAACCGGGGCGCAGGGGTTTTTCATATCCAGAGGCATCCAGCCACCCGACACAAAAAAGGCGCCCCGCGAAGGGCGCCTTTTTTCGTCGGCAGATGGCCGGATCAGCCCTTGGCCGGGGCCTTGGCCGGCGCCTTGATGGGCGACGCCTTGGGGGCGGGTGCTGCCGGCGGCGGGCATTCATCGGCCACCACCGTCTGGTCGAAATGCTGTGCGGTCGCGTAATCGGCCAGCGCCGCACCGTCCTTCAGCGCCAGCACATCCGCCAGCTGGGTGCCGTAGGTCTTGCAGAAATCCGCGCCATAATACTGGCCGGCCTGCGAAGTCTGGTTGATCTGCATCGTCTCATACTGGTCCTGCTGCGCCTGGCCCTGGCGCGCATAGGCACGGGTGAAGAACGCCCCCAGCGTCTTGTTGGCATCGCCGATATCGCGGCGGAACTTGGTGGTGAAATCGTTGAACGCGTCGCGCTGATCGCAGGTCAGCTCCACCACGGAGAGCTGCATGCGCAGCGCCGCAAGCGCAAAGGCGGTTTTCTCCGCGGGCTTGGCGCAGACCGGCGCCTGGATCGGCGGCGGGAACACAGGCTTGGGCCGCGCCACCACCACAGGCGGCGGCGCCGGCGGCGGCTCATGCGCACAGCCGGCGAGAACCCCCAGCAGCAGCACTGGCATTACAAGACGCATACAAAAATCTCCGACCATAGCCATGAACCTTGGCCGCCTTGTAGCCTTGCCGTGACGGTGCCGGAACCCCGGCACAGATTAAACCTGCTGTGGCCCCGGAATTGCTCACTCCCGGCGATACGAAGACCGACGGGGTTGCAAAACGTGCTTGTCTGCTATGCTATGATCATGAGTGCGCGCGAACTGCGTCCGCGCCGAGCCTATGAGCAACCCCGAGCAGCCACCAAGGACAAGGCCGTCCCATGAATTCGATGACGCAGACCATGTCCCAGTCGATGAATTTCGACCCGTTCGTGCCGTACCGCTCCGGCCCGTATTTCTGCGAGCTCACCCGTGATCGTGACGGGGATGCCGGGGCCGCGGCCGCAGTGCGCGCGCGGATTGCCGCCATCGGGCTCGATGCGCTGCGCAACCGGGCGGCGGCGGCCGAGAATGATCTGATCAACCTCGGCATCACCTTCACCATCTATTCGGAAAGCCAGGCGATCGACCGCATCCTGCCGTTCGACTGCATCCCGCGCATCATCACCGCGGCCGAATGGCGCAAGATCGAGGCGGGCGTGAAGCAGCGCGTGGCAGCACTCAACCTGTTCCTGCACGACATCTACCACGACCGCCACATCACCCGCGACGGCGTGGTGCCGGCGGATCTGGTCTACACCAACGCCAATTACCGCCCGGAAATGGAGCATTTCCCGGTCCGCTTCGGCACCTATGTCCATATCTGCGGCACCGATATCGTGCGCGACGAAAAGGGCGAGTTCCTGGTGCTGGAGGACAATGCCCGCACCCCCTCCGGCGTGTCCTATGTGGTGGAGAACCGCCATCTGATGTCGCGCGCCTTCCCCGACCTGCTGGCCGGCATGCGGCTGCATCCGGTGGATGACTACGGCAGAAGGCTGCTGACCGCGATGTGCGACATCGCACCCGAAGGCGTGGACGAGCCGCAGGTGGTGCTGCTCAGCCCCGGCATCTACAACTCCGCCTATTTCGAGCACGTGTTTCTCGCCCGTGAGATGGGCGTGCCGCTGGTGGAAGGCGCTGACCTGGTGGTGGAGCAGGACCGGGTGTGGATGCGCACCACGGCGGGGCTGCGCGCGGTGCACACCATCTATCGCCGCATCGGCGATGACTTCCTCGACCCGACCGTGTTCCGGCCGGACAGCCTGCTGGGCGTGCCCGGGCTGATCGGCGCATGGCGTCGCGGCAATGTGACGCTGGCCAACGCGGTCGGCACCGGGGTTGCCGATGACAAGGCGATCTACGCCTACATGCCGCGCATCATCGACTACTACCTCAAGGAAACGCCAATTCTGAACAACGTCACCACCCATATCTGCCGCGAGAAGGAAGGCCTCGACTACACGCTGGCCAATATCGACAAGCTGGTGCTGAAGCCGGTGGGCGAGTCGGGCGGGTACGGCATCACCATCGGCCCGCGCGCCACCAAGGCCGAGATCGAGATCGCCCGCAAAAGCCTGCTGGCCGATCCCGCCAACTGGATCAGCCAGCCGGTGATCAGCCTGTCCGTGGCACCGACGCTAACCGAGACCGGCATTCACCCGCGCCATCTCGACCTGCGGCCCTTTGCGGTGACCGGGCGTGACACCTGGGTGCTGCCAGGCGGCCTGTCCCGCGTGGCGATGAAGGAGGGCAGCCTGGTGGTGAACTCCAGCCAGGGCGGTGGCTCGAAGGACACCTGGGTGCTGATGGATGAGGCGCCGATGGGTCAGGCCCGCACGGGAGTGACGCCATGAGCCGCGAAACCCCGCTTCTCGCCCGCTACGCCGAGGGCCTGTTCTGGATGGCACGCTATCTGGAGCGTGTGGAGAACCTGGCCCGGCTGATCGACGTGACACAGACCTTCGAAAGCCCCGGGCGGGAGACCGAGTCGTGGCTTGCGATGATCCGCATCAACGCCGACGAAGAGGGCTTCAAGGCCACCGGCAAGGAGGCCACGGCCGACAATGTGAAGCGCTTCTATCTGCTCGACCCCGGCAACCCAACCTCGATCCCGGCCTCGCTGGAGGCGGCGCGCACCAATGCGCGCACACTGCGCCCGCTGATCTCGACCGAGATGTGGATGCAGATGAACGTGTTTCACCGCGACATGATGCAGCTGACGGATGCCGATATTCAGGGCGATCGCCTCTCGCGCCTGTGCACGCGCATCAAGGAAGGCGTGCAGGCGCATACCGGCATCACCGAAGGCACGTTCTTTCGCGATCAGGGCTGGGATTTCTACCAGCTCGGCCGGCTGATCGAACGCGCCGACCAGACCACCCGCCTGCTCGACATCCGCTATCACCTGCTGGTGCCCGGCGGCTCGGAGGAGCGCAAGGCCGCCGAACTGACCCAATGGGGCGGCGTGCTGCGGGCGGCCGCCGGCTATCACGCCTTCCGCCGCGTGGCACCGGCCGGCTTCACACCGGTGGATGTGGTGGCCTTCCTGCTGAACGACACCAGCTTTCCGCGCTCGGTTGCGGTATGCGTGCAGAGCATGGAATGGCATCTGGGCCAGCTGCGCAGCCGCTACGGCCTGCGCGGCACGGTCGGCGCGCTGGAGCGGGTGGAGGAACTGCGCGCTGGGCTGATGGGACGGCCGGTGGAGAAAGTGCTGGCGGACGGGCTGCACCTCTTCCTGGACGGCGTGCAACGCGACCTGATCCTGCTCGCGTCCGAGATCGGCACACCGTTCTTCCGCGATTGGCGCCCTTTGCTGGGGGCTGCGGCGGCTTAGGCGTGGGAAGACTCTTCTTTTTGTTCACAAAAAGAAGAGTCTTCTTTCCCTAACCCCGAATAAGCTTCACCCGCTTGCCATCCACGCCGAGCGCCAGTTCGCCGCGCTTGAGCGCCATGGCGTCGTTTCCGAACACGTCCGCGCGCCAGCCGGAGAGGCTTGCCACATCGGGCTGTGCTTCGGTGGCCAGGCGGTCGATCTCCTCCGAGTTTGCCACCAGCTTCGGCGCCACGTTGAACTGCTCGCATTTGGCCGCCAGCAGAACCTTCAGCAGCGAGACCAGAGCGGGCGAGGGTTTCGGACCGTCGCGATGCGTGGGCAGCTCGGGCATGGCGTCGTCCGGCAGGGCCTTGGCTTCGGCCACGGCGGCCAGCAGGGACAGGCCGGTTTTGCCCTCGGCGAAGCCGCGGGTGATGCCGCGGGCGCGGCCGAGCTGGTCGGCATCGGTGGGGGCGGTGGCTGCGATCTCCAGCAGCGCCTCGTCCTTCAGCATGCGCTGGCGCGGGATGTTGCTGCGCTGCGCCTCGCGCTCGCGCCATGCGGCGATGGCGCGCAGCACGCCGAGCATGCGGCGGTTGTTGGTGCGCGGGCGCAGCCTTTCCCACATGGTCTCGGGGTTGCTGCGATAGGTGTTGGGATCGGCGAGCACCGCCATCTCCTCCGCCACCCAGTCGAGCCTGCCATCCTTCTCCAGCCGCGCGCGCAGTTTTTCATAGGCGCGGCGCAGATGGGTGACATCGGCGGCGGCGTAGGTGATCTGGGCCGGCGAGAGCGGGCGCACCGACCAGTCGCTGAAGCGGTGCGCCTTGTCGATCTGCCCGCCGGTGAGGTTGGCGACCAGCGCATCGTAGCCCACCTGATCGCCGAATCCCGCCACCATGGCGGCCACCTGGGTGTCAAACAGCGGGCGCGGCACGTCGCCGAACAGCAGGACGAAGATCTCGATGTCCTGGCGGGCGGCGTGGAAGACCTTCATCACCGCCTGGTTGGCAAGCAGCTCACCGAGCGGGGCCAGATCGATGCCCGGCGCCAGCGCGTCCACCACGGCCACCTCGGTGTCCGAGGCAAGCTGCACCACGCAGAGCTCGGGCCAATAGGTCCGCTCCCGCATGAACTCGGTGTCGACAGTGACGAACTGCTCGCTGGCCAGGCGCTCACAGAGGCGGGCCAGGGTTTCAGTGTCGGTGATCAGCGTGGGCTGCGGAAATTCCGCTCGGGCGGGGCGAGGCATTCATTGCTCATACACATGAAGGAGCGTTGCAGGAAGCCAGCTTGACACAGGGATGCGGCCCCGGCTTGTTGCCCGCCACTCTTATTCCTTCGCAGACCTGGATCAGGACACGCAGCATGCACGCCTATCGCACCCATACCTGCGGCGCGCTTCGCGCCAGCGACGCCGGCACCGAGGCCCGCATCTCCGGCTGGGTGCATTCCAAGCGCGACCATGGCGGGCTGCTGTTCATCGATCTGCGCGACCATTACGGCATCACGCAATGCGTGTTCCCGGCCGGCTCCGAGGCATTCGCGGTGGTTGATCCGCTGCGGGTGGAAAGCGTGATCACCGTCACCGGCCGTGTGGTGGCGCGTGAGGGCACGATCAACCCGCGCCTGCCCACCGGTGAGATCGAGATCGTGGCCGAGCATGTGGCGGTGCAGTCGCGCGCCGATGTGCTGCCGATGCAGGTGGCCGGAGACGAGCATTATTCGGACGAGATCCGCCTGAAGAACCGCTTCATCGATCTGCGCCGCGACAAGGTGCATCGCAACATCATGCTGCGCGCCGCCGTGATCGCGAGCTTCCGCAGGCGCATGATCGAGGCGGGCTTCACCGAATTCCAGACGCCGATCCTGACCGCCTCCAGCCCGGAAGGGGCGCGCGACTTTCTGGTGCCGGCGCGCAACCATCCCGGCAAGTTCTACGCCCTGCCGCAGGCGCCGCAGCAGTTCAAGCAGCTGGCGATGGTGGCGGGTTTTGACCGCTATTTCCAGATCGCCCCGTGTTTCCGCGACGAGGCGAGCCGTGCCGATCGCAGCCCGGGTGAGTTCTACCAGCTCGATTTCGAGATGAGCTTCGTAACCCAGGAAGACGTGTTCAACACGATCGAGCCGGTGATGGCCGGCGTGTTCGAGGAGTTCTCGGATGGGCGCGCGGTGACCAAGCCGCCCTTCCCGCGGATTCCGTATGACACCTCGATGGCGCTCTACGGCTCGGACAAGCCCGATCTGCGCAACCCGCTCCTCATCACCGATGTGACCGCGCATTTCGCGGGCTCCGGCTTTGGCCTGTTCAACAAGATCGCGGCCTCCGGCGGCATCGTGCGCGCCATTCCGGCCCCGGGCACGGCCGCCCATCCGCGCGGTTTCTTCGACAAGCTCAACGATTGGGCGCGAGAGGAAGGTGCTGGCGGGCTTGGCTACATCCAGTTCGCAGCCGACGGCCCGAAGGGGCCGATCGCCAAGAACCTGGAGCCGGAGCGCTGCGCCGCCATCAAGGAGGCCTGCGGGCTGAAGGACGGCGACAGCGTGTTCTTCGCCGCCGGCAAGAAGGACGAGGCGCCGAAATTCGCGGGCAAGGTGCGCACCAAGCTCGGCAATGATCTCGGCCTGATCGAACAGGGCGAGTTCCGCTTCTGCTGGATCACCGATTTCCCGATGTATGAGATCGAGGAAGAGACCAAGAAGATCGATTTCAGCCACAACCCGTTCTCCATGCCGCAGGGTGGCATGGAGGCGCTGGAGACGATGGACCCGCTGGACATCAAGGCGTTCCAGTATGACATCGTCTGCAACGGCATCGAGCTGTCCTCCGGCGCCATCCGCAACCATCGGCCGGACATCATGATCCGCGCCTTCGAGATTGCCGGCTACACCGCGGCCGAGGTGGAGGAGCGCTTCGGCGGCATGCTGAACGCGTTCCGCTTCGGAGCCCCCCCGCATGGTGGCTCGGCGCCTGGCATTGATCGCATCGTGATGCTGCTGGCCGATGAGCCGAACATCCGCGAGGTGATCCTGTTCCCGCTGAACCAGCAGGGCGAGGATCTGATGATGGGTGCGCCGGCCGAAGTGCCGCAGAGCCGCCTGAAGGAGCTGTCGCTGAAGCTCGATCTGGCCCCCAAGGTCAAGCGGGACTGATCGCGAGGGCCATCCGCACGGCAATATGATGGGGCTGCGATCGTTCGGACGGTTTTGACACCGAACGACGCTGGCGAAGTGCTGGTGGCAACCCTATGTTCGGGTGATGCAGAGCAACCTTCTGATGATGCGGCGTTTGTCAGCCCTGGCCGTTCTGGGGCTGGTCGGCACGATGATGTGCGGGACAGCCAAGCTGCGCGCGGCCGAGCTGGTGCCGCATACGGCGCTGTACAAGCTCAGCCTCGATCACGCGAAGGATGGCTCGGTGGCGGCAGCCAGCGGCAGCATGACATTCGAGATGATCGATGCCTGCGACGGCTGGGCGGTGCGCCAGCGTCTGGACATGACGCTGACCAACGAGGGTGGACAGGACGTGCACATGGTGTCCGACTACACCACCTTCGAAGCCAAGGACGGGCTTTCGCTGCGGTTTCGCATGCACCAGGCCACCGATGGCGAGACGCCGGATGACGTGTCCGGCACGGCGAAGCTCGATGCGGCCGGCGGGCCGGGGCTGGTGAACTATGATCTGCCGAAAACCGGCACGCACAAGCTGCCGGCCGGCACGCTGTTCCCCACCATGCACACCGCCCGGATTCTGGACGCGGCGCAGAAGGGAACCAAATTCCTCAGCCTGCCGCTGTTCGACGGCACCTCCGCCGATGGCGAGCAGGACAGTTCGGTGGTGATGACCGGGTGGGACAAGACCGCACCAACACCCCAGGTGCTGGCGCCGCTGAAGGATCTGCCGAGCGGGCGGGTGCGCATCGCCTTCTTCGACCGCAAGGCCAGCGACGGCAGTGACGGGCCGGATTACCAGGTGGCGATGCGCTACTGGGCCAACGGTGTTGCCGATGACATGCAGATGGATTTCGGCGATTTCGTGATGACCGGCAAGATCGACAAGCTCACGATCAACAAGGCCGCCTGCAACTGATCGGCTGACCCTGCCTGTTGGCGGGTGGCGGGGTTCCTACGCAGAGCGCGGCAGTCCGCGGCCCTTGCCGATGGCACCCGGGCCGAAGCGGGCGCGCAGCTGATCGATGGCCTGTTGGGCGGCCACCTTCTGGGCGGTGCCGGGATCGGCAAGGTCGGGCGGGTCGGCCTGATCGAGCGGCACCAGGCCTGCGGCACCGATGCCGATCAGGCGGAACATCGTGCCGTCCACCTCCTTTTGCAGCAGGGCACGCGCGGCGTCGAACAGCCGGTCCGGCAGTACGCTGGGGGTGGGCAGGCGCTGCTGGCGGGTGCGGCTTGCGAAATGGGCGGTCTTCAGCTTCAGCACCACGCCCTGTGTGGCGAAGCCTGCCTCGCGCAGGCGGCGGGCCAGTTTTTCGCAAAGCGGCCAGAGCCTGGCCTCCAGCTCGGCCTGGGTGGCGCGGTCCTGCTCGAAGGTGGTCTCGGCACTGATCGATTTGGTCTCGCGCCTGGGGTCCACCGCGCGATGGTCGATGCCGCGGGCGCGTTCGCACAGGGACGGACCATCCTCTCCCAGCAGGCGGCGTGCCTCGGCCTCGGACAGCGTCTGCAGCTGGCCCAGCGTTGCGATGCCGAGTGCGGCCAGGCGCTTCTCCAGCGCCGGGCCGATGCCGGGCAGGCGGCGCACCGATTCGGGGGCCAGGATGGCGGCGGCCTCATCGCCGATCACGCAAAAGCCGCGCGGCTTGTCCCGGCCGGCGGCGATCTTGGACATCAGCCGGTTCCGGGCGAGGCCCACGGAGATGGTGACGCCGATCTCCGCCTCCACCCGGCGGGCGAGGCGGGCGAGCATGGCGGCGGGCGGCGCCTGGTGCAGTTCCGTAGTGCCACGCAGATCGAGCACCGCCTCGTCGATCGACAGCGGCTGCACCAGCGGGGTGAGTTCGGCCATCAGCGCGCGGATCTGGCGGGAGGCCGCGACGTATTTGGCGAAATCCGGCTTGATCACCACCAGATCGGGGCAGGCCTTGAGCGCCTTGAACATCGGCATCGCCGAGCGGATGCCATACATCCGCGCCACGTAGCAGGCGGCCGTCACCACGCCGCGGCTGCCACCGCCCACCACCACCGGGCGGGCGGCAAGCTCCGGCCGGTCGCGCTTCTCCACGCTGGCGTAGAACGCATCGCAGTCGATATGGGCGATGCCGAGCTCCAGGATCTGTGGATGGCGCACGATGCGGCTGGAACGGCAGTTCGGGCATGACGGGGCGGCGGCGAGCACGGCGCCGCAGTCCCGGCAGATGCCGGGCGGGGTCAGCCCGGCTCCGGCCACAGCCAAGCCGCCCCACGCACGCCGGAGCTGTCGCCGTGGTGGTTGCGCACCACCGGCGTGTTGACGAAATCGGAGAACACGTAGGATTTCATCCGCTTCGGCAGCTCGACATAGAGGTGATCCATGTTGGACAGGCCACCGCCGAGCACGATGATGTCGGGGTCGAGCACATTGATGATCACCGCAAGCCCGCGCGACATACGATCGGCGTGACGGTCGAGTGCCGCGATGGCCTGCGCATCGCCGGCTGCGGCGCGCGATGGCAGGGCGGAGGCGTCCTTGGCGCCGGGGCCGTCGCAGTCCCGCGCGAGGCTGGGGCCCGCGATCCACAGCTCCATGCAGTTGTGCTTGCCGCACCAGCATTGCGGGCCCGGGGTTTCGGAGGGCTGCGGCCAGGGCAGCGGCATATGGCCCCATTCGCCGGCCACCGAGTTGCGCCCCGGCAGAATGCGGCCATGCGCCACGATGCCGCCGCCACAGCCGGTGCCGATGATGACGCCGAACACCACGTCGTGCCCGGCGCCTGCCCCGTCCGAGGCTTCGCTGAGCACGAAGCAGTTGGCGTCGTTGGCAACGCGCACCGCGCGGCCGAGCTTTGCCGCCAGATCGACATCGAAGCGCTGGCCGTTGAGGGCGATGGAGTTGGCGTTCTTCACCAGGCCGGTGACGGGCGAGATCACGCCCGGGATGCCGACGCCGACCGAGCCACGGCCGCCGAGGTTGCGCTCGATGTCGCCCACCAGATCGGCCATCGCATCGAGGGTTGCGGCATAGCCTTGCGGGGTGGCGACGCGACGGCGCAGCACCTCCTGCCCGTGGGCGAGGGCGATCGCCTCGATCTTGGTGCCACCCAGGTCAACGCCGATGCGGAAATCATGCTGTATCATGCCGGCACAATGCCCTGCCCGGCCTGCTTGCTCAACCGGCGCGGCGGCGTCACCATCGGGTGCAAGAAATCAGGGGCAACGGAGCGGCCACGATGGCAGAGACGGTTCTGGACGTGAAATTCATGACCTGCCCGATGCCGGTGCTGCGCACCAACAAGGTGTTGCGCGGTCTGGCGCCGGGGGACCGGCTGCGGGTGCTGGCAACCGACAGGGCGGCGGTGACGGATCTGCCGGCCTATTGCCGGGAGACCGGGCATGATCTGCTTGCGATGAGCGAGGAGGCCGGGGTGTTCAGCTTCGTCATCCGCAAGAAGCAGGATCAGGCGGCATGAGCGTGGCGCTGATCACCCACCAGGCTTGCCTTGCGCATGACACCGGGCTTTGGCACCCCGAATGCCCGGACCGGCTGCGCGTGGTGCTGCGCGCGCTGGAGGGGGAGGAGTTCCACACTCTGCTGCGCGAGCAGGCGCCGCTGGCCACCGCGGCGCAGCTGGCGCTGGTGCATCCGCAGCCACATATCGATCGCATCCTGGCGACACGGCCGACCGATAACGAGCTGGTGATGCTCGATGCCGACACGGTGATGAGCGAGGGCAGCGCCGAGGCCGCGTTGCGGGCCGCGGGCGGCGCCATTCTGGCGGTGGATGCGGTGATGGAGGGGTGGGCGCGCAGCGCGTTCTGCGCCACGAGGCCGCCGGGCCACCACGCCGAGCGCGCCATGCCGATGGGGTTCTGCCTGTTCGCCAACGCCGCCATCGCCGCCCGCCACGCCCAGGCGCGCTGGGGGCTGCACCGCGTGGCGATCCTGGATTTCGACGTGCATCACGGCAATGGCAGCCAGGACATATTCGAGGCGGACCCCTCGGTGTTCTACGCGTCCTCGCATCAGGCGCCCTGCTACCCGGGCACCGGGGCGGCGCACGAGACCGGGCTTGGCAACATCCTCAACGTGCCGTTGGCGCCAGGATCTGGCAGTGCCGAATTCCGCGCAGCCTGGTCGGCGCGGATCATCCCCGCGGTGGAGGCGTTTGCGCCGCAGATGATCATCGTCTCGGCGGGCTTCGACGCGCACCGGGCCGACCCGCTGGCGCAGCTGCTGGTGGAGACCGCGGATTATGGCTGGCTGACCGGGGAGTTGCTGGGTCTCGCACGCCGCGTGTGCCAGGGCCGGCTCGTCTCACTGCTGGAGGGTGGCTATGATTTGCCAGCGCTTGCGGCCAGTGCGGCGGCGCATGTGCGGGCCTTGATGCACGCCTGAAGACACGCGCAAACGTCCGGTCCCGTGTCTATCGTGTCCTGGCCAATCCTGATCCAGGATAAAATGGGTTGGCGCGCGGGCCCAATTTGGCTAGGACGCAGGGCTTCCCGTGCAACGGCACGGACCGGAAGGGAATTCCGCATGTCTGCCACCAGTCCGGTTGGACCCGAAATCGCCACCATGTCGTTCGAGGATGCGCTCTCCGAGCTGGAACGCATCGTCCGCGGCCTGGAGGGCGGCCAGCAGAAGCTGGAGGACGCCATCGCGGCGTATGAACGCGGCGCTGCGCTGCGGGCGCATTGCGAGGCCAAGCTGGCCGAGGCGGATGCGCGCGTGCAGGCCATTGTCGCCAATGCCGATGGCAGTCTCGGCCTGAAAACGGAAAGCTGAGCCATGACCATCACCACACTCTCCCTCACCGACGCGCTGGCGCAGACCGCGCGCGAGGTGGAAGCAGCCCTTGATGATCTGCTGCCGATGCCGGATGGCGCCGAGGCGCGCGTGGTCAACGCCATGCGCTACGCGGTGATGGGCGGCGGCAAGCGGATGCGCGCCTTCATGGTGATGGAGACCGCTTCCCTGTTCGGCGTTGACCGCCGCTGCTCGGCGCGTGTCGCAGCCTCGGTAGAGATGCTGCACGCCTATTCGCTGGTGCATGACGATCTGCCCGCGATGGATGACGACGACATGCGCCGCGGCAAGCCCAGCACGCACAAGGCGTTCGACGAGGCGACCGCCATTCTGGCCGGTGATGCGCTGCTGACCCGCGCCTTTGAGGTGCTGGCCGAGCCGGACACGCATTCCAACCCGGAGGCGCGCTGCGAGCTGGTGGTGGCGTTGGGCCATGCGGCAGGCGCCCGCGGCATGGTGGGCGGCCAGATGATCGACATCGCCTCCGAAGGCAAAACACTGACAGCCGATGAGATCGGCCGGCTGCAGGCGCTGAAGACCGGCAGGCTTATTCAGTATTCCGCCGAGGCCGGCGCCATTCTGGGGCGAGCCAACCCGATGCAGCGCCATCTGCTGGTCAGCTACGGCCGCGATGTGGGCGCTGCATTCCAGATCGCCGATGACATTCTGGATGTCGAGGGCACGGCCGAGGATGTCGGCAAGGCCACCGGCAAGGATGCCGCCGCCGGCAAGGCCACGTTGGTCTCGATTCTTGGGCTGGAACGCGCCAAGCTGCAGGCGGATATGCTGTCGCGCCAGGCTGCGGAACATCTCGAAAGCTTTGGCGAAAAATCCCACCTGCTGCGCGAACTGGCAGCCCTTGTCGTCGCCCGAAAGAGCTAAGCACACATGAACGCCCCGGTTACCGCTCCCCGCCCCGCCACCCCCACGCTGGATCGCGTGCGGTTCCCGGCGGATATGCGCAATTTCTCGATCGAGCAGCTGCAGGCGCTGGCGAGCGAACTGCGCGCCGAAACCATCCATGCCGTCTCCACAACCGGCGGCCATCTGGGCGCCTCGCTCGGCGTGGTGGAGCTGACGGTGGCGCTGCATGCCGTGTTCGACACCCCGCATGACCGGCTGATCTGGGATGTGGGTCATCAGACCTATCCGCATAAGATCCTCTGCGGGCGGCGCGACCGCATCCGCACCATCCGCCAGGGTGGCGGTCTTGCCGGCTTCACGCGCCGCGCCGAGAGCGAATACGACCCGTTCGGCGCCGGCCATTCCTCCACCTCAATCTCGGCGGGTCTTGGCATGGCGGTGGCCTCGCAGATGCAGGGCCGGCCGCGCAACGTGGTGGCGGTGATCGGCGATGGCTCGATCTCGGCCGGCATGGCCTATGAGGCGATGAACAATGCGGGGGCCCTGAAGTCGCGCCTGGTTGTGGTGCTGAACGACAACGACATGTCGATCGCCCCGCCGGTGGGGGCGATGAGCGCCTATCTGTCGCGTCTGCTGTCGTCGCAGAGCTTCATGTCGCTGCGCGACATCGCCATCAAGATGGCAAAGAAATTCCCGAAAGGCATCGAGCGCACGGCGCGGCGGGCGGAGGAATATGCCCGCGGCATGCTGACCGGCGGCACGCTGTTCGAGGAGCTGGGCTTCTACTATGTGGGCCCGATCGATGGCCACAATCTGGAGCATCTGCTGCCGATCCTGCGCAATGTGCGCGAGGCGGACGAGCATGGCCCGATCCTGATCCACGCCATCACCCAGAAGGGCCATGGCTACGCGCCGGCGGAGGCCTCGGCCGACAAGCTGCATGCGGTGGCGAAATTCAACGTGGAGACCGGGGAGCAGGTGAAGGCACCGCCGGGCCCGCCGACCTACACCAAGGTGTTCGCCAACGCGCTGATCGACGAGGCCAGCCGCAACACGGATATCGTTGCGATCACCGCCGCCATGCCGTCGGGCACGGGGCTGGATGCGTTCGGCAAGGCCTATCCGGATCGCACCTTCGATGTGGGCATTGCCGAGCAGCACGCGGTGACGTTTGCCGCCGGCATGGCCTCCGAAGGGATGGCGCCGTTCTGCGCGATCTATTCCACCTTCCTGCAGCGCGCCTATGACCAGGTGGTGCATGACGTGGCGATCCAGTCGCTGCCGGTGCGCTTCGCCATCGACCGTGCGGGGCCGGTGGGCGCCGATGGGGCGACCCATGCGGGCTCGTTCGATCTGGCCTATCTCGGCTGTCTGCCGGGCATGGTGATCATGGCGCCGTCCGATGAGGTGGAGCTGATGCACGCGGTGGCGACGGCGGCTGCGATCAACGACCGTCCGAGCGCGTTCCGCTATCCGCGTGGCGAGGGGTTCGGGCTGGAACTGCCCAAGCATGGCGAGATACTGCGCCTCGGCCAGGGGCGGATTGTGCGCGAGGGCGCCGACGTGGCGATCCTGGCGCTGGGCACGCGGCTGTATGAGGCGAAGGCGGCGGCCGAGCTGCTGGCGGCCGAGGGGATCGAGTGCACAGTGGCCGATGCGCGCTTCATGAAGCCTCTGGACACCGTGATGATCGACAATCTGGCGCGCAACCATGCGGTGATGGTCACCATCGAGGATGGTTCGGTCGGCGGGTTCGCAGCCGCCGTGATGCAGCATCTGGCGCTGGCGGGCCTGCTGGACGGCAAGCTGAAATTCCGGCCGATGACGCTGCCGGACCGGTTCCTGGAGCATGACGCGCCGGCCAAGCAGATGATCGACGCCGGGCTGACCGCCGCCGACATCGTGGCGACCATCCGCGCCGCACGCGGCTAGTGGCGAAGCCACGCGCCGATCAGCTGCTGGTTGATCGGGGGCTGGTGGAAAGCCGCACGCGGGCGCAGGCGTTGATCCTGGCCGGCAAGGTATATTCCGGCGATCGGCGGGTGGAGAAGGCTGGGCAGGCGCTGGCCGAGGACGCACCGCTGGAGGTGAAGGGGCAGGATCACCCCTGGGTGTCACGCGGCGGGCTGAAGCTGGCGCATGGTCTCGCGCATTTCGGCTTTGAGGCGAAAGGCCGGGTCTGCATCGATGTGGGGGCTTCGACCGGCGGGTTCACCGATGTGCTGCTGACGAACGGGGCCGCGCGCGTGCATGCGGTGGATGTGGGCCACGGCCAGTTGGCCTGGAAGCTGCGCAGCGATCCGCGCGTGGTGGTGTATGAAAAGACCAATGCGCGGCATCTGACCGCTGAGATCATCGCCGATCCGATCGAGGCGCTGGTGTGTGATGCGAGCTTCATCGGGCTTGCCACCTTGCTGCCCAACCCGCTTGCGCTATGTGCGCCGGGCGCCTGGGCGATCGCGCTGATCAAGCCACAATTCGAGGCGGGGCCGGGTCAGGTGGGGGCGAAGGGTGTGGTGCGCGATCCGGCGGTGTGGGCGGAGGTCTGCGCACGGGTGCGCGGCTGGTGGAGCCAGCTTCCCGGCTGGGAGGTGCAAGGGATCGAGGAAAGCCCGATCACCGGGCCTGAGGGCAATCATGAGTTTCTGATTGGCGCGGTGAAGGCTGGCTGATCCCTGTACTGGCCCGTATGGCGTGCGAACGCTATATCTGTGACCATCTGGATGGTCAGGAGATGTGCCATGCCGAACGTGTCCATTGCTGATGCCCGGGCGCAGCTGAGCGCGCTGATCGATCAGGCCAATTCCGGTGAGACGGTGACGATCACCCGCCGCGGCAAGCCGGTGGCGCGGCTGATGGCTGTGGAGGCGACGCACAAGCCGATCGACGTCGCGGCGTTGCGGGCTTTGATTGCGGCACATCCGGCTCCTGACGGGGCTGACAAGGATTTCGATGCGGTCCGTTATCTCCGAGACGACGCACGCTATTGATCCTCTATCTTGACACCTCTGTGCTGGTGGTCTCGGAGGATGCGAAGATGGCGGAGTCCCAGCGGGCGATTGATGCTCGCACCACCCTGGTGAGACTTTAAGCGGTTTGGCCGCGATCAGCATTCACCTGTGCATTGATCCGATGTCAGCGGTGTTCTCGATTTCAAAGCTGCGTCAAGGGTTTACCGGCTTCGCCGGCGCGCAGCGCCCTTGACGCAGCTTTGAAATCGAGCAGACAATACAAACATTGGATAAATGCTTTAATCTCAATGGTTTATGAACCGTCGGATAACATTATCCAGGCCAGCACCATCCTGGTATGACGTCCCTCAGTACACCTTGAAGCCCTGGCGCTCCAGCGCCGCCTTGGCGTCCGGGTCGGTCAACGCCTGCAGCGGCGCGCCCGGCTTGGCATCGCAGGGGCCAGGGCGTTTGAAGACGCAGTTGATGTTGCCTTCGGTGCAGAACAGCAGATCATAACCCTGTGCCGTGTAAAGCGGGGCGGCCTGTCTGTTGCGGAAGGCGATGATGTAGTTGAAGGCGGGTTTTTCCTGGGCCAGCGTCTCCGGCGTGACCTGAAACAGCGACATGTCGGCGCGGAGGTGGAAATAGCCGGTGCGGGCCCAGTTGGTGCCGTCAATCCCCAGTCCGCAGGCAGCCGGGTCGTTGTTGACGCTGCGCAGGGCCTGGAACGTGCCGCGCTCGCGCTGGAACAGGTTGCGCATCTCGGGGCTGATCGACACCGCGGCCGAACACAGAAGCCAGGCGCCGGCCAGCAGCATCGGGCGCAGGGCTGCGGGCCCCACACGCAGCCTTTCCAGCAGCCGGGCACTGCCGATGCCGCACAGCGTGATCAGCAGCGGGATGGCCGGGTAGATGAAGCGGTATTCCTTGTGGCCCACCAGGTTGAAGGTCAGCAGCACCGTGAGTGCCACCAGTGCCGGCAGAAGCAGCCGGGTGGCGCCCAGCCAGGCGGTGATGGCGAGCAGCGGAATGCCGATGGTCCAGCCGCGGGTCTGATACCAAAGGTAATACCACCAGGGCTCCACCCCATAGGCCTGCGACACGCCGGTGCTGTTGGCCAGCACATAGGTGTAGACCGAGCCGAACGGCACACCCCAGCTGGCCCAGTCCAGCAGCCCCAGCGCCAGCACCGGCACGGCAAAGCCCAGCGACAGCGGGATCAGCCGCGCAATCCGCAGTCCGCACAGGCCGAAGATGGCAACCGCGATGGCAGGGGCGAGTTGCACGCGGAAGACAAGATCAAGGCCGAACAACAGGCCGGCCAACGCCCAGCGCCCGGGCCTGCCGCGTTCCGGATCGCTCGCAAGCCCCACGGCGAGGGCTGCGATCAGCAGGATGGCCGCAAAGCTGTCCACCGCGGCATGCGGGCCGAAATAGAGATTCTCGCCCCAGATGGCGTTGAGCCCGGCCGCCCACAGCGCGGAGCTGCGGCCGAACGGGCGGGCGATGCGATAGGCCGCCCAGATGGTCACACAGGAGAACGCGGCTGGTATGGCATGAACGAAGTTGATCGCAATCTCCGGGCTGGATGACAGCGCCATCGGCACGGCCATCAGCGGTGCCATCAGCCCGGGCAGCAGCCAGGAGCGCGCGCCGATCTGGTATTCCCACGGCACCAGGCCATGGCCGGTGAGCAGGCGATAGGCCTGTTCGAAGCCCTGCATGCTTTCATCGTTGTGGACAACATTGGGCAAGGCGAACCACAGCGCCAGGCGCAGCAGGAAGCCAGCCCCCATGATCAG
Source organism: uncultured Rhodospirillales bacterium (assembly GCA_903924855.1). Taxonomy (GTDB): domain Bacteria; phylum Pseudomonadota; class Alphaproteobacteria; order Acetobacterales; family Acetobacteraceae; genus CAIQQQ01. The sequence goes on along the minus strand of CAIYCW010000042.1, from coordinate 42,934 downwards.
CCAGAGCAGGCGCGTGTCGGACAAAGGCTTGGTCATGCTCGCTCGCGGCTGGTTTCGGGGCCGATATAGGTCATGGCACCGCTTGGGTAAATCGCAGCCTGCCAGCTACACCGGATCGCAGCGGAAACCATCCCCCCAGCGCGTGATGCGCCCGATGGAGGGAGAGGGGAAATGCGCCGTGCAGCACAGGGTTTGCGTGTCGCAATAGCGTTCGAGGAAGGCCCGGCGGGTGAGCGCCGCCTGGGCGGGATCGACATCAAAGCGCGGCGACAGCTCCGGATACCGCGCCTGCAGGGGGGAGTGGATGAGATCGCCGGTGAACACCGCCTCGGTGCCGGTGCGGCCCAGCGCCACGGCCACATGGCCTTCGGTGTGACCCGGGGTGGGCTGCAGGCGCAGATGATCGCCGAGCTGATGGGTGGCGGAGACGATATCCGCCTGGCCTGCTTCGATCACCGGCAGCACGCTGTCCGCAAACGGCACCACAGGCGCCAGGCTGTGCTTGGCCTCCCAGGCCGCCAGCTCCTCGGCGGCGAAGACGTAGCGGGCATTGGGGAAGGTGGGCACGTAGCGCCCGTCCAGCAGGCGCGTGTTCCAGCCGACATGATCGGCGTGGAAATGCGAGCACATCACATAGTCGATGTCCTCCACCCGCAATCCGAGCGCTGCCAGCTGGTCCATGTAGACCGTGTCGGTCTTGTGGTTCCAGGACGGGCGGGGGCGGTCCTTGTCGTTGCCGATGCAGGTGTCGAGCAGGATGGTGTGGTGCGGGGTGCGCACCACGTAGCTTTGGAAGCACAGGATCAGCTCGTCCGACGCGGTCAGCGCATGCGGTTGCAGCCAGGCGCGGTTCTCGGCGAGCAGCTCCGGCGTGAGGCCGGGCAGCATGTCCAGCGCCGGCAGGAGGGGCATCTCCATTTCCACGATGCGGTGGATGGTCATGTCCGCCACCTGGAATGTCCGCATCACGCTCATTTCCGCCCCCTGCCCTTGCGCTTGCTGGGATCATAACCGCCGCCGCCGGGACCGCCAGGCTTGGGCGTCCAGTCCTTTTTCGGACGGGCGGTGGCGGAGGCGGCGGGCGGCGCCGGCAGGCCGAGATCGAGCGCCTCCAGGCGCTTGATCTCGTCGCGGATGCGGGCCGCCTCCTCGAACTCCAGATCGGCGGCGGCCTTGCGCATGCGCTTTTCCAGCTCCGCCATGGTGGATTTGAGATCCTTGCCCACGAAATCGGTGAGCCCGCCATCCGCCACCGGCTCCACCGTCACATAATCCTGCTCGAAGACGGTCTGCAGCACCTGGCCGATCTGCTTTTTCACCGACATCGGCGTGATGCCGTTGGCCTCGTTCCAGGAACGCTGCTTGTTGCGCCTGCGCTCGGTCTCCTCGATGGCGTAGCGCAGCGAGCGGGTCATGGTGTCGGCGTAGAGGATCACCCGGCCATCCACGTTGCGCGCGGCGCGGCCGATGGTCTGGATCAGTGAGGTCTGGGAGCGCAGGAAGCCCTCCTTGTCCGCATCCAGGATCGCCACCAGCGCGCATTCCGGAATATCAAGCCCCTCGCGCAGCAGGTTGATGCCGATCAGCACGTCGAACACGCCAAGCCGCAGGTCGCGGATGATCTCGATGCGCTCCAGCGTGTCCACATCGGAGTGCAGATAGCGGACCTTGATGCCCTGCTCGGTGAGGTATTCGGTGAGATCCTCCGCCATGCGCTTGGTCAGCACCGTCACCAGAACGCGCCCGCCCTGGGCTGTGACCTTCTTCACCTCGCCCAGCAGGTCATCGACCTGGTGTTCGACGGGGCGGATTTCGGTCACCGGGTCGATCAGCCCGGTGGGGCGGATCACCTGTTCGGCGAAGCTGCCGCCGGTGCGTTCCATCTCCCACGGGCCGGGTGTGGCGGAGACGAAGATGGTCTGTGGGCGGAATTCCTCCCACTCGCCGAATTTCAGCGGGCGGTTGTCGATGCAGGAGGGCAGCCGGAAGCCGAATTCGGCCAGGATGGATTTGCGCGCATGGTCGCCGCGCTCCATGCCGCCGATCTGCGGCACCGTGACATGGCTTTCATCGACCACCAGCAAGGCGTTTTCCGGCAGGTATTCGAACAAGGTGGGCGGCGGCTCGCCCGGGTTGCGGCCGGAGAGGTAGCGCGAATAGTTCTCGATGGATTTGCAGGAGCCGGTGGTCTCCATCATCTCCATGTCGAAGGTGCAGCGCTGCTGCAGGCGCTCGGCCTCCAGCAGCTTGCCTTCGGCCACGAACTGGTCGAGGCGCTGCTTGAGCTCGACCTTGATGCCCTGGATCGCCTGGGTCAGCGTTGGCCTGGGTGTGACGTAGTGGCTGTTCGGGTAGATCGTGACCTCGTTGAGATCGGCGGTCTTGTGGCCGGTCAGCGGGTCGAATTCCTGGATGCTCTCGATCTCGTCCCCGAACAGGGTGACGCGCCATGCGCGGTCCTCGTAATGGGCGGGGAAGATGTCCACATTGTCGCCGCGCAGGCGGAATGTGCCGCGGGCGAAGGCGGCGTCGTTGCGGCGGTATTGCAGCTCGGCCAGGCCGCGGGCCAGCCGGTCGCGATCGATGCGCCCGCCCAACTCCAGCTTCACCACCATGCGGCCATAGGTTTCGACCGAGCCGATACCGTAGATGCAGGAGACGGAGGCCACGATCACCACGTCGTTGCGTTCCAGCAGCGCCTGGGTTGCCGCGTGGCGCATGCGGTCGATCTGTTCGTTGATCTGGCTGTCTTTTTCTATGTAGGTGTCGGTGCGCGGGACATAGGCCTCGGGCTGGTAATAATCATAGTATGATACAAAATATTCTACAGCATTGTCTGGGAAGAACGACTTCATCTCCCCATAGAGCTGGGCGGCCAAGGTCTTGTTGGGCGCCAGGATCAGCGTGGGGCGCTGCACCGCCTCGATGCATTTGGCGATGGTGAAGGTCTTGCCCGATCCGGTGACGCCGAGCAGCACCTGATCCCGCTCGCCGGCGTTGAGGCCTTCGACCAGGGTTTTGATGGCGGTTGGCTGATCGCCCGCGGGTTCATAGTCCGACACCACGCGCAGCACGCGGGTGGCCGCCTTGGCCGGCTGTCGCACCGGCATGAAACGCGCGATCTGATCCATCATGCTGCCCAATGTTGCCCTGCCTATGTGGGCATTGGCGGGCTGGCTGTCGAGGCATGTCTGGGATGGCTGAGATGTCTGGCGGATCAAGCCTGAACCTTGGCAGCGCCGCTACATTCGCCCAGAACTTTTGATATTCAATCAAATGTCATTTTTTAAAATAGAAACAGCCCCACTTATTCAAAAAACACAAATTATTATTGATGTTATCTACAGTTCAAAACGCAAAATATGGTCTAGATTTGTTATCACGAAAACGTGATTCGTCCTGAGAGACTCTGCACTGATGTCCAGCTGCCTTACAGATCCGAGTATCGATTCACCCCTCATCGTCGTTGCTGGCCGCAGGCTCGCGGCACTGAGCGAAAAAGCAACGCAGAAGATGCCGGTTCAGATAGAGACATTGAACAGCGTCAAGTCGATGCGTGCCTGGGCGGCCGGCAATATTGTGCGCCAACCCGCGTTGATGATGGTGGAATTGCGCGACTCACAGGACGATACCTTGCTCCGCCTGGTGGGCCTGCGTTGCCGTGTCACGGCTGGGGTGGTGGTGTTCTCCGGCGAACCCTCCGCCTTTGACCGACGGTTGTGCCTGGCTCTTGGCGCGAACCATTATGTCCCGGGCCTGCCGGAGGCTGACCGGCTTGGCGGCCTGGTGTCCATGTGGCTGACGCAATGGGCTTCACGGCCGACGAAGACAGACAATCCCTGGAAGCTGGACAGCAGCGGGCGGCAATTGCTGGGGCCGGACGGGGTCTGCGTCATGGTGGGCCGCCATGAAGCGACATTGCTGCGCCATAAGCTGCAGCGCCAGTCCTTTGTGCTGACCGAGACCGATCTGGTGGTTCTGGTGTTCGGCTATGATTCCGCCTTCAACCGCGCGCAGTTGCAGAGCCTGTCGCAGACTTTGAACGAGCGGCTGATCGCCGCGGGGGTGGACCCGCAGAGCGTGTTCGCCCCGCCCGCCAACAAACCCGATCTGACCACCATGCTGGGGTCCTACCAACCCAACACCACCGCCACATGGTCCAATCCGATCCCAACCATGATGGCGCCCGGGCGGATGTTGCCGAACCAGATGTTCCACTCGCCGGAGCGGCTGATGAACTCCGCGGCCTTCATGCTGCGCCAACAGGACGCGCCCGAGTTGACGTTGAAGAAGCTGGGCGAACAGCTCAGCCTGTCAAAATCGGTGATCTCGTGGCATTTCAACTCGGTGGGAAACCTGATCGACATGCTGGTGGTGCGCTATCAGCGCCGGCAGTTCGCCAGCCTGAAACAGGACATTCTGCAGAACACGACCGATTTGACGGCCCCTGAGTTGGTCGCCTTCATGGTCGTGGCGGTTTTGCGGCTGTATCAGAAATCGAATCACCGGCTGCGCGCGCCGATGCTGCGCTATCTGCTGACACACCACCACACGATCCGGGCCGATATGCTCGACGATGTCTGCGAGGTGTTTCATCGCAGGCTGCGCAGCATGCCGGCCGGTTCGGTTCGGGCGATCGACCGCTCGGCTCTGCGGCGCCTTGTGCTGCGGCTTGCGCAAACGCTGAAGGCGCTGTGCATCCATGATACCGGCATTCTGGGGCAGCGCACCCTGGCGCACCGCCTGCGTCTCATTCTTGCGGCACAAATTCTGCCGCATCCGCCCAAACCCGTCGCCCACACCGCCCCGCCCCATGCTGCACCAGACCTTGTGATGCATCTCTGAGTTTGTGGGGTCGGTCTCTCCCGAAATCAGCGAGCAGCCTCGGCTTGCGTCCGGATTGGTTCCGGATGGCGATCGAGCCGCATCGAGACCCGCGTGATTGCCATCGCCGACATGGCGACAAAAGCTGCCACCAGCGGCAGGGCGGGCAGGCCGAGGCCGGCATCGATCACCGCACCGCCGAGGAAGGCGCCGATGGCGTTGCCGAGGTTGAAGGCGCCCTGGTTGAGGGTAGCGGCAAGGTTGGGAGCGCCCACCGCCTGGTCAACCACCCGCATCTGCAACGGGGAGACCAGGGCAAAGGTGATCGCCGCCCAGACCACCCACAGCGTGATGGCGATCGGCGCTGTGGCGGCGCCCAGATGCATGGCTACAAGTGTCGCCGCCAGCGCCGCGAACAGGCCGAGCACGGATTGCATCAGCCGCCAATCCGCAAGCCTGCCGCCCAGCAGATTGCCGATCGACAGGCCGACACCCACCGCCAGCAACACCAGGCCCACGCCGTGCGGGCTGAGCCCCGCCACCTGTTCCAGCAAAGGTGCGACATAGGTGAAGACGGTGAACATGCACACCGAGGCGAGCAGGCTGAGCCCCATGGCAAGCAGCACCTGCGGGCGTTTCAGCACGGCGAACTCGGCCAGCAGATTGTCCCCCGCATCGGCCGCCATCCTTGGCACAAACGTGAGCAGCGCCAGCATCGCGGCCACGCCGATTCCGGTGACGATCCAGAACGGCGCACGCCAGCCCATGGCCTGGCCGAGCCAGGTGCCGGCCGGAACACCGAGCACATTGGCCAATGTCATGCCGGCGAACATCAACGCGATCGCCTGGGCGCGTTTCTCCGGTGCCACGATGCGGCTGGCCACCACCGAGCCGATGCCAAAGAAGGCACCATGGTTCAGCGCCGTCACCAGCCGTGCCGCCATCAGCAGCCAGTAGGAGGGGGCGATCGCGCACAGCGCGTTGCCCAAGGTGAAGAAACCCATCAGCAGCACCAGCGCCGATCGGCGTTCCAGCCGCGCTGTCAGCAGCGCCATCGGAGGGGCGCCGATCGCCACCGCCAGCGCGTAGCCGGTGACCAGCAGGCCCGCCCTGGGGATGGAGACGCCAAGATCGGCCGCCATGTCCGGCAGCAGACCCACCATGACGAACTCGGTGGTGCCGATTCCAAACGAGGCGACAGCAAGGGCAAGCAAAGCACGCGACATGGCAGGGTCCGATATGACAGGGACGGCATGGGAGGCTCGACCGCCTTATCGCGCGCAATCATGCAGGGGGGAACCCGTGGCCGTGACAGGCCAGATGGCCCGCGCCCGGCGCTTGGGAAGCCGGCGCCATCACCTCCCCGAATCGCTTTATAAAAGTTAAATTGACTCGACAATTCTAAACAAAATATCAATTGGTGGATCGCTCACACAGAAATTTGTTCATTTCCTCGATTTTAAATTGCGCCAAACCAAGTATCATCGCATCAGCAACAGGTGCTGTTCGATACGCAACATCCCTGATGCGGTCAGCCATCGTGATCGGAAGAACGCCTTGCCGGAGTCGTTGCAATCGTTGTTGGCGGAGCAGGATCTGCCTCTCCCGGCAGAATGGGATGCATCGCGCGCCCTGCCGGGCGAGGCCGCCTGGCGCCTGGACGAGGTGGCCTGCGCGCTGATCGCACCGGATGGCACGAAGCTGGCACTCAACCCGCTGCAGGCGCAGCTGCTGCGTCGGCTGTTCCGCAAGCCGGGCTTGGTGGTGCCGCACGACATTCTGCAGACCATGCTGTTCGGCCAGGTCGGCGAGGCGGCGGCAGCGGGGCTGGCAGCGTTGCTCGACGGGCTGGCGGCTCGGCTGGAGGGAATCGCCAATGGCCGGTTCCTGCTGTCGCGCAGTGCGGATGGCTGCGCGCTGCATCCCACGGTCTGACGGGTTCGGTCACCAGACCGAGAAACCGTCATCAGCGGTAATGATCGAGCCGTTGAGGAAGCGCGCCGGCTCGCCGGCGCAGAGCAGCAGCAACACGCCATCCAGATCCCGCGGCTCGCCCATACGCCTTCGCGGCAGGGAGGCCAGCAGCTTCTGCCCGCCCGGCGTGGGCAGGAAATCGGCGCTGATCTCGGTGGTGATGTAGCCCGGGCAGATTGCGTTGGTGTTGATGCCGTGGCGGCCCCATTCGCGCGCCATCGATTTGGTCATCGCCACCATGCCGGCCTTTGACATCGAATAGGTGGAGAGCTGGCCCTGCACGCGGATGCCGGCCACCGAAGAGATGTTGACGATACGGCCCTCGATCTGCAGCGCGATCATCCGCCGTGCCACCGCCTGCGCCATGAAGAAGGCGCCTTTGAGGTTGGTCTGCATCACCGCGTCGTAATCCGCCTCGGTCACCTCCTCGAGCCGGGCCTGGCGGGAGATGCCGGCGTTGTTCACCAGGATCTCGACCGGCCCCATCGCCTGTTCGGCGCGCGCAACCGCAGCCGGGATTGAGGCGATATCGGCGACATCGAGTGCCACGGTGATCGCCTCGGCGCCATCGGCGCGCAGCTCCTTCGCCAAGGCCTCCAGCCGGTCAACACGCCGTGCGGCCAGCACCAGCCGGGCGCCGGAGGCTGCGAGCACGCGGGCGAAGCGCATGCCAAGGCCCGAGCTTGCGCCAGTGACGAGGGCCACGCGGCCGGAGATGTCGGTGTCGTTCATGCGCTGTCTTCCAGTTCTGTTTTGATGCGCGCCGCGCTGTCCTTCGCCGGCGGGCAACCCGACAGGGCCGGACCGGACATCGGCGGTTTGCGTTTTCTCTTGGCGATACCCTGCCACGCGATCGGACGGCGTCCAACACGGCGATTGACGAAGCCCGATGCGCTGGCCACGCTGAGGACAATGAACGAGACGTCCAACAACACGCCGGACAATCCGCGGCAGCCTCAAAGGGTGCCACATCCCTGGGAACGCGCCTATCCGCCCGGCGTGGAGTGGGCGGCACCGATCGCGCGCACCACACTGACCGCGCTGCTGGCGGAGACGGTCGCGCGGTTCGGGCCGCATCCGGCGCTGCGGTTTCGCGCCGGACGTCTGAGCTTTGCGGCATTCGGCCAGCGTGTGGACGCCATGGCGGCGGGGCTGATGGCCTTGGGGCTTCGCCCGGGGGAGCGTGTGGCGCTGCTGATGGCCAACAGTCTCAGCCATCCGCTGTGCTTCTTCGCGGCGCTGCGCGCGGGGCTGGTTGTGGTGCATCTCTCCCCGCTCGATCCGCCCCGCGCGCTGGCCGCGAAGCTCGCCGATGTCGAGGCCTCATTGCTGATCGCGGCCGATCTGCCGGAGCTGCGCGGGCGGGCGGAGCGGCTGCTGCGCGACGGCGCGGTGAAGCGGTTGCTGCTCTCGCGCGAGGCCGCCTGGGATGATCCGGACAGCTCGGCGGACGCGCTGGGGCTGCCTTTGGGGGACACCGGCACGGCGTTCCCGGAGGCCGCGCCGGATGATCTGGCCCTGCTGCAATTCACCGGCGGCACCACCGGCCATCCCCGCGCCGCCATGCTGAGCCATGGCAACCTCGCGGCCGCGGTCTCGATCTATGGCAACTGGAACCGTCCCCAGGGTCATCACATCCGGCCGGGGGATCGGGTGCTGTGCGCGCTGCCGCTGTTTCACATCTTCGCCCTCACCTCGGTGATGCTGCGCGCGCTGCTCTCCGGGGGGGAGGTGATGCTGATGGCGCGGTTCGATCCGGTGGCGGTGCTGGATGCGATCGAGGCGTGCCGCGCGACCGTCTTTGCCGGGGTGCCCACGATGTGGATCGCCTTGGCCCGCACACCGGGCGTTGAGACGCGCGACCTGTCCAGCCTGCGCATGCTGCTCTCCGGCGGCGCGCCGCTGCCGGTGGATGTCGCCGATCGGATCGAGGCGCTGACCGGCCAGCGTGTGGGCGGTGGCTGGGGCATGACCGAAACCAGCCCGTGCGGCACCAATCTGGTGCCGGGCACCAGGCCGACGCCGGGGCTGATCGGCGTGCCGCTGCCTGGCATTTGTCTGCGCGTGGTGGACAGCGCCGATCCGTCGGTGGAGATGGCACCGGGTAAGGTGGGTGAGATCGCCGTCGCCGGCCCCAACGTGACGCGCGGCTACTGGCGCCGCCCGGAGGAGACCGCGCGCGCCTTTCATGACGGGTTTCTGCTGACCGGAGATCTTGGCTTCATGCAGCCGGATGGCAATTTCGTGCTGGTGGACCGCAAGAAGGACATGATCCTGTGCGGCGGCTTCAACGTCTATCCGCGGATCATCGAGGAGGCGATCTGCGAGCATCCGGATGTGCTGGAGGCGGCTGTGATCGGTGTGGATGACGATTATCGCGGCCAGTCGCCCAAGGCGTTCGTGGTGTTGCGGCCAGGCGCTGCCGAATTGTCGCTTGAGGCGTTGCGCGCGTTCCTGGCCGACCGGCTGGGCCGTGCGGAGCTGCCGACGGCACTCGAACGGCGCGACGCGCTGCCCAAGACCCAGGTGGGCAAGCTGTCGCGCCATGAGCTGCGCGCGGCACCGCCGCAATGACCATGCGCCCCGGATCGGACAGCAAGGGAGAGAAACATTGGATCTGAGCTTCACCGCCGAGGAGCGCGCATTTCGCGAGGAGCTGCGCGACATCTTCCACACTGAAATTCCAGAGCGGATCCGCGGCAAGCTGCGCCACGGGCTGCATGCATCGCGCCAGGACCAGGTGGAGGCGCAGCGCATCCTCAATGCGCGTGGCCTTGCCGTGCCGAACTGGCCGGTGGAATGGGGTGGGCAGGATTGGAGCCCGGTGCAGCATTATATCTGGCAGGAGGAGCTGCAGCTGGCCTGCGTGCCGCATCCGCTGTCGTTCAACTGCACCATGGTGGGCCCGGTGATCGCGCAGTTCGGCTCACTCGCGCAGAAGCAGCGCTTTCTGGCGCGCGCCGCCAATCTGGATGATTGGTGGTGCCAGGGTTTCTCCGAGCCCAATGCCGGCTCGGACCTGGCCTCGCTGCGCACCACGGCACGCCGGGATGGCGATGACTGGGTGATTGACGGGCAGAAGACCTGGACCACGCTTGGCCAGTATGCCGACTGGATCTTCGTGCTGGCCCGCACCGATCCGGCGGCGAAGAAACAGGAGGGGATCTCGTTCCTGCTGGTGGATCTGACAACGCCAGGGATCACCATGCGCCCGATCCAGACCATCGATGGCGGGCGGGAGGTGAACGAGGTGTTCTTCGACGGCGTGCGCGTGCCGGGCGAGAATCTGGTGGGCGAGGTCAATCGCGGCTGGGATTACGCCAAGTTTCTGCTCGGCAATGAGCGCACCGGCATCGCCCGGATCGGCATCACCAAGGCGCGGGTGCGGCGCATCCGCGAGTTGGCGGAGCAGGAATGGGATGGCGATCGACGGCTGATCGATGACCCGGGCTTCCGGCGCAAGCTGGCCAGCCTGGAGGTGGAGCTGAAGGCGCTGGAGATGACACAGCTTCGCGTGGTGGCGGCCGAGCGGCAGTTGGAGAAAGGCAAGCCCAACCCGATGAGCTCGGTGCTGAAGATCCGCGGCAGCGAGCTGCAGCAGGCCAGCACCGCCCTGATGATGGATGTGATGGGCCCGTATGTGGCGCCGTTCTTCGACGAGCATGAGATCGAATTCGGCAATGAACCACCGCCTGGCCCCGCGGATGCGGCAACGGCCGCGCCGCAATATTTCAACATGCGCAAAGTGTCGATCTATGGCGGGTCGAACGAGATCCAGCGCGCGATCCTTGCCAAAGCCGTGCTGGGGTTCTGAGCGATGGATTTTGATCTTTCGGATGATCAGCGCCTGCTGAAGGACAGCGTGGACCGGCTGATGGCCGAGACCTATGGCTTCGAGCAGCGCCGCGCGCATATGGCGCAGCCCGATGGCTGGAGCAGGGGCAGCTGGGCGCAGTTCGCCGAGCTTGGGCTGTTGGGGGTGACGCTGCCGGAGGCGCAGGGCGGGTTTGGCGGCGGGTTGGTGGAGGCGATGCTGGTGGCCGACGCGTTCGGCCGATCGCTGGTGGTGGAGCCGTATTTCGCCCATGCGGTGCTGTGCGCGGGTCTGCTGCGTCATGCAGCCGAGGCCTCGGTGCAGGATGAGATGCTGCCGGTTCTCGCTGCCGGAGAGAGCCTGTTCGCCTTTGCCCATCATGAGCGCGCGGCGCGGCATTGCCTGAGCCATGTCGAGACCACGGCGCGGCTGGGGGAGGCCGGGTTTGTGCTGGAGGGGCGCAAGAGCCTGGTGCTGCATGGCGATTGCGCGGACCGGCTGATCGTCTCGGCCCGGCTGTCGGGCGGGATGCGCGAGACCAACGGGATTGCGCTGTTCCTGGTGGATGCCGCGGCGACCGAACGGCGCGGCTATGCGACGCAGGATGGGCTGCGGGCGGCCGAGATCACGCTTGATGGGGTGATCGCCGAGGTGGTGCTGGGGCTGGATGCCTGGCCCGGATTGTCGCGCGCGGTGGATGAGGCGAGTGCGTTTCTGTGCGCCGAGGCGGTGGGGGCGATGGATGCGCTGCTGGCGCTGACGGTGGAGTATATGAAGACACGCCGGCAGTTCGGCCGGGCGATCGGCGAGTTTCAGGTGCTGCAGCACCGCGCGGTGGACATGCAGGTGCAGCTGGAGCTGGCGCGATCGATGGCGCTGTATGCCACGATGATGGCCGCCGATCCGGATGAGGAAACCCGCAGCCGCGCCATCTCGGCGGCACGGGTGCAGATCGGCCGGTCGCTGCGCCATGTCTCCGAGGAGGCGATCCAGCTGCATGGCGGTATCGGCATGACGATGGAATACCGCGCCGGCCATTACCTGAAGCGTCTGGCGATGATCGAGAAGAGCTTCGGCGACACCGAGGCGCATCTGGATCGGCTGGCCGCGATGGGAACCGCCTGGTAGGCGTCAGCTGTCAGCACCCAGCAGGCTGGCTGCGCGCTGACCCTCGTTCCAGGCGCCGGCGACGGTGCCGGCCAGACCGTCCGTGGCTGTGGCCTCGCCGGCGATGATCAGGCGGCCCTGCGCAAACGGCACCCCCAGTGCTGCGCGGGCGGCGGCGTGGCCGGGCCGTGCATAGGCGTAGGCGCCGCCATGCCAGGGATCATCGGCCCAGCCGGTCACCACGGCATCGCCGAGGCAAATATCGGCCTCGTGGCCGAACCAGTCCCGCAGGCGCAGGCGGACCGCGTCGATGGTTGCGGCCGCGCCGGCGCGGGACAGCGCCCAGGCGGGCGGGCCGCCGATGAAGGCGACACAGTGATCCGCCCCGCCCGGCCAGGCGAGCAGGGACATGTAATGTTCGCCCGGGGCGATGCGCGCGGTGACCGATTCCTCTGGCTTGAGCCCGAGCCGCGCGGGGCCGCGCGCGCGCAGCGCCACCTTGGTCAGAAGTCCCATCGGCAGACCGTCCAGAGCCGCCTGGTGGGCGGCGGGCAGTGCGGGTGTGAAGCGGATGCGGGACAGGGCCGCGGTGGAGCAGGTGATGATCGCGGCGCGTGCCGTGATGGTGCCGCGATTGGTCTCAGCGGTGATCGGGCCCCGCCAGTCGATGGCGCTGACCTGGGTGTTGCAGATGGCCGGGCCTGCCATCGGTGCCAGGCGCTCGGCCACGAAGCGGCCGATGCCGCCGCGCACGGCGAGGTTGCGGCCATCGAGCGCGTTGAGATGCCAGTCATGCACCGAGAAATCGGCGGGATCGGCGGCGGCGATCTGGCAGGCCTCCCACGCCTCGATGCTGGCGGTCCAGGGATCGTCACGCAAAGGGTCGATCACCCGCGCCAATGGCGCGTCCGGCTGGGGGGCGCTGGCGAGCGCCTCGAAGCGGGCGATGGCGCGTTGGCGCTGGGCCAGTTCGGCGGGTGTGGCCAGCCTGCCCTGCACCAGCACGCGCCGTGTGCGCAGCCGGTCGGTGTCGATCAGCTGGTCCGGGCCTGCGAAGGCGGTCAGTGGGTTGCGATCGGCGTCGTGCAGCCAGGAGGCGCCGTGATCAAAGCCGAAGGCGCCGATCTGGGTGGTGTGGGCGCGGCCACCGACACGGGAGGCGGCCTCCACCAGCTGCACGGCGTGGCCTGCCCGGCGCAGCGCGCTGGCGGCGGACAGGCCGGCAACTCCCGCGCCGATCACCAGAATGATGTTATTGCCGTTTTTCACGTTTAAAATGATATCGACATTGATGTTACCTCACTTGACGCATAGGCCGCCGCGCGCATCATGCCGCCATGACAGACAACCCCTTCTTCAAGACCTGGACAACCAGGCACGGCATTCCCCCCTTCGACCAGATCAAGGTCGAGCATTACATGCCGGCCTTCACCGAGGCGATGGCACGCCATCGGGCGGAGATCGAGGCGATCGCAGGCTCCGCCGAGCCGCCCAGCTTCGCCAACACGATCGAGGCGCTGGAACGCTCGGGGCGGATGCTGGGTCAGGTGGCAGGGGTGTTCTACAATCTCTGCTCGGCCCATGGCAGCGACGCGACCCGGGCGGTGGAGCGGGAGCTGGCGCCGATCATGGCGCAGCACAGCTCCTATGTGGGGCTGCATGCCGGGCTGTTCGCCCGTGTGGCGGCGCTGTACGCGCAGCGCGAGCAGCTGGGTTTGGATGCGGTGCAGATGCGGCTGCTGGAGCGCAAGCAGCTGAATTTCGTGCGCAAGGGCGCGGCCCTGGATGGGGCGGCTCGCAGCCGGATGGAGGAGATCGCGGCCAGGCTTGCGGTGCTGCACACCGAATTCGGGCAGAACGTGCTGCATGACGAGGAGGATTGGGCGCTGGATCTGGCCGAGGCCGATCTGGTGGGTCTGCCGGATTTCGTGCGCGAGGGTGCGCGCGAGGCGGCATCCGCACGCGGGCGTGCGGGGTATTGCGTCACGCTGTCGCGCTCGTTGATCGACCCGTTCCTGAAATGCTCCCCACGGCGTGACCTGCGCGAGGCGGTGCATCGCGCCTGGGTGGCGCGCGGCACGCATCCGGGGGCGCATGACAACACACAGCTGATCCCGGAGATATTGAGCCTGCGCCGCGAGCAGGCACAGCTGCTGGGCTATGCCGATTTCGCCGAGTTCCGGCTGGCCGATTCGATGGCGGGTTCGCCCGCCGCGGCGCGCAGGCTCGCCGATGAGGTGTGGCCGCAGGCGTTGCGCAAGGCGGAAGCCGAGCGGGAGATGCTGGCCGAGGAGGCACGCGCGGACGGGCTGAACACCAGGCTGGAGCCGTGGGACTGGGCGTATTACGCCGAGCGCGTCAGGCGGGCACGCTTTGCCATCGATGAGGCGGAGCTGAAGCCGTATTTCGTGTTCGAGAACATCCAGGCGGCCGCGTTCGAGACGGCACGCCGGCTGTTCAACCTGGATTTCGTGCCCTGCCCGGATATCGCGCCCTATCACCCGGATGTCGCGGTGTTCGAGGTGCAGGAGGAGGGCCGCCATGTGGGGCTGTTCGTCTCCGACCCGTTTGCACGGGTGGGCAAGCGCTCGGGTGCCTGGATGAGTGCGTTCCGCGATCAGGAGGCGCTGGATGGCCCGGTGTCGCCGATCATCGTCAACGTGAACAATTTTGCGAAGTCCAACCCGACGCTGCTGAGCTTTGATGATGCCGAGACGCTGTTTCACGAATTCGGCCATGCGCTGCACGGGCTGCTGAGCCAGGTGCGCTACCCGTCGCAGGCAGGGACATCGGTGCGGCGGGATTTCGTGGAGTTTCCATCGCAGATCATGGAGCACTGGATCGCAGCCCCGGACACGCTGCGCCGGTTTGCGCGCCATCATGAGACGGGGGCTGCGATCCCCGATGATCTGATCGCGCGGCTGCTGGCGGCGCAGACCTTCAACCAGGGCTTTGCCACCACGGAATATACCGCATCCGCCATTCTGGATCTGGAGCTGCACCGCCATCCCGACCCGGCAAGCCTGGATGTGTGCGCCTTCGAGCACGAGACTCTGGCACGGCTCGGGCTGCCGCATGAGATCGGCCCGCGCCACCGGGCTGCGCATTTCCAGCATCTCTTCGCAGGTGGTGGCTATGCCGCCAGCTACTACGCCTATCAATGGGCGGAGGTGCTCGATGCGGACGGGTTCGATGCCTTCGAGCAGAAGGGCGATTTGTTCGACGCCGATCTGGCTGCGAAGCTGCGGGGGGTGCTGTCCTCGGGTGACAGCCGTGATCCGATGGAGCTGTATCAGGCCTTTGCCGGCCATGCGCCACAGACCGGGCCGTTGATGCGCCAGCGCGGGTTGGTGTAGGGCGATCTGGGCAAGGCAAGGCGTTCTTTTTTGAAGAAAAGAACCAAAAAACTTTCAAACGCTTGAGCGCGCCTGCTGCGACGAGGCGGGCCCAATGCTTGAAAGTCTTTTGCTTCTTTTCTTCAGAAAAGAAGGCCTTTCTGCCTCACAGCGCGACCTTGAACCTGGCACCAAGTTCGCCGATCACGCCGCGGCGGAACACCATGACGCAGGCGACGAAGATCAGCCCTTGGGTGATGGTGACCCAGGAGCCGAACGGGCTGAGATAGAATTCCAGCGTGTTGATGATCACCGCCCCCACCACCGGGCCGAACACCGTGCCCATGCCGCCCAGCAGATTGGTCAGCACGATCTGGCCCGAGGCCTGCCATGTGACATCCGACAGCGAGGCGATGCCGAACACCAGGGATTTCATGCCGCCGGCGGCCCCCGCGATGAAGGTGGAGAGCACGAAGGCGAGCAGCTTGTAGTCATCCACCCGGTAGCCAAGCGAGATGGCGCGCGGCTCGTTCTCGCGGATCGCCTTCAGCACCTGGCCGAACGGGGAATGGATGATGCGGAAGATGGCAAGAAAGCCGACCAGGAAGACGACGGCGACCATCCAGTAGATCGCCATGTCGTTGGACAGCGACAGAAAGCCCAGCAGGAAGGGACGCGGCACGTTCTGGATGCCGTCCTCGCCGCCGGTGAAGGCCATCTGGGTGCACAGGAAATAGGTGAACTGAGCAAGAGCCAGGGTGATCATCGAGAAATAGATGCCCTGGCGTTTGATGGCGATGGCGCCGAACACTGCCCCCATCGCGGCCGCCACGATGCCGCCGAGCAACACGCAGATCTCGGCCGGGAAGCCCCAATGTTTGGCGGCGTAGGCGCTGAGATAGCAGCCCATGCCGAAATAGGCGGCATGGCCGAAGGACAGCAGCCCGACATAGCCGATCAGCAGGTTGAAGGCGCAGGCGAACAACGCGAAGCACATGATCTTCATCATGAAGACCGGATAGACGGCCATGGGGGCGATCGCGATCACCGCCACCATAACGGCCAGGGCAATCAATTGCGGGCGGGTGAAACCGAGGGAGAACATCAGGCAGCCTTTCCGAACAGACCGGCCGGACGGGTGAGCAGCACCACGATCATCAGCACGAACACCACAACGCCCGAGGCCTCCGGGTAGATCGACTTGGTCAGGCCCTCCAGCAGGCCGAGGCCGAAGCCGGTGAGGATGGAGCCCAGGATAGAGCCCATGCCGCCGATCACCACGACGGCGAAGACGACGATGATCACGTCCGATCCCATGTTGGGGTTCACCGAATAGACCGGGGCCGCCATCACGCCGGCCAGACCCGCAAGCCCCACCCCCGCGCCATAGGTGAGGGTGATCAGCCGCGGCACGTTTACGCCGAAGGACTGCACAAGAGCCGCGTTCTCGGTCGCAGCGCGCAGCGTGGCACCGATGGGCGTTTTCTCCAGGATCAGCCAGGTCGTGATGCAGATCACGAAGGAGGCCACCACCACCCAGAGCCGGTAGGTCGGCATGATCATGAAGCCAAGCCTGGTGGCACCGCGCAGCGCCTCCGGCACGGAGTAGGTCACACCCGAGGACCCGATCGAGTTGCGCACGATGCCTTCCAGGATCAGTGCGACACCGAAGGTGAGCAGCAGGCCGTAGAGATGGTCGAGCTTGTAGAGGCGGTTGATCATGGTGCGTTCGAGCAGCACGCCGAAGGCACCGACGATCAGCGGGGCCAGCACCAGGGCCGGCCAGTAGCCAATGCCCAGGAAATGCAGCAGCAGATAGGACACCACGGCGCCCAGCATATAGAGCGCGCCATGGGCGAAATTGATGATGTTGAGCAGGCCGAAGATGATCGCAAGGCCAAGCGACAGCAGCGCGTAGAAGGCGCCATTGACCATGCCCAGCACGCTTTGCGCCAGAATGGGACTGAGATTGTAGCCGAACAGCATCAACATGCGCGTCTTTCAGACAGAAGGTGCCCCGGGGCGGCTGCCCCGGGGATGCGTGTCAATCGGAAGGATCAGGCCTTGACCAGCGGGCAGCCGCCGGCGTTCAGCGGGCGCCAGGCCTGGGCCGGCTCCGAGGTCTGCACCAGCTTGTAGTAGTCCCACTTGCCCTTGCTCTCGGCGGGCTTCTTCACCTGGAACAGGTAGGAGTTGAACATGCCGCGGCCATCCTCGCGGATGGAGCCCTTGCCGAAGCAGTCATCCTCGGTCGGGATCGCCTTCATGGCGGTGACGATGTCACGGCCGGACGCCTTGGGGGCGGCAACGCCCATCTTGTTGATCGTCTTCATGAAGTGCAGCGAGCCGGCATAGCAGCCGGCATGGTCCATGTTCGGATAGTTGTCGGGCGATTGCGGCAGGATGCGCTTGGTGAAGGCGCGGGTCTTGTCGTTCAGATCCCAGTAGAAGCTCTCGGTCAGATGCAGACCGCCCGCCACGTCCAGACCCAACGCGTTGACGTCGGTGATGAACATCAGCAGCGCTGCGATATCCATGGTCAGGCCGAATTCCTTGGCCTGCTTGATGGAGTTGATGGTGTCACCGCCTGCATTGGCGAGACCGAGCACCTTGGCGCCAGAGGACTGCGCCTGCAGCAGGAAGGAGGAGAAATCGGTGGTGCCGGGGAACGGGTAGGAGGAGGAGCCTTTGACGCTGCCCTTGGCGGCCTTGATCAGGTCGGTGGTGTCGCTTTCCAGCTTGTGGCCGAAGGCGTAGTCGGCGGTGATGAAATACCAGCTGTCGCCGCCGGCCTTCACGGTGGCGCCGCCGGTGGACTGGGCAAGCATCCAGGTGTCGTAGGTCCAGTGGACGATGTTGGCGTTGCACTGCGCGCCGGTGAGGTCGGAGGTGGCGGCACCCGAGTTGATGTGGACCTTGTTCTTGTCCTTGGCGACACCGGCCACCGCCAGCGCCACGCCGGAATTCGGCACGTCGATGATCATGTCGACGCCCTCCTGGTCATACCACTGGCGCGCGATGGCGGCCCCCACATCCGGCTTGTTCTGATGGTCGGCGGTGATCACCTCGACGGTGTAGCCGCTCATCTGCGAGGCGAACTCGGCCACCGCCTGCTTGGTGCAGACGACCGAGGTGGTGCCGCCGGTGTCGCGATAGGGGCCGGACTGGTCGTTGAGCACGCCGATCTTGATGACCGGCTTGGCCTGGGCGCGGGCGCGGCGCAGCGGGAGTGCGGACACGGCGGCGCCGGTGGCAACCGTGTTCAGAAGCGAGCGGCGAGAGATTTCCATGGGGTCTTCCTCAATACTCTTGTTTTTGACAACGCTCGTGCGAGGCGAACCGGTTGGCTCCGGTCCTGTCCGCACGGGACCACGTTTGTGGCTGCCTCTGGAAGAGGCAAGCCATCCATGACCGCTCACACGCCAAGATAGTCGTGCAGCTTGTCCATGTTCTGTTCGAGCTCGGCGTTGGGGATCATGTCGATCACCACGCCGTGGTCCACCACGTAATGCCGGTCGGCGACGGTGGCGGCGAAACGGAAATTCTGTTCGACGAGCAGCACGGTGAAGCCGCGTTCCTTGATGGCGCGGATGGTGCGGCCGATCTGCTGGACGATGACCGGGGCCAGGCCTTCGGTCGGCTCGTCGAGCAGCAGCAGCTTGGCGCCGGTGCGCAGGATGCGGCCGATGGCGAGCATCTGCTGCTCGCCGCCGGAGAGCTTGGTGCCCTGGCTGGTGGCGCGTTCCTTGAGGTTGGGGAACAGCTCGTGGATCTCGGCGACCGACAGGCCGCCAGGGGCGATCACCGGCGGCAGCATAAGGTTCTCGGTGACGTTGAGGCTGGCGAAGATGCCGCGCTCCTCCGGGCAGATGGCGATGCCGAGATGGGCGATGCGGTCTGAGCGCAGGCCGATGGTCTCGGTGCCGTTGAACTTCACCGAGCCGGTGCGGTTGCCCACCAGCCCCATGATGCTTTTCATCGTGGTGGTCTTGCCCGCCCCGTTGCGGCCCAGAAGTGTGACCACCTCACCTGGTTTCACGTCGAAATCGACGCCGTGCAGAATGTGGCTTTCGCCATACCACGCGTTGAGGCCGCGCACCTCCAGCATCGTGTCAGACATGTTCGGACCCCAGATAGGCTTCGATCACCTCGGGATGGCGCGAGACGGTGGCGTAATCGCCTTCCGCCAGCACGCGGCCACGGGTGAGCACGGTGATGGCGTCGCACAGGCCTTCCACCACCGAGAGATTGTGTTCGACCATCAGGATGGTGCGCCCGGCGCGGATGCGGCGGATCAGGGCCACGATGCGCTCGACATCCTCATGCGTCATGCCGGCGGTGGGTTCGTCGAGCAGCATCATCTCGGGGTCGAGTGCCAGCGTGGTGGCGATCTCAAGCGCGCGCTTGCGGCCATAGGAGAGCTGGACAGCCGGCGTGTTGACGAATTCGGACAGGCCGACATCCTCGATCAGCTCGCGGGCACGCTGGTCGAGATTGTGCAGCACCTCCTCCGAGCGCCAGAAATCGAAGCTGGCGCCACGGCCGCGCTGCAGGGCGACGCGGACATTCTCAAGCGCTGTCAGATGGGCGAAGACGGCCGAGATCTGAAAGCTGCGCACCAGGCCAAGGCGTGCCACATCGGCCGGTTTCATGCCGGTGATGTCGCGGCCCTTGAAGTGGATGGTGCCGCGCGTGGGGGCGAGGAATTTGGTCAGCAGATTGAAACACGTGGTCTTGCCCGCCCCGTTCGGCCCGATCAGCGCATGAATGTTGCCAGGCATGACCTGCAGGTCCACACCGTTGACCGCAACGAAGCCGCGAAACTCACGCGTTAGCCCCTGTGTTGACAGGATTGGTTCGGACACCCTGGACTGCTCCCGATTATCGTTAACCCCTGATTTGCATATGAAGCGGGGCTGCGCAAGATTGTTTCGTGAAATGACACGAAAACGGAGTGAAATCGCATGAAACTGCGCAGCCTGTTGTTCGCCCCCGGCGATTCGGCGCGGAAGATGGAAAAGGCGCTGGCCTCGGCGGCGGATGCGGTGATCCTTGATCTGGAGGACAGCGTTGCGGCCTCGCAGAAGTTGGCGGCGCGGGCGATGGTGGCCGATGTGCTGGCGGCACGCGACAGGCCTGGCGTGGTGGTGCGCATCAACGCGCCGGAGACGGCGTGGTATCTGAGCGATCTGGCGGAGCTGGTCCGGCATCGGCCGGATGCGGTGATGCTGCCGAAATGCGCCTCTGCCGCCGATCTGCTGGCGCTGGATCATCATCTGGCGGCGCTGGAGACGCAGGCGGGCCTCGCTTTGGGTGCGATCCGCGTGCTGCCGATCGCGACCGAGACCACCGCATCGGTGCTGGCGCTGCCCTGCATGCTGGCCTCCGGGGCGGGGCGGGTGGTGGCGATGTGTTTTGGCGCCGAGGATCTGGCGGCCGATCTGGGAATGTCGCCGCGCCTTTCGGGGGGCGCCTATCCGGCGCCGATCGCGGCCAGCCGGGCACAGCTGCTGCTGGCCGCGGCAAGTGCGGGCGTGCCTGCGATCGACACGCCTTACCCCGATCCGCGCGATCCGGACGGGCTTGCGCGCGAGTTGGGCCAGGCGGCTTCGGATGGGTTCACCGGCAAGCTGTGCATCCATCCGGATCAGGTCGAGACCGTCAATGCCGCCTTCACGCCGAACCCCGTGTTGGTGGAGTGGGCACGGCGGGTGATGGCGCACGCCACGGCGCATCCGCAGGCCGGGGTGTTCACGCTGGACGGGCAGATGATCGACCGGCCGCATCTGCGGCTGGCGTCCTCCGTTCTCGCCCGGATCGGATGAGGCCCGGCTGGAACGGATGCGGGTGTGAAAATAACGCCCGGTCCACCAATTCGTCATGCCACCGCACATGGATGGGGGCTATATCGGGTTCAGATGCGGTGATCGCCGTGAGACCAGGATGAAAGGAGCCGTGTGACGCCTCTGCCCTTGGGGCCAGGCGTTGCAAGCAACATGAGCCGGCAGTCTTTCATCCCTTCCCTGCTGGCGGCGGGTCTGCTCGCCGGCTGCGCGCTTGGCCCCGATGCCGCCCCCCGCGATCCGCCAACACCCGCGGCGTTCCGCGAACAGGTGCCGGCCGCACCGATCTGGCCGGAAAAGGATTGGTGGCGTGGCTTTCACTCCGCCGATCTGGATCGGCTGATCGCCACCGCCGAGACTGACAGTTTCGACATCGCGGTGGCCATCGCCAAGATCCGCCAGGCCGATGCGCAGCTGCGCATCTCGGGGGCGGCGCTGCTGCCTGCGGTGAGCGCCACCGGAACGCAGAAATGGAGCACGTCCTACGTGTCGTCACGCAGCCGGCTGGTCGGCAGCTCCGGCTACACGGACAGCCGCAGCAGCGAGCTGACCGCATCGGCGAGCTATGAGGTGGATGTGTGGGGGCGGCTGCAGGCGCTGCGCGATTCGGCCGAGGCGTCGGCGCTGGCCAGCCGCTACGACGCCCAGACCGTGGCGCTGACCACGGTGAGCTCGATTGCCACCACCTGGTTCACGGCCCTCGCCTACCAGGACCGGCTTGCGGTGGCGCAGCGCAATCTGGGCGATGCGGAGGAGATTCTGCGCGCCATCGTGGCCAGGCGCGATGCCGGCACGGTTTCGGATCTGGACGTTGCGCAGCAGGCGGCCCTGGTGGCCGGCATCCGGGCGCAGATCCCCAGCCTGCGCAACAACGCGCAGACCCAGATCAACGCGCTGGCGGTGCTGATCGGGACGGTGCCTGAGAGCATCCATGTGGCGCCGGGCACGCTGAACAGCCTTGATCTGCCGGAAGTGGCGCCGGGCCTGCCATCCGCCCTGCTGGCGCGACGGCCGGATATTGCCAACGCCGAGGCCAATCTGGCGGCGGCGGAGGCAAATCTGCGCGAGGCACGCGCTGAATTCTATCCGCAGATCGAACTGACCGCGCAGGGCGGCTGGCAGAGCGCGGCACTGGGCGCGCTGTTCGGGCCGACCTCGATCCTGGCCAATGCGGCAAGCTCCGCCACCCAGACCCTGTTCGACAATGGCAGCAAGCAGGCGACGTTCGATCTTGATCAGGCCAAGCGCGACGAGTTGGTGGCCAGCTATCGCAAGACGGTGGCGCAGGCCTTCACCGATGTGGAGGACGCGCTGACGCAGTATCGCTTCACCACCGAGCAGGAGACGCTGGAACGCGATGCGGTCGCGGTGGCCCAGCGCGCCTCCGACATTGCGCGCGCCCAGGTGCTGGCGGGGACCAGCGATATCGTGACCGCGCTGCAGGCACAGAGCACGCTGTTCAACGATCTCGACACGTTGGCCCAGGTGCGCCTGGCCCGTTTCCAGGCGCTGGTCGCCCTTTACAAGGCGCTTGGCGGGGGCTGGAGCCTGGGTGACACCGAGCCACCGCACCCCCATGTGTTACAGGGCGTGTTGTGATGCCCAACCGGACAAGGCTTTCCTGATGCGCCGCCTGATTTTTCTGGTTCTGATCCTGGCCGCCGCCGGTGGTGGATATTGGTGGTGGAGTCATCGCACCCCGGCCGTGGTGGATGCCACCGCGCAGGGCCGCCGCGGCGGGCTGAACGCCAACGTGCCGGTGCTGGCGGTGCCGGTGGCAGTCGCGGATGTGCCGATCTATCTGGATGGTCTGGGCACTATCCAGGCCTCGGCCAATGTGACCGTGAAGGCGCAGGTCGATGGCAAGCTGGCCAGCGTGCTATTCACCGAGGGCCAGGATGTGACCGCCGGCACGGTGCTGGCGCAGATCGATCCGCGGGCCTATCAGGCCGCCCTTGATCAGGCGAAGGCAAAGAAGGCGCAGGACGAGGCGACGCTGGCCAATGACCGGCTGGACGTGATCCGCTACACCAAGCTGGCCGCCAACGCGTATGCCTCCGCCCAGCAGGCGGACACCGCGCGTTCCACCGTGGCGCAGATGGAGGCGCAGGTGGCGGGCGATCAGGCACAGATCGACACCGCCACGGTCAATCTCAGCTACACCACGATCACGGCGCCGATCGCAGGGCGGATCGGCATCCGCCAGGTCGATCCGGGCAATATCGTGCATGCCTCCGACACCACCGGCATCTGCGTGATCACCACACTCAGGCCGATCGATGCGGTGTTCACCCTGCCGCAGCAAAGCCTGCGCCAGGTGACGCGGGCGATGGAGGTGGCCGGGCAGAGCGGGGGCAAGCCCGAGGTGCTGGCGCTGGCACAGGACAGCGCGGCGAACGGGCCGGCTGCGGCCAATGTGCTCGATCATGGCGAGCTGATCGTGCTGGACAATCAGGTCGATCCGACCACCGGCACGATCAAGATGAAGGCGCGGTTTCCCAACGAACATCTTCAGCTTTGGCCGGGCGGGTTCGTCAATGTGCGGCTGAAGGTGGAGACGCGGATGAAGGCGCTGACGGTGCCGCCGGTGACCATCCAGCGCGGGCCACAGGGCGCCTATGTGTATGTTGTGGGGGCTGATGACACGGTGAGCCGCAGGGTTGTGCAGATCGGCCACGAGGATGCGACGGTGGTGGTGATCGCCCAGGGGCTGACCGCCGGCGAGCGTGTGGTGACGGATGGGGCATCTCGCCTGTCCGAGGGCAGCCGCGTGCATCTGGACGATCCGGCGGCGGTGGCGCCGGCGCCGAAGCCGCGCACACGGCCGAATCGCCCGGCGGGCGCGCCCACGCCGGCACCGGCCTAGCCGAGACGCGCGGTGAACATCTCCGCCCCGTTCATTGTTCGCCCGATCGCTACCTGGCTGCTGGCGATCGCGGTTCTGCTCGGCGGAGGCCTGGGCTATCGGGCGCTGCCGGTCTCGGCGCTGCCACAGGTGGATTTCCCCACCATCCAGATCACCACCCAGCTGCCCGGCGCCAATCCGGACACCGTCTCCACCCTGATCACCGCCTCGCTGGAGCGCCAGTTCGGCCAGATCCAGGGGCTGAGCAGCATGACCTCGATCAGTTCCGAGGGCACCAGCCAGATCACGCTGCAATTCTCGCTGACGCGCAACATCGACTCAGCCAGCCAGGATGTGCAGGCGGCGATCAACGCCTCGGCCGGGACATTGCCGAGCACCCTGCCCTACCCCCCGGTCTATTCAAAGGTGAACCCGGCGGATGCGCCGATCCTGTCCCTGGCGCTGACCTCGGACAGTGCGACGATCGACAAGGTGAGCGACGCCGCGGACACGCTGCTGCAACCCAAGCTCAGCCAGATCGATGGCGTGGGCAAGGTGACGGTGCAGGGCAACATGCGCGCGGCCATCCGGGTGCGGGTCGATCCGGCGCGGCTCGCCTCGTATGGTCTGTCGATGGAGGATGTGCGCACCGCGATCGCAGCCGCCAACGCGAATGGCGCCAAGGGTGGGTTTGACGGGCCGCGCCAGGCGATCGCCCTTGGCGCCAACGACCAGATCCTGTCGCCGGATGCCTACAACACGCTGGTGATCGCCTATCGCAACGGGGCACCGGTGCGGCTGCTCGATGTGGGGGCGGTGCTGGGGGGCGTGGAGAACAACCGCGTGGCGGCGGCGTTCAACGGCAGGCCTGCCGTGGTGATCGACATTCAGCGCCAGCCCGGGGCCAATATCGTGGCCACCGTCGATCTGGTGAAGCAGGCGCTGCCGGCGCTGGAGCGGGCGATGCCGTCGGGCATCAAGCTGTCCATCGTCACCGACCGCACCGAGACGATCCGCGCCAGCGTGGCGGATGTGGAGTTCACCCTGGCGCTGGCCATCGTGCTGGTGGTGGGGGTGATCTGGCTGTTCCTGCGCTCCTGGCGGGCCACCATCATTCCCGCCGTGGCGTTGCCGCTGTCGCTGATCGGCACCTTCGGGGTGATGGCTTGGCTGGGCTACGGGCTGGACAATCTCTCACTGATGGCGCTGACGGTTGCCACCGGCTTCGTGGTGGATGATGCCATCGTGATGATCGAGAACGTGGTGCGCTATCTGGAGGAGGGCTGCAGCCCGCTGGAGGCGGCGCTGAAGGGCTCCAGCCAGATCGGCTTCACCATCGTGTCGCTGACCATCTCGCTGATCGCGGTGTTCATCCCGCTGCTGTTCATGGAAGGCGTGGTGGGGCGGCTGTTCAGCGAGTTCGCGGTGACGCTGTCGGTGTCGGTGATCGTCTCGGCCGTGGTGTCGCTGACGTTGACGCCGATGATGTCGGCCCAGTTCCTGCGCAACCATCAGGCCGCCCATCCGGGGCTGGTCGGGCGCATCGCCGAGCGTGGGTTTGACGCGATGCTGGGCGGCTATCGGCGCACGCTGGGCTGGGCGCTGCGCCATCAGCGTTTCGTGCTGGTGGTGGCGCTGGGCACGCTGTTCGGCACGATCGCGCTGTATGTGGTGATCCCGAAGGGGTTTCTGCCACCGCAGGACACCGGCGTGATCGTGGCGGTGACCGAGGCCGAGCAGTCGATCTCGATCCCGCGCATGGCGGCACTTCAGGCGAAGGCCGCCGCCATCATCCAGGCCGATCCGGACGTGACGGCGGTGTCCGGCTTTGTGGGGGCGGGCAGCATCAACGCCACGCCGAACACCGGGCGCATCACCATCGCCCTCAAGCCGCGGCCGCAGCGCGACGCGGCCCCGGTGATCGTCGATCGGCTGATGGCCAAGCTGCAGGATATCACCGGGCTTACCGTGTTCATGCAGCCGGTGCAGGACATTCAGATCGGAACAAGGATCAGCCGCACCCAGTTCCAGTACACGCTGATCGACACCGACCAGGCCGAGCTGAATCTTTGGGCGCCCAAGCTGTTGACCGAGTTGCAGGCGCTGCCCGGGCTGCAGGATGTGGCAACCGATCAGCAGGACCTGGGGTTTCGGGTGTTCGTCGATGTCAACCGCGACACGGCGCAGCGCCTGGGTGTGACGATGCAGGCGATCCAGGACGTGCTGTACGACAGTTTCGGCCAGCGCCAGATCGCCACCATCTTCGCGCAGTCCAACCAGTATCGCGTGGTGCTGGAGGCCGATCCGGCGTGGCTGGCCGATCCGAGCCAGCTGTTGCGGCTGCGGGTGCCGGGCACCGGGGGCGCGCAGGTGCCGCTGTCCACCATTGCGAGCCTGAAGCGCATCACAGCACCGCTGGCGGTGACGCATGAGGAGCAGTTCCCGTCGGTGACGTTGAGCTTCAACCTGGCCCCCGGCCAGTCGCTGGGCGATGCGGTGGCGGCGATTGCCAAGGCTGAGCAGACGATCGGGCTGCCGGCCACGATCTCCGGCACGTATTCCGGCGACGCCGCGGAGTTTCAGAAATCGCTCGCCTCCGAGCCATGGCTGATCCTGGCCGCGGTGGTGGTGATCTATATCGTCCTGGGCGTGCTGTATGAGAGCATCATCCACCCGGTGACGATCATCTCCACCCTGCCCTCCGCCGGGATCGGCGCGCTGCTGGCGTTGATGGCCACCGGGCAGGATCTGTCGCTGGTGGCGCTGGTGGGCGTGGTGCTGCTGATGGGCATTGTGAAGAAGAACGCCATCATGATGATCGACTTCGCCATCGAGGCGGAGCGGGAGCGGGGGCTGTCGCCGGAGGCGGCGATCCATGAGGCCTGCCTGCTGCGGTTCCGACCGATCATGATGACGACGATGGCGGCACTGCTGGGCGCATTGCCGCTGGCGCTGGAACAGGGCTCGGGCTCCGAGCTGCGGTTTCCGCTGGGGGTGACCATCGTGGGCGGGCTGCTGCTGAGCCAGCTGCTGACGCTGTACACAACGCCCGCGATCTATCTGGCGTTCGAGCGGCTGCGCATGCGGCTGGGGCTGCGGGTGGAAGGGACGACACCGGTGCCGGATGTTGTGGAGTCGCCCGCGGAATGAAGAGCGGCATGACCAGCTTCTCCGCTGCCTTCATCCGCCGGCCGGTGGCCACATTCCTGCTGGCGATCGGCATGCTGATCGCAGGCGCTGTGGCCTATAACTTCCTGCCGGTGGCACCTTTGCCCAGCGTGGACATTCCCACCATCGTGGTGTTCGCCGCCCGCCCGGGCGCTGATCCCGAGACGATGGCAAATTCCATCGCGGCCCCGCTGGAACGTCATCTGGGCGAGATCGGCGGGGTGTCCGAGCTGACCTCCACCTCGGTGATCGGCAGCACCACCATCATCATCCAGTTCGACATCAACCGCGATATCGACGGTGCGGCCCATGATGTGCAGGCGGCGATCAACGCGGCCTCGCTCGATCTGCCATCCGACCTGCCGGCGCGGCCGTATTTTCGCAAGTTCAACCCGGCGGCGGCGCCGATCATGACGCTGGCGCTGACCTCGGACACGCTGTCGGCTGCCGGCATCTATGACGCGACGGACAGTATCCTGGCCCAGCGCCTGTCACAGGTGGAGGGTGTGGCGCAGGTGACGGTGAACGGGGCGGAGAAGCCCGCGGTGCGGGTGCAGATCAATCCCGCGGCGCTGAAGGCTTCGGGGCTGTCCAGCCAGGATGTGTTCACCGCGATCCGCGCCGCCAACACCAACGGGGCGCTGGGCGGGTTTCAGGGGCCGGACCGGGCGGAGACGATCGGGCTGAGCAATCAGCTGAGCACGGCGGAGGAATATGGCGACATCGTGCTGAAATCCGCGGGCTCCGCCACGGTGCGGCTGAAGGATGTGGCGCATGTGATCGACGGGGTGGCCAACACCCGCCTTTCCGCCACGCTGGGCGACAAGCCTGCCATTCTGGTGACGATCACCAAGACGCTGGATGCCAACGTGATCGAGACGGTGGATCGCATCAAGGCGGTGCTGCCGCAGCTGGAAGGCTGGATGCCGGCGGGGATCGACTATTCCATCCTGTCCGACCGCACCAACACGATCCGCGCCAGCGTGGATGATGTGCAGTTCACCCTGTTGATCTCGGTGAGCCTGGTGCTGCTGGTGGTGCTGCTGTTCATGCGCCGGATGGTGCCCACACTTGCGGCGGCGGTGACGGTGCCGCTGTCGATCGCGGGCACGCTGGTTGCGATGTGGTTCTATGGCTTCGCGCTCGACAATTTCTCGCTGATGGCGCTGACCATCTCGGTGGGGTTTGTGGTCGATGATGCCATCGTGATGATCGAGAACATCGTGCGGCTGCGCGAGCGCGGCATGGCGCCGATGCAGGCGGCGTTTGCCGGCGCCCGGCAGCTCGGTTTCACGGTGATGTCGATCAGCATCAGCCTGGTTGCGGTGTTCATCCCGCTGCTGTTCATGGGCGGGATTCTGGGCCGGCTGCTGCATGAGTTCGCCACCACCCTGGCACTGTCGATTGCGATCTCGGCCGCGGTGTCGCTCAGCGTGACGCCGATGATGTGCGGGCAATACATGAACGACCGGCCGCTGCGCCGGACCTGGTGGTCGCATATCGATGGCGCTGTGGATCGGGGGTTTCGGGCCTGCCAGCGCGCCTATGCCGGAACGCTCGATTGGGGGCTGCGGCACAACCGGCTGATGGTGCTGGTGACGTTCGCGGTGATCGGGCTGACGGTCTGGCTTTATATCATTGTGCCGAAGGGGTTTCTGCCAACGCAGGACACCGGGTTGATCGGCGGCACCACGGTTGCCGACCCTGACATCTCGTTCACCGCCATGCAGCGCCAGCAGCAGCGCGTGGTGGACATCATCAACGCCGATCCGGCGGTCTCCGGCGTTGGGTCCACGATCGGCGTGTCGGGCGGGTTCTCCTCACCCAATCGCGGTCAGCTGACGGTGGGGTTGAAGCCGTCCAAGGAGCGTGATGCATCCTCCGAGGCGGTGATCGCCAGGCTGCGGCCGAAGCTGCAGGCGCTGGCCGGGATTCAGACGTTTCTCTACTCGGTGCAGGATCTGCGCGGCGGCGGGCGGGGTGGCTCGTCCAACGAGGTCAATCTGCTGGATGAGGATCTGGGCGAGCTGCGGGAGTGGGCCGCGAAGGTGGCGGACAAGCTGCGCACGGTGGATGGCATCAACGATGTCACCTCCGACATGGATCGGGCGGGGCCGCAGACCAATGTGGTGATCGACCGCCAGGCCGCATCGAGGCTCGGCGTGTCGGTGGCGGCGATCGACAACGCGATGAGCAACGCGTTCTCGCAGCGGCAGATCTCGATCATCTACACCGATCGCAACCAGTATCGCGTGGTGGAGGAGACGCTGCCCGCGCTGCAGCTGGATCCGTCCTCGCTGGACCGGATCTTTGTGCCGGGGGCCGGTGGCGTGCAGCTGCCGTTGCGCAGCGTGGTGAAAACGGTTTCCGGCACGGCGGCGCTGGCGGTGAAGCATCAGGGCGAGATCCCGTCCACGACGATCGATTTCTACACGCCGCCCAATGCGCCGCTGGGGCCGGCTCTGGTGGCGATCCAGAAGGCGCTGGATGAGATGCGGCTGCCGGACACGCTGCATGTGCAGTTCGGCGGCAATGCGACGTTTCTGAAGAGCAGCCTCGATTCACAGCCTTTCCTGATCGCAGCCGCGTTTCTGTCGATCTACATCATCCTGGGCGTTCTGTATGAGAGCCTGACGCAGCCGATCACCATCATCTCCACCCTGCCTTCGGCGGGGCTTGGTGCGTTGCTGGCCATGCTGGCGACGGGGACGGATTTCTCGATCATGGGGATCATCGGCATTCTGTTGCTGATGGGCATTGTGAAGAAGAACGCCATCATGCTGGTGGATTTCGCGCTGGAGGAGGAGCGCCAGCACGGGCGCACGCCGCGCGAGGCGATCCATGCGGCGTGTCTGGAGCGGTTCAGGCCGATCATCATGACAACGCTTGCGGCTCTGCTGGGAGCGCTGCCTCTGGTGTTCTCGCTGGGGGCGGGATCGGAATTGCGCCAGCCGCTGGGGGTGGCGATCGCGGGCGGGTTGGTGGTGTCTCAGTTCCTGACGCTGTACACCACGCCGTCAATCTATCTGGCCTTGCAGTTCAGGAAGAAAACAAAACCGGCGCCGGTGGTAAAACCGGCGCCGGCGGAGTGAGTTGAGCGGGCCGCAGTGATGGCCCCGCCGTCAGCGTGCCCTTCCGTAGGCCCGGCCCTGATTGGTCGGGCAGGAGCAGCCGCCATTGACCGGGGTGGGCTGGTCGAGCGGGCAGACATAGGCACCGGCGTAGCAGGTCTGGCCGGCCGGAGGGGCGGGGGCGTAGACCACGGGTGGCGGTGCGTAATAGACCGGCGGCGGTGGCCCGTAGATCACCGGCGGGCCGAAGAACACCACGCGCGGGCCATAGAACCCGCCATGCCACCAGGCGTTCGCGGTGCCGGGAACCAAGGCGAGACCGGCTGCAACAGCCGCGACAGCGGTGCCGAGCAGGAATTTGCGCATGACAATGACCTCACAATGCTGAACTGGGTGCTCTGTGTTTACACTGCTGAACCTGACGAGAGCCAGTCACGAAGCATTGCATTTGTGTCAGCCGGCTGTTCCATCGGTGGCAGATGGGCGCAGTTGGGCAGGATGTGCAGCCTGGCCTGGGGCACCAGATCGGCCATCTCGCGCGCCAGATCAGGCGGCGTGAGGATATCGGCCTCGCCGGCTGCGATGAATGTGGGGACAGAGATGCGGGCGAGATCGGGCCTGCTGTCCGGCCGTGTGAGGATGGCTTCCTGCTGGCGCAGAAACGCGTCCCGGCCGACGCGTTCGGCCATGTCCAGCACGTCCTGGCAGAGTTCGGTGTTGGTGAGATGGTCCGGATGCAGGAGTTGCGGCAGCAGCCGAGGCGTGACGCCGCGGAAGCGGTTGCCGCGGGTCATCGCCATCAGGCCGCGCCGCCTGCGCGCCTGGTCCGGCGTGTCAGGCCGGGCGGAAGTGTCCATCAGGCAAAGGCGGGTGACGCGCTCGGGCGCGAGACGCATGACGGCGTGGGCGACGTAGCCGCCCATCGACAGGCCGCACAGCGCGAAGCGGCCGGGCATGTGGGAGAGGGCGCGGGCGGCCATGGCGTCCACGCTGCTGTCCTGTGTCAGATCGGCCACAACGGCGTTGGGAAATGCGGCAAGCGTGTCGCGCCACAGGCGCGCGTCGCACAGAAGGCCGGGCAGCAGCAGGATGGTCTCGCTCATGGTGGGCTTCTATGCGCCTCTGGGTGCGGCGCCAACCTTGACTTTTCAGCCCCGTTTCCGGATACGACGCGTCATGCGCGCTGTTGAGCGCGATTTGCCGTGCGCGCCGAGGCGTGCCGCCTGGAAAGCACATATCACTTGATCGAGACCCAAACGCCGCAAGAGACCGAACACGCCGCAATCGCGGTGGAGATGCCGCCACAGATGGCGCTGGAACTGGCTGCCGAGCAGCCGGTGGAGCCGACGGAGATCGCACCCGCCGCGCAGACCGATCTGATCGCGGAAGAGCCGGCACCGGATGCTGAGATTGCCGTCGTCTCCGAGACCGGGAGCGACGAGGCGGTTGAAGCAACGCCGGTCGAGAACGGCTTTGCAGCCCTTGGCCTGTCAGAGCCCATTCTGCGGGCGGTGGCCGAGATGGGCTACAACGACCCCACGCCGATCCAGGCGCAGGCGATCCCGTTCGTGCTGATGGGCCGGGACGTGCTGGGCTGCGCGCAAACCGGCACCGGCAAGACGGCCAGCTTCACCCTGCCGATGATCGACATTCTCCAGGGCAGCCGGGCGCGGGCGCGCATGCCGCGCAGCCTGATCCTGGAGCCGACACGCGAGCTGGCGTTGCAGGTGGCGGAGAATTTCGTCAAATACGGCAAGTATCTGAAGCTCACCCACGCGCTGATCATCGGCGGCGAGAGCATGTCCGATCAGAAGGACCTGCTGAACAAGGGCGTGGACGTGCTGATCGCAACGCCGGGCCGGCTGATCGACATGTTCGAGCGCGGCGGGATGCTGCTGACGCAGACCTCGGTTCTGGTGATCGACGAGGCCGACCGGATGCTCGACATGGGCTTCATCCCGGATGTCGAGAAGATCGTGGCGATGCTGCCGCCCAACCGGCAGACGCTGTTCTTCTCGGCGACGATGGCGCCCGAGATCAAGCGGCTGGCGGATGCATTCCTGCAGAACCCGAAGGAGATCACCGTCTCCAAGCCGGCCTCGGTTGCGACGACGATCACCTCGCGCCTGGTGATGGTGGCCGAGCACGACAAGCGCGAGGCGCTGCGCCGGCTGATCCGCTCCGAGGATGTGCAGAACGCGCTGATCTTCTGCAACCGCAAGAAGGACGTGGATATTCTGCTGAAGTCGCTGACGCGGCACGGCTTTTCGGTGGGCGCGCTGCATGGCGACATGCCGCAATCGGTGCGGTTTGCAACGCTTGAGAAGTTCAAGGCCGGCGAGCTGCGGCTGCTTTGCTGCTCGGATGTGGCGGCGCGCGGGATCGACATTGGCGGGTTGAGCCATGTGTTCAACTTCGACGTTCCGATCCATGCCGAGGATTACGTGCACCGCATCGGCCGCACCGGGCGCGCCGGGCGTGAGGGGCGCACCTTCATGCTGGCAACGCCGGATGACCGTCTGGCGGTGGAGGCGATCGAGAAGCTGACCGGCAACAAGATCGAGCTGATCGGCATCGAGGGTCTGGACAGCGTTGAATGGTCCGAGGGACGCGGCAAGCGCGGCCGGGGCCGGGGCGGCAAGCCCGAGGGCAAGGCCGAGAAATCCGGCGAGAAGCGGGATGACAAGCGGGCGCCGAAGGCTGAGGCGCGCGCAGAGCCGACGGAGCGGGCCGAGCGCCCGGCGCGTGCCGAACGGCCCGCGCGGGTGGACAAGCCGCGCCGTGGTGAGGTGGAGCCGCTGCCGTTGGATGCGCCGCAGCCTGAGCTGCCGTCCGGCCTTGCGTTTCCGGGCCGTGGGCCGCGGCCGGAGCGTACTGATCGCCCGGCGGAGCGGCCGGATCGTGCCGAGCGCTTCCCGCGCCCTGAGCCGCGGTTTGATCGGACTGCCGAGCGTGATCGGGGCCGGGAACGGTATCGCCGCGATGACGATCTGGGCCCGCCGGTGCTGGGCTTCGGCGATGAGATTCCGGCCTTCATGCTGGTGACCTTCCGCAAGCGCGCGGCCGAGGCGAAGCCGGTGCCGGAGGTGGTGGAGATCCCCATCGCAGCCACGGCCCCTGAAGCTGTGGTGGTCGAGCCTGTGGTGGTCGAACCGGTGGTGGTGGTTGCCGAAACCGCGCCTGCCGTGGTGGTGGAGGAGGCCCAAGCCTCCGAGATCCAGCAGTCGGTTCACACCGAGACTCCGGTTGAGCCGGAGGCCAAGGTGATGGTGCAGCCGGTCATTGTTGTGCCTGAGACACACGAATAAAAACCAGAACACGGAGCGTTGGATGAACGTCATCGCCAAGCCGGCCACCGGGAAAACCTCCAGCCTGCCGCCCTTTCAATGGGACGACGCGCTGCTTCTCAATGACCAGCTGAGCGAGGACGAACGCGCGATCCGCGATGCCGCCCATCAATACTGCCAGGAAAAGCTCTTCCCCCGCGTGCTGATGGCCAACCGCCATGAGACGTTCGATCGCGAGATCATGAACGAGATGGGCGAGATGGGGTTTCTGGGGGCGACACTTGATAGCCATGGCTGCGCCGGCATCAACTATGTCTCCTACGGGCTGATCTCACGCGAGGTGGAGCGGGTGGACAGCGGCTATCGCAGCGCGTTCTCGGTGCAGTCCTCGCTGGCGATGTTTCCGATCCATGCCTATGGCGCGGATGCGCTGAAGGACCGGCTGCTGCCGAAGATGGCGAAGGGCGAGTATGTCGGCTGCTTCGGGCTGACCGAGCCGGATGCGGGGTCTGACCCGGCCTCGATGCGCACGCGGGCGAAGGCCGTCGATGGCGGGTTTGTGCTCAACGGCTCGAAGACCTGGATTTCCAACTCGCCGATCGCCGATGTGTTCGTGGTGTGGGCGAAGGATGAGGCCGGCGATATCCGCGGCTATGTGCTCGAAAAGGGCATGGCGGGGCTGTCCGCGCCCAAGATCGAGGGCAAGTTCAGCCTGCGCGCCAGCATCACCGGCATGATCATGATGCAGGATGTGTTCGTGCCGGCGGAGAACATGCTCAATGTGCGCGGGCTGAAGGGCCCGTTCTCGTGCCTGAACCGCGCGCGCTATGGCATCTCCTGGGGGGCGCTGGGCGCTGCCGAGTTCTGCTGGCATGCGGCGCGCGACTATACGATGAACCGCATGATGTTCGGCCGGCCGCTGGCGGCAACCCAGCTGATCCAGAAGAAGCTGGCGGACATGCAGACCGAGATCAGCATCGGGCTGCAGGCGGTGCTGCAGGTCGGGCGGCTGATGGATCAGCACAAGGCGGCGCCTGTGATGATCAGCCTGGTGAAGCGCAACTCCTGCGGCAAGGCGCTCGATATCGCCCGGATGTCGCGCGACATGCATGGCGGCAACGGGATTGCCGATGAGTATCATGTCATCCGCCATGTGATGAACCTGGAGGCGGTGAACACCTATGAGGGCACGCATGATGTGCATGCGCTCATTCTGGGCCGCGCGCAGACAGGGCTTTCGGCGTTTGGGGTATAAGGCAAGCGGTTCTTTTTTGAAAAAAAGAACCAAAAAACTTTTAGACATTGGGCTTCGCGCTCCCAGGATCGGCACGCGCCCAATGGATGAAGGTCTTTTTTCTTGAAACCCTTGGTCAAGCTGCCCGAGCCCGCTGAAATCCGCATCCAACGCCTTGGCAGTGATGGCGACGGCGTGGCCGAGCTGCCAGGTGGCGAGCGGGTCTATGTGCCGTTCGTGTTGCCGGATGAGCAGGTGCTGGCGCGGCCGGTGGGCAAGCGCGGCGAGGGGTTTGCGGCGCATGCGGACCGGATCAGCGAGCCGAGCCCGCATCGTGTGGAGCCGCCCTGTCTGCATTTCGGCGTGTGTGGCGGGTGTTCGCTGCAGCATTACGCCAAGCCCGAATATCTGGCCTGGAAGACGCATCTGCTGACGGCCGCCTTGCGGCGGGCGGGGTTCAGCCCTGAGGTCGGGGCGATGGTGGAGACGCCGCCGGGGGCGCGGCGGCGGATGGATCTGGCGATCCGGCGCGAGATCGGGCTGCGCCAGGGCGGCATCACGCTGGGGCTGCATGCGATGCGCGGCTCGGAGGTGATCGACCTTACGGAATGCCATGTGTTGCATCCGACCCTGTT
Organism: uncultured Rhodospirillales bacterium; assembly: GCA_903924855.1. Taxonomy (GTDB): domain Bacteria; phylum Pseudomonadota; class Alphaproteobacteria; order Acetobacterales; family Acetobacteraceae; genus CAIQQQ01. Next base: position 7,797 of record CAIYCW010000042.1, on the reverse strand, counting down.
CGGGCTGATCGCGCCGATGCGGGCGTTGTTTCGTGGGTTGAACGCGCTTGGGCGCGAGGGCTCGGCGATTGTGAATCTGCTGGATTCGGGGCCGGATCTGCTGCTGCGCACCGATCGGCCGCTGAGCGTGGTGGACCGGACACGGCTTGCGGCGTTTGCCACCGAGCATGGCATGCCGCGGGTGATGTGGGCGCACAACACGGGTCTGCCGGAGACGGCGGCGCTGCTGCGGCCGGCGACCACGGATTTTTCGGGCACTCCGGTGGTGCCGCCTGCGGGCGGGTTTCTGCAGGCCTCCCGCCCTGGGGAGGCTGCGATCATTGCCGCCGTGATGGCGGCGTTGCCGGCCAAACCCACGGCGAAATCGCGCGTGCTGGAGCTTTATGCCGGCAGCGGCACGCTGACCTTTGCCATTGTGAAGCAGATGCGCGTGCATGCGGTGGAGGGCGACACCGAGGCGAGTGGCGCGCTGAAGGCCGCGGCCAATGCGACGGGGCAGACCGGGCGGATCACGGTGGAGCAGCGCGATCTGCAGCGCAGGCCGCTTTCAGCCAAGGAGATCGACGCGTTCAACGTGGTGGTGCTCGATCCGCCGCATGGCGGGGCGGAGACGCAGACGGCGCAGATCGCGGCCAGCAAGATCAAGAAGGTGATCTATGTGAGCTGCAATCCGGGGGCGCTGACGCGGGATGCGCTGATGCTGAAGCAGGCGGGCTTTAAGCTTGAGAGCACGGTGGCGGTGGACCAGTTTCTGTGGTCGGCACGGCTGGAGAGTGTGAGCGTGTTTGTGCGGTGACGGGCGCGGTTCGTGCCGCTGATCTCCGTCTGGCGCGTTGATGGCGAATTCACTGGTGAGCCGGCATATCGGGCGATAGGTTACATGTAATCTACTCGGATGCGTCTCATGTCACAGCCCACCTTCAAGCCGCCCCGTTCCTCCGCGGACAAGGTGCGCGCGCATCGTGCGCGGCTGCGGGCGATGGGGTTGCGGCCGGTGCAGTTCTGGCTGCCGGACATGGACAGCCCGGATTTCATCGCCGAGGCGCGGCGGCAGTCGCTGCTGGTGGCGCAATCCCCCCATGAGGCAGAGGATCAGGCGTTCATCGACGCGATCTCTGACTGGTGGGATGCGTGAGGCGTGGCGAGATCTGGACGGTTTCGGGTGGGCGTGACTATGCCTCCAAGCCGCGGCCCGTGGTGATCTTGCAGGATGACCGGTTCGACGCGACGGAGTCGGTGACCGTGTGCGGGCTGACCAGCGTTGGGCCAAGTGATGTGATGTTTCGCGTGGCGTTGGCGCCATCTGCCGGGAATGGGCTGCGGGCTGCAAGCCATATCATGGTCGACAAGATCACCACCGTGCAGCGCGCCAAGCTGGGCGTGCGGATTGGGCAGGTTGAGGCCGGCGATCTGATGCGCATCAATCAGGCGGTGATGGTGTTCCTGGGGATCGCGGGACGGGTGGGACAGACCACCTAAGGCGTTGAGGAGGCGTGTGGGCGTGTTGAAACGGTGACGGGTGTTGTTCGCGCGGCGGTGTCCGGTGATCTGACGGCGGTGCAGGCGATCGTGGAGCTGGCCTATGCCGGCTATATTCCGCGGATCGGGCGCAGGCCCGGGCCGATGGATGATGATTACGCGGCGCGGATCGCGGATGGCGTGGTGCATGTGCTGGAGGAGGACGGGCGCGTGCTGGCCTGCCTGGTGCTGATCGCCGAGGCGGATGCGATGCTGCTGGACAATATCGCCGTGCATCCGGAGGCGCAGGGGCGCGGCTATGGCGGGGTGTTGCTGCGCTTTGCCGAGGCTGCGGCGCGTGCGGCGGGGCTTCCAGCGATCCGGCTTTATACCAATGTGGCGATGGTGGAGAATATCGCGCTGTATCAGCGGCTTGGATATGTGGAGACGCATCGCGCGGAGGAGCGCGGGTTGCGGCGGGTGTATTTCCGCAAGGATTTGACGGCGGGGTGAATGGTGGGACGCCAAAGCGCGTCCTACCCTATGGGACTGCCATAATAGCAATATCTGGATGGTGATCGTGAGCCAAAAGGCCCTTCTTCCAAAGTATAATGACTTGTTTGAGCCAACTTTGAAGGCGATCCGAGCATTGGGAGGCTCCGGCACCATCGAAGAAATTGACGACGCCTTGATATCCACGATCGGCGCGACGTCGGCGATGCTCGATATAACATATCCCAAAAGTGGTGCGCCTGTTTTGGCCCACAGAATGTCCTGGGCACGCAGTTTTTTAAAGTTGGCTGGGTTTCTGGCCAATCCCAACCGCGGTGTCTGGGTGCTGACAGAAGAGGGGCGCCTTGCGGCGGATCAACCCAACAAAAGTCTGAAGCTGGCGGTTGAAGCAGCCTACAAGGACTGGCAGCTGGCCAAAAAATCGTCTCAAGGAATAGACGAAACCGGGACTGACCAAGAGCCATCCAACGAAGGTTCTCTTGGCTGGGCCGATCAGCTGCTTCATTGCATTCAGGGCATTGAACCAGCGGCTTTTGAGCGGCTTTGCCAGCGGCTTTTGCGTGAATGCGGTTTCACCCGTGTGGAAGTTACGGGGAAATCCGGAGATGGCGGCATTGATGGGGCCGGCGTTCTGCGCATGAACCTGATCTCGTTTCAGGTCTTGTTCCAATGCAAACGATGGAAGGGATCCGTGGGCTCGGAGGTCGTCCGGAACTTTCGAGGGGCGATGCAAGGGCGGGCAGATAAAGGTCTTATCATCACCACCGGATCGTTCACGGCAGAGGCTCGCAAGGAGGCCACGCGCGATGGCGCACCGGCCATTGATTTGATTGACGGAGAGGCATTTTGCGAACTTTTGAAATCAAATCGCCTTGGGGTCACCATCGAAACAAAAACAATTGAAAGCGTGCTAGTTGACGAAAAATTTTTTTCAGCCATTTAATCAACATAATTTAAAAATTTCTACATATATTTATCGAAACGACATTTTTATATAAACATAGATTTCTGAAAATAGCCGATTGTATTGTATTAAATTGCTACCCTACCTTCACAGGGACCTATTGGGGCGGGCGAGGTTGAGGCTGGCCGGGTGTTTGCATCATGGGGGTGGGCAACGGGGGCGGGTGCGATGAATCTGGGTCTGGCGGGCAAGGTGGCTTTGGTGACCGGGGCGAGCCGGGGGATTGGGCTTGCGACAGCTTCGAGCTTTGCGGCGGAGGGATGCCATCTGGTGATCTCGGCGCGCAATGCGGCTGATCTGGAGGCGTCCGCCGAGATCTTGCGCAAGACCGCCGCATCGGTGACGGCGGTGGTGGCGGATGTGACGGTGCCGGAGGAGGCGCAGCGCCTGGTGGAGGCAGCGGTGGCCGCGCAGGGCGGGATTGATGTGCTGGTCAACAATGTGGGCGGCTCCGGCGGGGGGCGGCGCCTGTTGGAGAGCAGCGATGAGGATTGGCGCCGCACGCTGGAAGTGAACCTGCTGCAGACGGTGCGGATGATGCGGCTTTCGGCCCCGGTGATGGCGGGGCGGGAGAGCCCGGCGATCGTCAATGTGGCGTCCATCTCGGGCTGGACGCCGCAGCTGGCGGGCAGCGGGCAGTACGGGGCGGCGAAGGCGGCGTTGATCTTTGATACCGAATTATGGGCGCTGGATCTGTGGGCGCAGCGCATCCGGGTGAACACGGTCTCGCCAGGCTCGATCCTGGTGCCGGGCAATGGGTGGGACCGGTATCGGCAGGCGGAGCCCGCAGGGTATGATTCCTATGTGACGCACGGGTTTCCGATGGGCCGGCTGGGGACGGCGGAGGAAGTGGCGGATGTGATCGTGTTCCTGGCCTCGCCGCGGGCGCATTGGATCAATGGGCGCAATGTGCCGGTGGATGGGTTGGAGCAGCCTTTCGCGGCGCCGGGGCGGCGGCCTTATTGAGGGGGAAGCGGTCTTCGAGGTGGGACGGCGGAGGTGCTTTGCACTTCCGCCCTACGAGGATGCTGCGGTTCGGGCGGCGATGAAGCCGAAGGTCATGGCGGGGCCGAGATTGATGCCGCCGGCGGGATAGTGGCCGCCCATCACGCTCGCCATGTCGGTGCCGGCGGCGTAGAGGCCGGGAATCGGCTGACCTTGGGAATTCAGCACCCTTGCATGCTCATCCGTGGCAAGGCCCGCGAAGGTGCCGAAACTGCCAGGGACCACCTTCACCGCGTAGAATGGGCCGGGCTCGATGGGCGCCACGCAGGGGTTGGGAAGGTGTTTCGCATCGCCCTGCAGGCGGTGATAGGCGGTGGTGCCACGGCCGAATGCGGGGTCTTCGCCCTGCCTGGCATGATCGTTGAAGGTGGTGATTGTGGCTTCCAGACCGTCCGGATCGATGCCGCAGGCCTGGGCCAACTCGCGCACCGTGCGGCCGGTTTTGAGATAGTCGGATCTGATATAGGGGCGCTCCGGAATGGGCGCCGGCCTTGCGATGCCAAGGCCGTAGCGGCGCTGGAAGGCACGGGAGCAGATCAGCCAGGAGGCAGCTTCCTGGCCGGGCGGGATGGCACCGAGCATGGCCAGAACATAGTCGTGATAGCCCTCCCCCTCGTTGCAGAAGCGTTTGCCGTTCGCCAGCACGCCGATGATGCCGGGTTTGCCGCGCTCGATGATGTGGGGGAAGCGGCCGATGCTGCCATCCGGATGGGTGACGAGCGAGACCGGGCAATAGGCGGCGGGGGCGGCGAGGCTTTGGTCGACGATGCCGCCTGCCTGTTCGCCGAGGCGCAGCCCGTCTCCGGTGGCGGACGGGCTTGCCACGGTGAGATGGGATTGATTGACGGGGAAGGTCTCGGCGCGGCGGGTGGCGTCATGCGGGTAGCCGCCGGCGGCGAGGACGACGCCGCGGCGTGCGTGGATGGTGATCTCGCCGGTTTGGGTGCCGAGGACGGCGCCGGTGACGCGGCCATCGGATTGCAGCAGGCGCAGGGCCGGCGCGTTCGGGCGGAATTCGACGCCGCGATCGGCGGCGGAGCGCAGCAGGCGGCCGATGAGGGCCTGGCCGTTGCGCAGCTGCAGGCCGCGGCCGTGCAGGGCAAGATCGGCGAGGTGGCGGCTGAAACGGCGCGCCACGTGGAGGAAGGCCTTGGCGGAACGGGTGACGTTCATGAAGGCGGCAAGGTCGGGGCCGGCCTGGATGGTCATGCCGAGAAAGGTGGTTTCGCGCAGCGGGCGGCGCAGGAGGGGGAGCAGATCGCCGAGGGCGCGGGCGTCATAGGGTTTGGCGATGACGGAGCGCCCGCCGGTGCCGGCACCTGGCATGGTGCCGTACGTGTCCGGGATGCGCAGGCCGCCTTCGAATTGCAGGGCGGTGTTGGCCTCGAAGAATGCGACCATCTGCGGCGCTGCGTTGAGGAAGGCGCGCACACGGGCTTCGTTGAAGTTGTTGCCGAGCACGTGGCGCAGATAGGTGAGCGGGGCGTCCGGCGCTTCGGTGATGCCGGCGCGGATGGCGACAGGATTGCCCGGCGCCCACATCCAGCCGCCGGACCAGGCGGTGGTGCCGCCAAGTGTTGCCTCCTTCTCGGCGACGATCACCTTGAGGCCGGAGGCGGCGGCGGTGACGGCGGCGGAGAGGCCGCCGGCGCCGGAGCCGATGACCAGCAGGTCGCATTCCGTGGCGGCGGCCTGGCTCATTCGGCGAGGAGTTTCCGGGCGGCGGCGATGACGCGGCGCACCACCGCTTCCTCCCCCTGTTCGGCCGCCATGGCGGTCATCGGCACTTCGAGGGCCACCGGGATGCCGGGCGGCAGATGGGCGAGGATGGGTTTGATGTCGATCCCGCCCTCCCCCGGCGGCAGGCGTTCGACGCGGCCGGCGTGGAAGAGCTGTTCGCGGGTGAAGGAGGTGCCGGCAGGGGCGTCGCACAGATGCATGAAGGGGAAGCGGCTGGCGGGCAGGCCTTCGAACTGGTCCAGGCTGCTGGGGGAACGGGCGAAGTGCAGCGTGTCCACCAGGATGCCGAGCTCGTCGCGGTTGGCTTCGGCCAAGACGGCGGCGGCGGCGGCAAGGCTTGGGACTTCGGTCCAGGGGAAGAATTCGAGGATGGCGCGCAGCCCGTGGCGCTGGCTGAGATCGCTCATGGCGGCGAGGCGGTCGGCGAGGCGGGAGAGGTCGGGGTCGTAGGGGGCGGTGATGATGTATTTGGCGCCGAGTTCGGAGCCGGTGGCGACGAAGGGTTCGAGCGCCTGGATATCGATCTCCGGGGTGATCTTGACGAATTCGATGTCCGAGACGGCAACGCCGGTCTCGGCGATGGCAGCCTTGGTTTCGCGCAGCATCGCGGGGTCGGACATCAGGGGGTAGCCCGGCGTGTCCGCGGTGACGGCGATGAGGCGCAGGCCCACGCTGCTGTAGCCGGCGCGGTGCGCCATGCGGATCAGCGCCGGCGGGGGCGTGTTGATGGCGGTGAGGTGGGCAAGGGAGATCGGGCGCATGGCACAAATGGATGCACCAAGGCGCCGGCTTTTGCCAGCTTGAGACGAGCCTCTCCGTCAGCCAAACGGATAAAGTTTTTTTGCTTCTTTTTGTTCACAAAAAGAAGAATCGCTTTCTTGCTTCGAGCCTGTGGACGCTAAGCCCCCACGCTCGGGGCCCGCACCAGCTGGCAGCCGCTGATTTTCCAGCTGCCGTCGGGTTGTTGTTCCATGGCGTAGAGTGCCCGCCACAGGCTGCCATCGGTTGCGATGATGTCGACATCCTGGATGAGGTCGCCGTCCTCGCTGTGCAGTTCGCCGAAGCTGCGTTGGCGGGGGCGGTAGACGGGGGGGTAGCCGCGTTCGACCATGGCGAGGAAGTTTTCCGGCGTGCCGAACTGCGCCTGGATGCCGGGGGAGGCGTCGGCGAAGGCGGTGTCGGCGTCGTCCCGCTGGAAGGCCTGTAACTGGTGGCTGATGACGCCCTGGATGGCGGCGCGGTCGGCTTCGGATTGGGCGTGGGTTTGGCCTGCCTGGGTGAGGCCGAGCAGGAGGACGAGGCAGAACAGGGCGTTGCGCATCGATCGGACCATGTTTCGGGCTCGGGCAGGAGGTTGAAGGGCGCCGCCCGCGTTACCGGCGCGGGCGGCGTGTGGATGCAAAGCGGGTCAGCTTGCCAGGTATTTTTCGGCGGCCGTGGCCAGGATCTGGCAGCACAAGGCGAGGTCTTCCTCCTTGGTGTCCTCTGCCCAGTGATGGCTGATGCCACCGATGCTGGGGGTGAAGAGCATGGCGGAGGGCATGACGCGGGCCATGTATTGCGCGTCGTGACCGGCGCCGCTTTGCAGGCGGTGCCAGGCGCCGGGGCTGTGTTGTTCGCAGGCGGCGTCCAGACAGGCCATCAGCTCCGGGTCGCACATGGCCGGCAGCGAGCGGCTGAGCTGGGTGAGGGTTGCGGGGCAACGTTCGCGGCGGTTGCTTTCCTGCACCAGGCGCTGGAGCAGCTCGTGCAGGCGTTCGAGGGTTGCGAGCTCGATGTCGCGGATCTGGAACAGCACCTCGGCCGAGCCTGGGATGATTGAGGGGGCGCCGGGGTCGAGCGCGATGCGGCCGCAGGTCCAGACCGTGTGGGGGCCGCAATGTTTCGGGAATTCCTGGTCGATGGCGGCGAGCAGGCGCACGGCGGACAGGCCGGCATCGCGGCGTTCGGCCATGGTGGTGCCGCCGGCATGGTCTTGCATGCCTTCGAAGACGATCTTGAACTGCCAGATGGCGACGATGCCGGTGACGACGCCTGCGTGGTGGCCGGCCTGTTCCAGCCTGGTGCCCTGTTCGATGTGCAGTTCGAGATAGCCCTTGTGGCGGCCGGGTTCGAGT
>CAIYCW010000041.1 GCA_903924855.1 uncultured Rhodospirillales bacterium | reverse complement strand
GCAGCGGGCAGGACGTGCTGCTGGCGCTGAGCGAGATCGGCGCCGATGCCGCGCGGCATCAGCGGTTGGCGGACTGGACCGCGCAGATCGATCGCGGTCCACCCGAGATCACGCTCTGGCGCCAGCGTGACGGTGTGCCGGTGCTGACTGCGGCACGCTGGCGCGCGACCAGCAGCGGCTGCGCGCCTCAGTAGGAGCCTGGCTCGATCACGTTCTGCGGCCGGTTGGACAGGGCGGCCGCCATCGTCTCGGCGGATTTGCGGCGGATATCGGCCCAGGCGGCGGCGGTGTGATAGGCGGCGTGCGGGGTGATGATCAGCCGGCCGCGCAGCCAGTCCGCCCGGTCGCGATACTGCCGCAGCAGGGATGGGATGGGGTCGACCGGCGGTTCGACCGGGATCACGTCCAGCCCCGCGCCGGCCAGGTGGTTGGAGCGCAGTGCGCCCTCCAGCGCGTCCAGATCGACGATGCGGCCGCGGGCGGTGTTGATCAGCACGGCGCCCTCGGGCAGCAGTGCCAGTTCGCGCGCGCCGATCAGATCGATCGTCTCGGGTGTCTGCGGCGCGTGCAGGCTCAGCACATCAGCCTGGCGCAGCAGATCATCGAGGGTGGCCGCACGCCTGATGCCGATGGCAAGGTCCGAGCCGTTGGATTTCAGCGGATCGAAGAACACCACATCGAATCCCAGCGCCTTGGCGCGCAGGGCCACCGCGGTGCCGATGCGGCCGAGCCCCACGATGCCGAACACCTGATGCGACAGGCGGCGGATCAGCGGGGTTACGATCTCGGTCCAGGGGGCAGGGGCGTGGGTGGCCTGGGTTTCGTGGTAGAGCACGATGCCGCGGCGCAGCGCGAGGGTGAGGGCGATGGCGTGGTCGGCCACCTCCATCGTGCCGTAATCCGGCACGTTGCAGACCACCACGTTGTGGGCGGCGCACCAGGCGCGATCGACCCGGTCATAGCCCACGCCCATGCGCACCACCGCGCGCAGCCTGGGGAATTTGGCCAGTTCCGTGCCGGGGGCGAACTGGCGGAAGATCATCAGCCCCTCGCAGGCATCGCGGTCCGCCTGATCGAGATCGGCCAATGTTTCGGCATTGCGCACGACGATGCTGGCATCGGGCCCGAACACCTCCCGCTCGACGGTTTCATCGGGGTACATGCGGGTTGGGTACAGGATGTTCATCGGGCGCTCTCCACATCTTGCGCCCATCTGCCGGGGCGTCGAGTGTATCGGTAACAACGCGGGAGATTGATGTCCATGAACGGTGCCGAGAGTCTGGTTCACACGCTGCTGGCGAGCGGCGTTGACACGTGTTTTGCCAATCCCGGCACCAGCGAGATGCATTTCGTGGCCGCCCTCGACCGGATTCCCGGCATGCGCTGTGTGCTGGGCCTGTTCGAGGGCGTGGTGACGGGGGCGGCGGATGGCTATGCGCGGATGGCGGACAAGCCGGCGGCGACGCTGCTGCATTGCGGGCCGGGCCTGGCCAATGGCCTGTCCAATCTGCACAACGGCAGGCGGGCGCACACCATGATGGTCAATTGCGTGGGCGATCAGGCCACCTATCACCGCAAGCTGGACGCGCCGCTGACGGCGGACACCGAGGGGTTCGCGCGGGCTGTCTCCGGCTGGGTGCGCACGGCGTCGAAGGCAAGCGACGTGGGCGCGGATGCGGCGGTGGCGGTGCAGGCGGCGATGGGCCCGGGCGGGATGATCGCAACGCTGATCCTGCCGTCTGACACGTGCTGGGATGAGGGCGGCGTGGTGGCGGCACCGTTGCCCCGCGTGGCGCCGGTGCCGGCCGATCCGCATGCGATCGGCAATGTGGCGCGGCTGCTGCGCGCCGCACGCCAGGCCGGTGAAAAGGTGGCGATGGTGATCGGCAATCGCGCGCTGCGCGAGGCGCCATTGGCGCATGCCGCAGCCATTGCCACGGAGTATGGCGTGGCGCTGTGGGCGCAGGGCTCCAACAACCGCATCGAGCGCGGCGTGGGGCGGCATTCCATCCCGCGCATCCCCTATGTGGTGGATCAGGCGGTGGCGGCGTTGGCCGGGGTGAAGCATGTGGTGCTGGTGGGGGCGCAGCTGCCGGTGGGGTTCTTCGCCTATCCCGGCAAGCCCGGCGTGCTGACACCGGCCGATGCCAATGTGGTGGTGCTGGCGCGCGTCGAGCATGATCTGCCGGCAACGCTTGCGGCGTTGGCCGATGAGCTGGGCGCCAAGCCGGTGGCGGCTCAGGCGCGCGATCTGACGCCGCCTGCCACCGGTGCGGTGACCAGCGAGGCGCTTGGCCAGTCGCTTGCGGCCTTGCTGCCGGAACACGCGGTGGTGGTGGATGAGAGCATCTCCTTCGGACGCGGCCTGTATCCGGGCACGCATGGGGCGCTGGCGCATGACTGGCTGGCGCTGACCGGTGGCGCGATCGGGGACGGGCTGCCGCTGTCCACCGGGGCTGCCGTGGGCGCGCCTGGACGGCGTGTGGTGACGCTGCAGGCCGATGGCTCGGCGATGTACACGCTGCAGGCGCTGTGGACCCAGGCGCGCGAGCGGCTGGATGTGACGACGATCATCCTCTCCAACCGCAAATACGCCATTCTGCTGGGTGAGCTTGCCAATGTGGGCGCCAATCCGGGCCGCACCGCGCTGGACATGATGGATCTCGGCAATCCGGATCTGGACTGGGTGAAGCTGGCGCAGGGCCAGGGCGTGGACGCGGCGCGGGTGACGGACATGGAGACGTTCAACGATGTGTTCGCCGCCGTGAACGCCCGGCCGGGGCCGTTTTTGATCGAGCTGGTGATCTGACGGGACGTTGCCGGGCGGGATGGCGGAGGCGCTACGCGCTTCCGCCCTACGGGTGCGCGGGCCTGGTCTTCTCGAATCCTTGCGCGCGGAGGGACGCGATCCAACGCAAAGCCGACCCATGGTTCGGTGGATTGCTTCGCTCCGCTCGCGATGACGGTCAGATCACCTTGTGAGCACCTGCACGGCGCGGCGGGTTTCCCAGCCTTCGCGTTCCAGCTCCGGCACGCTGTCATGCGTGGCGGGGTGGCCGAGGCAGAAATGGCCGATGAACTGCCAGGCATGGGGCACATCCAGCAGGGCGGCCATGCCGCTGGGGTCGAGGATTGAGACCCAGCCCAGGCCGAGCCCTTCGGCACGGGCCGCCAACCACAGCGTGTGCAGCGCCATCACGCAGGAATAGGCGAGCGTCTGCGGCATGGTGCGCCGGCCGAGGCCGCCGCCCTGTTCTGGGTCGGGGTCGCAGAACAGGGCGAACTGCACCGGGGCCTGGTCCAAACCTGCGAGTTTCAGCCGGGCATAGAGGCCGGCGCGCGCGGCGGATTGCTGGGCCAGGGCGGCGGCATTGGCCTGGGTGAAGTTGGCACGGATGGCGGCCCGCCGTGCCGCATCCTCCACCAGCACGAAGCGCCAGGGCTGGCTCAGCCCCACCGAGGGCGCGAGGCCGGCCAGGTTGAACAGCCGTGTCAGCGTTGCCTGTGGCACGGTATCGGTGCGGAAATGCCGCACATCGCGCCTGAGGCGGATCAGCGCCTCCAGGCTTGTGCGGAAACCGGGGTCGAACTCATCGGACAGCAGGGCTTCGGGTGGGTGCATGTTGTGCGAACCGGACAGGATTGTGCGGCGTGATGCAAGAGAGTGGTTGCCCGGGCTGCGCTGTTGCGTCACAACCGTGACATTCGAATATCCCACGCGGGAGAGAGCGGCCGTGCTTGACGCCGCCGCCGAAGGCGCAACCGGCCCCCGGAAACGCTCAGGCAAACGGACCGCGACAGGGGCACGATTCTCTGGAAAGCCGGGAGCACCGATCGCCCCCGCACCGACGGAGTAAAGGCGCAATCACCGCCTGAATCTCTCAGGTTCCGCGACAGAGGGGGGTCACCCAGGCAGCAATTCGCTGCGGATGACCTGTGCGCGGAGCCAAAATGAGCGAAGACCTGAATACGACACCGCTGGACGCGCTGCACCGTGAGTTGGGCGCCCGCATGGTGCCGTTCGCCGGCTATGCCATGCCGGTGCAGTATCCGCAGGGCGTGCTGGGCGAGCATCTGCACACGCGCGACAAGGCGGGCCTGTTCGACGTCTCGCATATGGGCCAGGCAACGCTCGCCGGGCCGGATGCCATCGCGGTGATGGAACGCCTCTGCCCGGGCGATCTGCAGGGGCTGAAGCCCGGCCGGCAGCGCTATTCGCTGCTGACCACGCCGGAGGGCACGATCCTGGATGATTTCATGATCGCCCGGATCGGGGAGCAGGAGCTGTTCCTGGTGGTCAACGCCGCGTGCAAGGATGCTGATTTCGCGCATATCGCGGCCAGTCTTCCGGCGGGCACCACGCTGACCCGCCACGAGGACCGCGCGCTGCTGGCGCTGCAGGGCCCGATGGCCGCCGAGGTGTTCGCCCGCATGGCACCCGCCAGTGCCGCCATGAAGTTCATGGATATCGCCGATCTGGATGTGGCGGGCTTCGGCCGGGTGCGGGCCACACGCTCCGGCTACACCGGGGAAGACGGGTTTGAGATCTCTGTCCCCGGCGACCAGGCCCAAGCCTTTGCCCGCGCCCTGCTCGCGCAGCCCGAAGTGGCGCCGATCGGCCTGGGGGCGCGGGATTCGCTGCGCCTCGAAGCGGGGCTGCCGCTGTATGGCAACGATATCGACACCACGACCACGCCGATCGAGGCGGGGCTTACCTTTGCGATCAACAAGCGCCGCAAGATGGCGTGGGATTTCGCCGGTGGTGCCGTGATGCGCGACCAGCTCGACCAGGGCACCACAAGGCTGCGCGTGGGCATTCTGCCGGAAGGCCGGGCGCCGGCCCGTGCGGGCACCGAGATCCAGCTTCCGGACGGCACCCCGATCGGCACCATCACCTCCGGCGGTTTCGGCCCCAGCCTGAATGCGCCGCTCGCCATGGGCTACGTGGCCCGCGCCCATTCCGCCGATGGCACCGCCATTCACCTCATTGTCCGCGGCAAGCCCTTGCCCGCGCGCATCGTGCCGATGCCGTTCGTCCCCCACCGCTACGCCCGCTGAAGGAACAACATCATGACCGAGACCCGCTTCACCAAAGACCATGAATGGGTGCGCCTGGACGGCGATGTGGCCGTGGTGGGCATCACCGCCCATGCCGCCGACGCACTTGGCGATGTGGTGTTCGTCGAACTGCCCGAGCCGGGCCGTGAGGTCGCGGCCGGCGAGGCCTGCGCGGTGGTGGAAAGCGTGAAGGCGGCGTCCGACGTCTATGCCCCGCTGGCCGGCCGGATCACCGAGACCAACGCGGCGCTGATCGACAATCCCGGCACGGTGAATGCCGAGCCCGCCGGTGAGGGCTGGTTCTTCAAGATGGCGCTCGCCGGGCGCACCGAGTTCGACGCGCTGATGGATGATGCCGCCTACACCCAGTTTGTTGCAGAAGCCTGAGGAACCCCCCGTGATGGACGGTCTCGCGATCACCCCGCTTGCTGAGCTTTCGGCTCTGGAACAGGCAGACAGCTTTGTGGCCCGCCATGTTGCCCCCTCGGATGAGGAGCAACAGGCGATGCTGCGCACGCTGGGTTCGGCAAGCCTTGCCGATCTGACCCTGCGCACGGTGCCCGCTACCATTCGCAGCCAGGCGCCGCTCAACCTGCCGGATGCGATCGACGAGGCCGCCACCATCGCGGAGCTGCGCGATCTGGCGAACCAGAACAGCCAGGTGAAGTCTCTGATCGGGCAGGGCTATCACGGCACGGTCACGCCGCCGGTGATCCTGCGCAACGTGCTGGAGAACCCGGGCTGGTACACCGCCTACACGCCGTATCAGGCCGAGATCGCCCAAGGCCGGCTGGAGGCCCTGGTCAATTTCCAGACGATGATCTGCGAACTGACCGCGATGCCGATCGCCAACGCCTCGCTGCTCGATGAGGCGACGGCGGCGGCCGAGGCGGTGGCGCTGGCGCATTCCGTCTCCAAGGCGAAATCCACCACCATCGCGGTGGCAGCCGATCTGCACCCGCAGACCCGCGCCGTGCTCGCCACCCGCGCCTGGCCGCTGGGCCACACGCTGGTGGACGTGGCGCCGGGCGATGCCGCCGCCATCACCGCTGCCGCCCCCTATGCCGTGGTGCTGCAATATCCCGGCACCACCGGGGCGATCCGCGATCTGTCCGCCGAGATCGCGGCCGCCCATGCCTGTGGTGCCATCGCCATCGTGGCCGCCGATCTCCTCAGCCTGGCACTGCTGACGCCGCCTGGTGAGATGGGTGCGGATGTGGTGGTGGGCTCCGCCCAGCGCTTCGGCGTGCCGATGGGCTTTGGCGGCCCGCACGCGGCGTTCTTTGCCACGCGCGATGCGTTCAAGCGCGCCATGCCGGGCCGCCTGGTGGGTGTGAGCGTCGATGCAGCCGGCTCCCCGGCCATGCGCCTTGCTTTGCAGACCCGCGAGCAGCACATTCGCCGCGAGAAGGCGACGTCCAACATCTGCACCGCACAGGTGCTGCTGGCGGTGATCGCCGGCTTCTACGCCACCTGGCATGGGCCGCAGGGCCTGGCCCGCATCGCGCGCCGGGTGAACCTGCAGGCGCGGCTGCTGGCTGATGCCGCGCGCAAGGGCGGCTATGGCGTGCGCCATGATGCGTTCTTTGACACGATCTGCCTCGACGCCGGCAGCCGCGCCGATGCGCTGATCGCCAACGCGCTGGAGGCCGGCTTCAACCTGCGCCGCATCGATGCCGCAACCGTGGGCATCGCACTCGATGAGACCGTCACGCGCGCCGAGCTGGACGCCATCGCAGCCCTGCTGGAAGGCGGGCTGGAGACGGCTCCGACCTCGATCCCGGCCGGCCTGCTGCGCAAATCGGCCTTCCTGCAGCAGCACGTGTTCAGCGCCTATCACGCCGAACACGAGATGCTGCGCTACCTGAAGCGGCTGGAAGACAAGGACGTGGCGCTGAACCGCTCCATGATCCCGCTTGGCTCCTGCACGATGAAGCTGAACGCCACCGCCGAGATGGTGGCGATCACGCTGCCGGGCTTTGCCGATATCCACCCGATGGCGCCTTCCGACCAGACACGCGGCTATGACATTCTGATCAGGCGCCTGTCCGACTGGCTGGCGGAGGCCACCGGCTTTGCCGGCGTGTCGCTGCAGCCCAATGCCGGAAGCCAGGGCGAATATGCCGGGCTGCTCGCCATCCGCGCCTATCATGAGGCACGCGGCGAGGGGCATCGCGATATCTGCCTGATCCCAAGCTCGGCGCATGGCACCAACCCGGCCTCCGCCGCGATGGCGGGCTATCGCGTGGTGGTCACCGGCTGCGACCGCGACGGCAATATCGACATGGACGATCTGCGCGCCAAGGCGGAGCTGCACAGCGCCAACCTCGCGGCCCTGATGGTCACCTACCCCAGCACGCATGGCGTGTTCGAGGAGACCATCCGCGACATCTGCCAGCTGATCCACGCCCATGGCGGCCAAGTCTATATGGATGGCGCCAACATGAACGCGCAGGTGGGCCTGACCTCACCCGGTGCGATCGGCGCGGATGTGTGCCATCTGAACCTGCACAAGACGTTCTGCATCCCGCATGGCGGCGGCGGGCCGGGCGTGGGCCCGATCGGGGTGGCAGCCCACCTTCTGCCGCATCTGCCCAACCACCCCAGCCGCGCGGATGCCGGCCCCGCCACTGGCTATGGCCCGGTCTCGGCCGCCCCGTTCGGCTCAGCGCTGATCCTGCCCATCAGCTATGCCTATATCCGCATGATGGGCCCGCACGGCCTGACACGCGCCACCGAGGTGGCGATCCTGAACGCCAACTACGTGGCCGCCCGGCTGCGGCCGCATTACCCGATCCTCTACACCGGCCCCTCCGGCCTGGTGGCGCATGAATGCATCATCGATTGCCGCGGCTTCCAGGCCGAGGCCAATGTGATGGTGGAAGACATCGCCAAGCGCCTGCAGGATTACGGCTACCACGCCCCCACCATGTCCTGGCCGGTGGCCGGCACGCTGATGATCGAGCCGACCGAAAGCGAGACCAAGGCGGAGCTCGACCGGTTCTGCGACGCGATGATCGCCATCCGCGCCGAGATCGCCAGCATCGCAGCCGGCAAGATGGATGCCGCCGACAACACGCTGAAAAACGCGCCGCACACCGCAGCCGAGGTGATGGCAACCGAGTGGAGCCATTCCTACAGCCGCGAACAGGCCGCTTTCCCGCTGCCCTTCGTCAAGGCCAGCAAATACTGGCCGCCAGTGAAACGCGTCGACAACGTCTATGGCGATCGCAACCTGATCTGCACCTGCGCGCCTTTGGAAGCCTACGCGCAGGCGGCGGAGTAGCCGCGGACAGCAAGACCAGGGGACGCTGTCCCCTGGACCCCCACCAAGGGCCGAAAGGCCCTTGGAACCCGTTCGTTTTCACGGTTTTGCAGAAGAGGGGGCATCATAGGGCATGCCTGTTGTGCGCACGCGCCTGCCCCCTCTTCTGTAAAACCGTCTAAATGGAAAAAGGTCCAGGAGCTTGGCTCCTGGTGGGGGGTCGAGGGGGGCAACGCCCCCTCGCCTTGCTTTCCACACCCCCGCAAGCGCGACAGGTCGGAGAAGACGGGCGTGAAGTATGCGTCATGGCTGCCGTTGTTGCTCGGGTTTTTGTCGGCGACGGGGCCGTTGTCCACCGACATGTATCTGCCGGCGTTTCCCGCGATCGAGGCTGATCTGGGGTTGCCGTTGGGTGGGGTGCAGGTGACGTTGGCGGCCTGGTTTGCCGGTCTTGCCGTGGGGCAGATGACGCAGGGGTCGCTTGCGGACCGGTTCGGCCGGCGCACGCCGCTGTTGTTTTCCACCGTGATCTTCACCTTGGCCAATATCGGCTGTGCGCTGTCGCGTGATGTGGGCACGTTGACGGTGATGCGGTTTGTGGCGGCGATGGCGGGGTCGGCCAGCATGGTGATCCCGCGCGCTATTGTGCGCGATCTGGCCGAGGGTCATGCGGCGGCGAAGATGATGAGCCGGCTGATCCTGGTCAGCGGGGTGGCGCCGATCGTGGCGCCGAGCCTGGGCGGGTTGATGCTGATCTTCGCCAGCTGGCACATGATCTTCTGGTTCTTCGTGGCCTATGGCGCGATCTGTTCGGTGCTGGTGCAGCTTTATCTGCCGGACACGCTGCTGCCGGAGCGGCGGGTGCGGCAGAACCCGGTGGAGATGGTGTCGCGCTATTGGGACATCGCCTGTGAGCCGTTGTTCCTGACCCATGCGTTGATGGGGGCTTTCGGCATGTTTGCCATCTTTGCCTATCTGGGCGGGTCGCCGGGTGTGTTCATCGATGGGATGCATTTCAGCCCCAGCGTCTATGCGGTGATGTTCAGCTCCTGTGCGGCGTGTTTTGTGCTGTGTTCGCAGATCAACCCGCGGCTGTTGCAGGTCTATGGCGCGAGCCTGGTGAAGACCTGGGCGGTGCGCGGCGGGTTGTTGGGTGCGGTGGCGCTGACGCTGGTGGCGTTTCTCAGCCCCTATATCCCAGGCGGCACGCAATGGTGGATGATTGTGCCGGCGGCGATGGTGATTCTGGGCAGCCAGGGCTTCAACATGCCCAACACGACGGTGGGCGGATTGCAGCGCCATGCGGCGCATGCCGGTGCGGCCTCGGCGTTGATGGGCATGCTTGGTTTCTGCCTGGCTGCGATGAGCGGTCTGCTTGTGGGGCAACTCAGCGATGGCACGGCGCGGGGCATGGCGGTGTTGATGTTGATCGGCACTTTGTGTGCCAATATCGCCGATCGCTATCGTCTGCGCGCCTCGCGCCCGGTTTGATTCTCTCTCTGCATGGATGACCTCTGATGGCATTGATTGTTGGTATCCCGGCCTGCACCGTTCTGATCCGTGAACAGGTTCAGCATGCAACGCCTGCCCGCTATGGCGCGGCCCTGATGCATGCGGCGGGTGCGGTGCCGATCCTGCTGCCGCCGGTGGGCGAGGCGCTGCTGGATGTGCTGGACCGGTTGGATGGTCTGCTGCTGGATGGTAGCCCGAGCAATGTGCTGCCGTCGCTGTATGGCCATGCCCATGATGCGACCCCCGACCGGCACGACCCAGCGCGTGATGCCACCACGCTGCCGCTGGTGCGCGCGGCGTTGCAGCGCGGCATGCCGGTGCTGGCGATCTGCCGCGGGGTGCAGGAGCTGAACGTGGCGATGGGCGGCACGCTGCACCAGCAGGTGCAGGATGTGGACGGCCGCATGGATCACCGCGCTGGTCCCGGCACGATCGACGAGAAATACCGCCTGAAGCATGATGTCCGACTGTCCGGCGCGTTCGCGCGGATGATCGGGCAGGAGGTGATTTCGGTGAATTCGCTGCACGAGCAGGCGTTGGACCGGATTGCCGAGGGCCTGGTGGTGGAGGGTGTGGCGGATGACGGCACGGTGGAGGTGGTGCGGGTTGAGGGTGCGCGCAGCTTCGCCTTCGGCGTGCAGTTCCATCCGGAATGGCATGTGAGGACTGATGCGGCGAGTTTTGCGATCTTCGCGCGCTTCGGCGAGGCCTGTGCGGCCTATGCGGCCGGTCTGAAGAAAGCCGCGTAGGGCGGGTCCACGACCCGCCTCTCACCGTCGGCGTCCGAAAAGACGGGTCGTGGCCCCGCCCTACGCGGGGGCTGCAAGATGTTTGC
>CAIYCW010000040.1 GCA_903924855.1 uncultured Rhodospirillales bacterium | reverse complement strand
TCGCTCGCAATGACGAATTAAATCAGTCCCGGTTTGCCGTGACGGTGAAAATCAACGCGGCCGTGCCATCTGCCACCATTCCAGCAATTCTTCGCCGTTCCAGAACAGCACGCCTTCGTGGCTCTTGGCGTAGTCGTAGACCTGCTCCAGATATTTGATCCGGTGCGGGACCCCTGAGATATAGGGGTGGATGGCGATCGCCATGATCTTGGCGCGCTCGGCGCCCTCCATGTAGAGCCGGTCGAAGGCGTCGATGCAGCGGGTTTTCCAGTATGGGCTTTCGTGGTGCTGGATCAGCATGGTGGGAATGTCGTTCAGCTCCGCCGTGTAGGGCAGGGTGACGAGCGGGCCCTTTTCGGTGTGGATCTCAGCCGGCTCATCGTCCCAGATCCAGTCACCGATATATTTCACGCCGGCTTCCACCAGATATTCCGGGGTTTCCAGAGTTTCGGTCAGGCCCGGGCCAAGCCAGCCGACCGGGCGCTTGCCCGCGAATTTTTCCAGCAGATCCTGGGTGCGGAAGATGGTGTCGCGCTGGTCGGCAATGCTGTGGATCGGGCCCTGTTCCCACATATGGCCCATGAACTCCCAGCCGGCATCGCGCGCCTGTTCGGCCACGCGCGGATAATCCAGGCAGACGCGCGCGTTGATCGACAGCGTGGGGCGGATGTTGTGTTTGGCGAACAGGTCGAAGAAGCGCCACACGCCCACCCGCATGCCGTATTCATGCCAGGCCCAGTTCGGCACGTCCGGCATCTGCGACACGCCCATCGGCGGGGACAGGATCTGGCGCGGCATCGGCTTGCCGATGTCCCACACCTCCAGATTGACGATGGACCACACCACCAGCCGCGCATGGCCCGGCAGTTTCAGGGGCGGGCGATCGACGATGGCCAAAAACGCCGCGCGTTCACGTGGTTGCATGCTCTGTCTCCCAGCTGGGCCGTCAGTGTTGAACGGTCCCGGCGGTCCCGCAAGACGCCCCAAAACGGGAGAAAGTTTTTTGCCTCTTTTTTTCAAAAAAGAAGTTCTGTGCGTCCCCGATCGCAGGGCTTGCTCCACGGCCCGGTTATGGTGTCTCCTCCGTATGTAAGCAGGCGATAAATAACGCCGCCGCGACGGGAGAGTCTCGATGAAACGGACCATGCTGGGATGGCTTGCCGCCCTCCTTCTGACCCTGGGCACCGCCCAGGCCGACCCGCTCAACATCAAGGTGGGGTGGAGCACGATGCCCGGGCACATGATCCCGGTGCTGTTCCTCAACCCCAAGATCCTCAAGCATTACGGCCAGAGCTACACGGTGGAGCCGGTGCTGTTCCGCGGCTCGGCGCCGCAGCTGACGGCGCTGGCGGCCGGCGAGATCGACCTCATCGCCTCCTCGCCTGCCACCATGGCGCTGGCCGTGCTGAACGCCGATCTCGATGTGCGGGTGGTGGCCGACATCATCCAGGACGGCGTGCCCGGCTGGCATTCCGAGACCTGGCTGGTGCGTGCCGACAGCGGCATCAACAAGCCCGAGGATCTGAAGGGCAAGCGCATCGCCACCAACGCGATCGGCTCCGCGTCCGACACCGCGATGCGTGGCATGATGCTGAAATACGGCCTGCAGGACCGCAGGGATTACGTGTCGATCCAGGCGGCGTTTCCCTCGATGCTGGCGCTGCTGGATGAAAAGAAGGTCGACGCCGCCCCCATCCTGATGCCGCAGCTGGTCGGCGCGTTGAAGGATCCGAAATACAAGCCGCTGTTCGAGGCGAAGGACGCGCAAGGGGCGTCAGACCTGGTGTTCCTGCTCGGCGTGCAGGGCTATCTCACCAAGAACCGCGCCGCGGTGCAGGATTTCATCGAGGATTACATCCGCGCCATGCGTTGGTTCTCCGCCCCTGCCAACCGCGAGGCCGGGCTGAAGATCATCGGGGACTTCATGAAGGTGCCACCCGCGGAGCTGGAGCACCTGTTCACCAAGCAGGATTACTTCCGCGATCCGTTCGAACGCCCCAATCTGGGATCGATCCAGGACACGATCAACATCGCGCAGAAGGCGGGCATTCTGCCGGGTACCATCGATGTCGCCAAATACGCCGATCTGTCGATGATCGATGAGGCGGAAAAACGCATCGCGGCCAATCCATGACGGGCTCGTCGATCGGCATCGAGATCGAGGGCGTCACCCACGGCTACACGCCACGCTCGGGCAAACCGACCGTGGCGTTGGACAATATCTCGCTCAGCATCCGCCCCAACGAGTTCCACGCGCTGCTGGGTCCGTCCGGCTGCGGCAAGAGCACGTTGCTGTTCCTGATCGGCGGGTTTCAGAAGATCCAGCAGGGCCGCATCCGCACCGCGCGCGGGGATGTCACGGCACCGGGGCCGGACCGCGGCATCGTGTTCCAGAACTTCGCGCTGTTTCCCTGGAAGACGGTGATCGAGAATGTGCGCTACGGGCTGGAGAAGAAGGGGCTGAAGGGCTCCGAGGCGGAGGCGCGCGCCAAGCATTACATCGACCTGGTGCATCTGACCGGGTTTGAGCGCTCCTATCCGGCGCAGCTCTCCGGCGGCATGCAGCAGCGTGCTGCGATTGCGCGCACGCTTGCGATCGACCCGGACATTCTGCTGATGGACGAGCCGTTCGGCGCGCTGGACGCACAGACCAGGCGCATCATGCAGGAGGAGCTGCTGGCGATCTGGCGGCGCACCAGCAAGACGGTGGTGTTCGTCACGCATGACGTGGCGGAGGCGGTTTTTCTGGCGGACACGATCTCGGTGATGTCGGCCCGGCCGGGCCGGATCAAGCGGCTGGTGCAGGCGGAGTTCAACCGCAGCGATGACCCGCATATCCACAAAAGCCCGGCCTTTGCCGATATGGTGGAGCAGGTGTGGGACATGGTCCGCGACGAGGTGGACCAGGCACGGATGCAGGGGCACTGAATGGCGACGCTGCTGCGCTATACCCCGCTGCTGATCGTGGCCCTGCTGTGGGAGCTGATCTCACGCTCGGGCCTGGTCTCGCAGCAGATGCTGCCGGCGTTTTCCGATGTGCTACGCACGCTGGTGGAGCTTGCCCAAAGCGGTGATCTGCTGAGCAACGCCGTGGCGTCGCTGGGCCGCGCGCTGCTGGGCTTTGGCCTCGCAGTGGTGCTGGGCGGCGCCCTTGGGGCTGCGATGGCGCTGATCCCGTTCGTCTATCGCGGCATCGACCCGATCGTGCAGATCTTCTACCCGCTGCCGAAATCCGCCCTCATCCCGCTGGTGCTGGTCTGGTTCGGGCTGGGCGACAAATCCAAGATGTTTCTGGTGTTTCTCGGCTGTCTGCAGCCGATGATCCTGGCCACGTTCAACGGGTTGCGCGGGGTGGATACGATTCTGGGCTGGTCCGCGCGCAGCCTGGGTGCCTCGCGGCTGGAGGTGGTGCGCGAGGTGCTGTTCCCGGCCGCACTGCCGCAGCTGATGACGGGTCTGCGCACCGCACTCGCCTTCATGTTCCTGCTGATGGTCAGCTCCGAGCTGGTGATCGCCACCAACGGGCTTGGCTATCTGATCGGCAGTTTCGGCGACCAGGGCAGCTACCGCGAGATGTTTGCCACCATTCTGGTGGTGACGGGCCTGGGCTTTGCCGCCGACCGGGCGTTTCTGGCCTGGAGCGGGCATCTGCTGCGGTGGCGGCCATGATGCGGCTTCTGGCGCGGCTGTCGCCGATCGTCGTGCTGCTCGCGGTGTGGGAAGGGGCGGCGCTGCTGCATCTGGTGAAGCCCTTCCTGCTGCCGGCGCCGCATGTGGTGGCGGGGCGGATCTGGAAGGATGTGATCTCCGGCCAGTTCGAGATGAATGCGGCACTCACGCTCTATCGCGCGCTGATCGGCTTTGCGATGGCCTGCCTGATCGGGGTGCCGGCGGGCATTCTGATCGCCTCGGACCGCTTCGTGCGCTGGTTTGCCGAGCCTTTGGTGTCGGTAGGCTTTCCGATGCCGAAGATCGCGTTTCTGCCGGTGTTCATGCTGTGGTTCGGGGTCTATGACGTCTCGAAGATCGTCATGGTGTGTTTTGCCGCGGTGTTCGCCGTGGTGGCGGCGGCGGAGGCCGGCACGCGGGGTGTGGACAAGTTCATGCTGTGGTCGGCACGTGCCATGGGGGCGGGGCGGTATCAGCTGTTCCGCGAGGTGATCCTGCCGGCCGCGATGCCGCAATTCCTCACCGGCATGCAGATCGCCCTTCCGGTGTCGCTGATCACGGCGGTGGCGGCCGAGATGCTGATGGGCGGTGCGGGGCTTGGGGGTGCCATGCTGGCGGCGGGCAATTACGCGGACAGCCCGGGCGTGTTCTCCGGCATCGTGCAGACCTCGGTGGTGGGGCTGGTGGCGGTCGCCGGCATGACGGCGCTGCGCCGGCGGCTGTTGCGCTGGCATCCCGAATTCAACCCAAGATGAGGCTGCTGTTCGGTCTGGAGCGTGTGCCGGCCTCGATGGCGGAAGACGATCCGCGCCTGCCGTCTGTCGAACTCGCCCAAACACCGCTGCGGCTGAACAGCCTGCCGCTGCCGCAAGCCGCCTGGGGGGCTGATGTGGCGAGCCATCAGGGCAAGGTGGCGGCCACCACCGCCTGGCTGCAGGCGCAATGCGGGGATTACAATGCGGGGCTCAGACGCGCGGTTGCGCGTGTGCTGGACGCCTACGCGGCGCAGATCGACCTGCATCGCGCCGAGATCGCGGCCGATCTGGCGCGGTTTGACGGTCTGTATCGGCCGGAGGATCTGCTGTGGTCCGCCTTGCGCCCGCTGCCGCGGGCCTGGTGGCGGCAGGGCGGCCAATGGCAGCGCGCCGATCTGGCGTTCTGGGATGGGCGGCACATGCACGCCGTGCTGCCGCGCGCTGTGGACGGGGATGCCTGGGGCGTGGTTGCGCCGTTCGCGGGCCGGTTCTGGCAAGCCAACGGGCTGCCGATGAGCCCGTTCCGGCTGCCGCTGTAGGGCGGAAGCGCGCAGCGCCTCCGCCGGACCAACGTCCCTCAGACCGTCATCTCCATCACATACAGCCCGCCATTGAAGCGGTCCGCCGCATAGATCAGCCGGTTCTCATCCACATACACATCGTTGATCTGAATGGCCTTCTGCCCGTTGCCCGGCGCTTCCGGCACGAAATGCGCAATCTCCTGCGGCTGGAACGGGTTGCTGGTGTCGTGCACCCGCACACCGCCGTTGAAATAGGTGCCGAAGAGCAGAGTGTCCGAGTTGAAGGACGGGCCGGGCCGGTTTTCGTGCAGATTGTGTGCGCCGTAGCGCCCGCCGCGATACATGTGCTCCTCCACCGCCGGCAGCGGCAGGGTGGAGATCGGCACCAGATTGGTCTCCATCCGCATGTCCAGCAGCCAGACCAGCTTCGGCCAGTCCTCCCCGTCGTCGCGCACGCATTCGTCGGACACGACGAGCAGGTTGCGGTCGAACAGCGGCATGGCGGTGTGGGTGAAGCCGGGGAAGGGCGGGTGCGGGTTCCAATGCGCCAGCATTTTGGGGTTCGACAGATCCTCGATGTCGAGGATGATGGCGCCGCCATCGAGATAGCCGAGATAGGCGCGGCTTGGATGATCCGGATAGACATTGGTGTTGTGGCAGCGCCAGCCGGAATCGAATTTCGGATGCCGCGGCGGCGGCGGCGCGTCATCGCCCTGGGCGGTGCCGGGGAACCACCAGCGGCTGATCTCGCGCGGCCGGGTCGGGTCCGACACATCGATGGCGCGGAAGGGCTGGTCGTCGAGCAGGTTGCGCGGCGTGAAATCCGGCGCACCGCCTGCGAAGAACACCGTCTTGCTGTCGATGAACCAGACCTGGTGCACACCGCGCGAGCAGGGGCCGGAACAGTCGAAGAAGCCGATCGCGCGGGGGGCTTCCGGGTTGGAGATGTCGAACATCTCAACGCCTGCCGGCTGCAGGCCGTGCGTGCTGGTCTGATAGGCCACCGCCATCAGATCGCCGCAGACCTCCAGCGAGTTGGAGCGCACGTTGCGATGCGGCAGATCGGTCTGGCAGATCACGCGCGGATGTTTCGGGTCGGTCACATCCACGCCGGTGAAGTTCTTCGGCGCTGACTCATGCGCAAGCCACATGATGCGGCGCCCGGTGCTGGTGACCTGCAGGCTCATGCCCTCCCCGATGCCACCGAAGCCTTGCAGAAGGTCATGTAAGATCAGGCGCATGTTGCGCGAATCATGGCTCATGGATGTTGCTCCCCGCTTTATTTATACATTGATCACGCCGTGCTGGGCGTTGGGAGTCAAGGCATGGACGCACAAAACGATCCGGTTCCGGTCACCATCCTCACCGGGTTTCTGGGCAGCGGAAAGACCACGCTGCTCAACGCCTTGCTGTGCGCGCCACAGCTTGCCGACACCGCGGTGATCATCAACGAATTCGGCGAGATCGGGCTGGATCACCTGCTGATCGAGCAGGCGATCGAGGATGCGGTGCTGCTGAAGAATGGCTGCATCTGCTGCACCGTGCGCGGTGACATCGCGGACACGCTGGGCGAGCTGTTCCGCAAGCGCGAGGCAGGGGAGCTGCCCTGGTTCTCCCGCATCGCGATCGAGACCACCGGCCTCGCCAACCCGGCGCCGGTGGCGCACGCGCTGGGGGCGGCGTGCCGGCTGGACGGCGTTGTCACCACGGCGGATGCGTTGCATCTGCCTGCCCAGCTGGCGGAGCATGACACGGCCAGGCTGCAGATCGCCTTTGCCGATCGGATCGTGCTGACCAAGACCGACCTTGCGACGCCAGCGCAGCGTGTGGCGGCGGAGGGGGTGATCCGGCAGTTGAACCCGCGCGCCGATATCGTGACGCAGGCCGCCCCGGATGACGTGTTTGGGCTGGGGCTGGACATTCGTAGGGCGGAAGAGCGCAGCGTCATCCGCCATTCGGGCTCAACGGAGCAGCCCATGGCGGATGCCGCTTCGCTCTTCCGCCCTACGTTTGGGGATATCTCGTCGGTGATACTGCGTGCTGGTGAGGTGGATTGGGACGGCGTGCGGGCCTGGCTTGACTCGATATTGTCCCTGCGCGGCGCCGATATTCTGCGCATCAAGGGCGTGCTGCGCCTGCGCGGCCACACCCCGCCGATGGTGCTGCAGGCGGTGCATCACGTGGTGAGCCCGCTGATGAAGTTGCCGGAGGCGGCGTGGGAGAGCGTGGCTGAGGGCAGTTTTCTGGTGGTGATCGGCCGCGCCCTCAGCGAGCGCGGCCTTGCCGCCAGTTTTGCTCAGTTGCTGCCAGCGCCGACCGATGGGCCGAACACGTCGGCATAGCTGGCCGGCACGCGCTTGAGCTGGCCGAGGCGGTTCATGAAATCGGCGAGTGTCTTGACGCCGGTGACCTCGGTGCCGAAATCACCCTTCTCCTCCTTCAGCATCGCCGTCACACCGGCCTGATCGAGCACCTTGGAAGGCTCGGTCTTCAGATAGATGGCGGCTGCCTTCTCCGGTTCGTTGCGGATCATGTCGCCCGCCTCGGTCAGCGCTGCCGCCATCACGGCCGCCATTTTCGGGTTGGCGTCCAGATAGCGCGTGGTGGCGCCGGCGGCGAGGAAGGTGGAGCGGCCGCCGAATGCATCCTCCGAGGTGCCGATCACATGCGTCTTGCCGCTGTCGAGCGCGATCTTGGTAAACGGCTGGGTGGAGAAATAGGCGCGCACCTCGGTGATCCCGCTCATCAGCGCGTTCACCGATTCCGGGTGCGGCAGGGCCACGACCTGGGTGCGATACTTGTCCTGCTGGCCCGGCCCGAAGCGCTTCTCGGCGATCAGCTGCAGCGCATACATCTGCGGGCTGATCAGCGCCGGCATCGAGATCTTCTCATCCGGCGCCAGATCGCCGATATCCTTGGCGCCGGATTTGTTGGTCACCAGCACCAAAGGCGTGGAGTTGACGCCCGCGATCCCCACCAGCTGGTTGGCGGTGCCATGCGCCTTGTCCCAGGCGATCAGCATGGCGCCGACGCCATACACGCCCATATCGACCGCCCCGGACAGCACCGCATCCTGCATTGCCGACGAGCCGGAGAAGCGGACATAGGAGGCCGCCAGATCAAGCCCCTGCGCCTTGCCGGCCTTCTCCAGCAGATGTTCCTCCTGCATGATGAACAGCGGCAGGAAGCCGGTGCCGAAGCCGATGCCGATCTTCACCGGCGTCTGCGCCATGGCGGCGCTGCTGAAGGCCAGCATGGCCACGCAGGCCTTGAGGATAGTCTTCATTGTGAACCCCCCCGGGTTTTTGCTGTTTTACACAGTCGGATCGAAAATCACCCTGTCGCGCGAGGAGCCCAGCACCATCGCATAGGCCTCGGCCGCCCGGCTGAGCGGATAGATCGCCGTCTCCACAATGGGAAACGGCCGCAGGTGACCGGTGGCAAAGCCCGGCTGCAGGCTGCGCAGCACCGCACCGGTCTCCACACAGGACAGGGCCAGCGTGTCGATGCCGACATAGGTGTGCCGGCCGCGATAGAACTCGAAGATGTTGAACTGGACGATCTTGTTGACCGCCGAGATCAAAATCTGCCGGCCGAGCTTGGCCGTGGATTCATGCGCATCCTGATAGTACGGATCACCCACCGTGTTGAACACGATATCAGCACCGCGCCCGCCGGTGAGGTCGCGCACCGCATCCGACACCTTGCTCTGGCTTGAGACGATGACATCGATGGGTGCGGAGGCGTGGCCGACATAGGGCTCGTTCTTGCGCACCACGCCGATCACGCGCGCACCTTTCCAGGTGGCGATCTGGGCAGCGGCCTGGCCGACCTTGCCATTCAGACCCATGATCAGCACCACGTCCCCCGGCTTGGGCAGGCCCGCGCGGTGGAAGCCTTCGATGGCGGTGACGAAGGGCACGCCAATGCCGGCTGCCTCCGCCAGGGTGATGGTGTCCGGCTTGCGCACCACCGCCTCGGCCGAGACCACCAGATGCGAGGCATGGGTGCCGTCGCGCCTTATGCCGAGATCGCCGGAGGAGCCGAACACCTCGGCCCCCAGCAGCGTGCCCGGCCCGTCGATCACCACGCCGGCATAGTCACGCCCCGGCGTGCGCGGGAAGACGGCATAGGGCATCATGCCGATGGCCGCCTTCACGTCCGACGGGTTGACGGCCGCGGCCCGGATTTCGAGCAGTAGCTCTCCCGGGCCGGGCCGCAGCGCCAGGGATTCGATCTGGGGCCGCACGAGATCGACGTTGGCCGCCTTCTCGTGCAGCCGCAGGCTGCGCGCCATCACATCGGCCATGGGCTCAGTCCGCAAGCCGGGTGGGCAGGCCGATGATCTCGCGAGCCTCACGCGGGGTTGCGATCTGCGCGCCCATGTCCTCGGCCATGCGGCGGGCCTTTTCCACCATCAGCGCGTTGCTCTCGGCCAGCACGCCGCGGGCGAGATAGACGCCGTCCTCCAGGCCCACGCGCAGATGGCCGCCGGCGAGGTAGGATTGCGCCGCCATGGTGAAGACGGTGCGGCCGATGCCGATGGCGGTGAACTGCGCGTCATGCGGCAGCAGGTTGCGGGCGTAGATCACCGTCTCCGGGCTGGGCTGGAAGCCGTAGGAGACGCCCATGACGAAGCTGGTGAGCAGCGGGCCCTTCAGCGAGCCGTCCTTCACCATGTCCTGCATCATCGCGATGTCGCCGCTGTCGAACAGCTCGATCTCGGGCTTGGCACCCGCCTCGTAGATGATCTTGGCCATGCGGCGTGCGTTGCCCGGCGTGTTGATCACCACCTGGCCGCCCGAGTTCATCGTGTTGAGGTCGAGCGTTGCGATGTCCGGCTTGAGGATGGTGATGTGCTCGACGCGCTTTTCCGGGTTCATCAGCGTGGTGCCGGGGGCGAACAGCTTCGGCTCGTCCTTGTCCGGCACGAAGCGGCCGCCGGGGCCGGTGGTGATGTTGATGATGAGCTGGGTGTTCTTGGCGCGGATGCGGGCCACCACGTCCTGGTAATAGCCGATCTCCATGGACGGCTTGCCGGTGGCCGGGTCGCGCACATGGATATGCGCCACGGCGGCACCGGCCTCGGCGGCGCCCAGGCAGGCATCGGCGATCTGCTCCGGCGTGATCGGCAGATGCGGGGTCTGCTCCGGCAGGGTCAGGTTGCCGGTGACGGCGCAGGTGATGAAGACCTTGGAAAGCGGTGCACGCATGATTTTTATCCTTGGACGAAAGCTCAGAGAGACCTGCCGCCATCCACCACAAGGGTGGTGCCGGTGGAATAGGTGAGATGGGTGGCGCAGGCCAGGATGGCGGCGGCCACGTCGTTGGCCTGGGCCACGCGTTTCAGCGGCGTGGTGGCGGCAGTCTTGGCGTTGAACTCCTCGCCGCGGCCGGGGACGAAATCGGTTGCCACCACGCCGGGCGAGACGCCGAGCACGCGGATCTCGGGGGCCAGTGCCCGGCCGAGGGATTTGGTCATCACATCGATGCCGGCCTTGGTGGCGCCATACACGATCGAGGAGCCAGCTCCGTTCATGCCGGCGATGGAGGAGACCGAGACGATGAGCCCAGCGCCGGTCGCCTTCAGCATCGGCGCGAAGGCGCGGATGGTGGCGAACTGGCCGCGCCAGTTGACGATGAACATCTCATCGATCAGCTCATCGGTCAGCGCGTCGAGATTGCCGTGCGCGATCGGCTTGGTGAAGCCCGCGGAATTCACCAGGATGTCGCAGCGGCCGCATTGCGCCTGAACCGCATCGCGCAGCGCCTCCAGCGTCGGCGTGCTGGCGACATCGGCGGGCAGCGCCAGGTGGCCCTGGCCTGCGAGGCCGGCAAGCACCCCTGCTGCCTCATCGGCCTTGACGCTGGCGCCTGGTGCATCCGGCCGGTGGGTGATCACCACGCGGGCCCCGGACTCGGCCATCAGGCGGGCGGTGGCGGCGCCGATGCCACCGGCACCTCCGACGATGACGGCAACTTTGCCGGTGAGCGAGGCGGGAAAGGTCATCTGCGGGGGGCTTTGCTTCGAGGGAGGGGTTTGAAGGGCTGGGATCAATCGATCGGCGGCTTGGGCAGCACCGACTCGCCCGGTGCCAGCACCAGCACATGGTCGAGGCTGAACCAGGTGCCCGTCACATCCGCATCCGGTGCTGGGCCGGTCTCGGCGCGGTAATCGCCGATCAGATGACGGGTGACGCCGAAGGTGACGTCTCGGTTGATGTCCTCATCATCGGCCACGAAGACCTGCGAGATCAGGGTCTTGAAGCCGGGCTTGTGGGCCAGGAAATGGATATGCGCCGGGCGCTGCGGCTTGCGGCGCTGCGCGTTGACCAGGGCGCCGGCCGGGCCGTGGCAGGGGATCGGGTAGCCGATCGGTTTGATCGAGCGGAAATGAAAGCGCCCATCTGCATCGGTGATGAACTTGCCGCGCAGATTCCACTCCACCTGGTTCTCGTCCTGCACGTCGTACATGCCAACGCTGGAGGCGTGCCAGACATCGACCTCGGCACCGGCCACCGGCGCACCGCTGGTGTCCACCACGCGCACCCGGGCGAACAGGGCCGGGCCTGGCGTGTCGCAGCGCACGATGGAGGCGCCGTGTTCGGTGATCGGGTGGTTGAGGCGCCAGAACGGCCCGAGCAGGGCGGAGGCCGGCTCCAGCGGGCCGCCCTCGCCGTTGTTGATCATGGTGACCAGGGTGGACACGCCCATGACGTCGGAGAACAGCACCGCCTCGTTGTGTTTGGCATGGGTGGCCTGGCCGATGGCATTGAGGAAGCCGAGCCCCTGCTCAAATTCCTGTTCGGTGGGGCGCACCTCCATCACAAAGGCGTGGAGATGGCGCACCAGCGAGTCCATCACCTCACGCAGCCTTGCGTCCGGCGTTTCGGACATGGCGGCAAGCGTTGCTTTGGTGACGGAGTCAAGCGTGTCGATGATGCCGTAATCACCGGCGAAACTCTGCTGGTCCATGGTTTCCGCCCGTTTGTTCCGCCCGCTGGTTTGGCCCCGGCAGATCCGGTGCAATCAGCTGTTGCAATCGATTGCGGAAATCGTATCCGATAAGCGCAATCAAGGTCAATTCGGGGGGGCTGGCGTGCGCCTGCGGTCAAAGGTCGATCTGCAGGCGGTGGCGGATGCGGCGCAGGTGCATCGCTCGACCGCCTCACGCGCGCTCAACCCGGCCACGCGGCATCTGGTGGGGGCTGCCGCTATCCTGCGGGTTCAGGAGGCGGCGCATGTTCTGGGCTACCGGCGCGATGCGCTTGCCGCCTCGCTGCGCACCGGGCGCAGCATGCTGGTGGGGGTGATGGTGCCGGACATCGTCAACCCGGTGTTTGCCCCCATTCTGCAGGGCATCGAGACAGCGCTGGCGCGGTGCGGCTACAGCGCGCTGGTGGCCAATGCCGGCAACGACGCCCAGCGCCAGCGCGTGGTGGCGGGGCAGTTGATCGGCCATCGGGTGGATGGTCTGATCCTGGCGACCGCCGCCGAGGAGGACAGCACGGTGAGCCTGGCACTGGAGGTGCCGATCCCGATCGTGCTGGTCAACCGCGCCGAACGGATCTGCCGTGTGCCATCGGTTGTATCAGATGACGGCGCCGGGATGCGGCTTGCGGTTGAGCATCTGGTGGCGGAGGGACATCGCCGGATCGGCCATCTGGCGGGACCTGCGCATCTGTCCACCGGGGCGCAGCGTCTGGCGGGGTTTTGCGCGGCCATGCGGGAAGCGGGGCTGGATGGCTGTGCCGTGGTGCAGGCGCAGGCCTATCGCCGCAGTGCCGGCTCGCTCGCCACGGTCGAATTGCTGCGGAAATTCGATGTCACCGCGATCGTGGCCGCGAACGACATGCTGGCGCTGGGAGCCTATCGCGCGATTGCGGCGCTGGGGCTGCGCTGTCCCGATGATCTCTCGGTGGTCGGGCACAACGACATGCCGCTGGTCGATCAGGTGGCGCCGCCGCTGACCACGGTGCGCATCGATCCGCTCGGCCTGGGCGGACGGGCGGCAGGGCTGATGGTGGCCTGGCTGGAGGATGGGTCAGCACCGCCTGCGATGTTGCATGTCACCACACCGAGCCTGGTGGTGCGCGGCTCGACACGGCGGATCGGCTGAGGACCATCCGTGTCGAGCTGCACCTTGCAGATCAGGCGGTGGCCAGGGCGTTCTGGATCGTGGTGAACGCCGCATGCAGCCCGGTGGTCAGCTTGCCGACACCCGTCACCAGACCAGCGGCTATCATGGCGGCGATCAGCCCGTATTCCACCGCGGTCACGCCTTTGCGGTCGGTCCACAGCTGGCTGGCATGATGGAAAAAATGCCCTGCGGCATGTTGGAGGATGTGCATCGGTCGCTTTCCTTTGGCCGGATGTCGGTCTGACGGCCTGATTGTCCAAGCCGGGCCTGGGGGAGGATCCATGTCCAGGCTTACCTGTTGAATAGCCGAGACTGCAGCCGGGCAGGGTCCGGATTTGACCGGTTACGTCGGACGTGATGGCGGTTTGGCCTGATTTGTCGCCGAATATCGCGCAGGCGAGAGAGCTACGGACCGGCCAGCTTCTCGCGCAGCCGTGCCGGGGTGCTGAGATCGTTGATCGACATGTCCGGCCGCAGCCACCAGGCGCTGTCCTGCGGGGCGGGCGGCAGCACATCGGCCGGATCGCCATCGAGGCTCACCGTGTTGGTCGGTGTCTCCTCGATGGAGATGTGCCGGCAGCGCAGCTTGCCGCCATCCTCCAGCAGCAGCGCGTTCAGCTTGGACATGAAACACGCGGCCAGCATTTCCGTGGTGGGATCGCCCGGGGTGATCAGGATACGATCCAGCTTGTCCGGCTCATGGGCGCGAAACCAGTCGAGCAGCGGATCGGCGTCGGAGAGTTGCAGGCAGTGATCGACATGATTGTCGATCCAGCGATGCCAGGTTGATTTGGCGCGCTCGAAGGTCTCGACCATGTTCTCGCGCCCATCCAGCCGCGTCGGGCGCACCGCCTCGATGCGCACGGTGACGAACTCGTTGTGGCCATGCGGTGTTGCGCATTTCACCGAGCAACCTGCAATCAGGCGATGGGCCATCGAGTAGCGCCGGGTGAACACCAGGCTGAACATACCGCTTCTCCACAGTTGCGCCATGCGTCTTTGGCGCAAGGATTGGTTCCGGATCGGACCGCGCGTGTCGCGGTTGGCCCGCGCAACCGGCTTTCTTATTGTCTTGTTAACCGATCCGCTGGGCGCAATCCATGGCAAGCGTGTGGCATCTGTCGAAACGGCTGAACACTTCACGCGTGAGTGATGACAATATTGCCGAAATCATCACACACGGCCTGCCAGCCGGGCGGCACCAGGCAGGTGGCATCATATTCCTGCACGATTAGCGGCCCGGGTGCTGGTGTGCCCAGCAGGGCGTTGCGCGCCACCACCTTGGTGTCCGTGAAGCCCAGTCCTGCGAACCAGGCGCTGCGTGAGGCAGGTGGGGTGCCGCCCTGCGGGGGTGCCAGATTGGGCAGGCCGTCCTGTTCCGGCCGGCCGATGGCGACCAGGCCCAGGCTTACG
Organism: uncultured Rhodospirillales bacterium; assembly: GCA_903924855.1. Taxonomy (GTDB): domain Bacteria; phylum Pseudomonadota; class Alphaproteobacteria; order Acetobacterales; family Acetobacteraceae; genus CAIQQQ01. Next base: position 138,258 of record CAIYCW010000040.1, on the reverse strand, counting down.
ATCTCGATCGCCTCGCTGAGCGGGGCGGCAAAGCCGAAGATGCGACGGTGTTCGGCGGCAAAGGCGGCGGGCAGGTCCGCGATCACCTTTGGGGTGATCTCCTCCGGCAGTTCGACCGCGATCTCGCTGGACTGGCCGAGATAGCGCATCATCGCCTGCAGCCGGATCTGGCGGCGTTCCGGCGGAAAGCCGTCCTCGGCCAGATGCGAGGCGACATAGGGGCAGAGCAGGTCGATCTCGGCCTGCAGGGCAGGGGCCAGATCCGCGGTGACGGTTCTGCGCCAGCTGCGGGTGAGGTGATGCTCGGTCTGGGCCAGCAACAGGCCGAAGGCGCTGAACAGGCCGGGCATTGGCGGGATCAGCACGCGGGTGATGCCGAGATCCTCCGCCATGGCGGTGGCAAACAGCGGGCCGTTGCCGCCGAAGGCCATCAGGCTGCCATCGCGCACATCGCGACCGCGCTCCACGCTCACGGCCCTGATGGCGCGCATCATGGTGGAGGCCGCGATACGGCGCATGCCCATGGCGGCTTCCGGCACGGACAGGCCCAAAGGCCTGGCCAGATCGCGCTCGATCGCTGCGAACGCGGCGTCGAAATCGAGCTTCATGGTGCCGCCGGCGAGACCTTGCGGGTCGAGATAGCCGAGCACCAGATTGCAGTCGGTGATGGTGGGATGGCGCCCGCCGCGGCCGTAACACACCGGGCCGGGATCGGCGCCGGCCGATTCGGGGCCCACAACCGGGGCGCCCGCCGCATCGAGCCTGCAGATCGAGCCACCGCCCGCGCCGATCTCGGCCAGATCGATGGTGGGCAGTTTGAGCAGCGTGCCGCCGCCCACCAGCAGCCTGGCGCCCGCGATGACGCCGCCGCCCACCTCCATCTGCTCGGCGCGCGAGACGCGGCCATTCTCGACCAGGCCGGCCTTGGCGGTGGTGCCGCCCATGTCGAAGGTGACGAGCTGGGTCTCGCCAAGCGCCTCGGCCAGCCGCGCTGCACCGACCACGCCGGCGGCGGGGCCTGATTCGACGATGCGGGCCGGGAACCGTGCCGCGAGGCCTGCCGCGGTGAGGCCGCCATTGGATTGCATCAGCCGCAGCGGCGCCTGCAGCCCCAGATCGCTCAGCCCCTGTTGCAGCCGCCCGAGATAGGCGCGCACCACCGGCTGGATGGCGGCGTTGACCACGGTGGTGCTGGTGCGCGGATACTCGCCCGTCTCGGGCAGGATCTCGTGGCTGACGCTGATCGGAAGATCGGGCAGCGCGTCTCGCAAGGCCGCCACCAGCGCCTGTTCATGAGCGGGATTGGCGTAGCTGTGCAGCAGGCAGATGGCGAGGCTTTCCACCCCCGAGTGGCGGACAGCGTCGATGGCCGCCTGGACGGAGCCTGCCTCCAGCGCCACGGCAACGCTGCCATCGGGGCGCATCTTCTCCACCACCTCCAGCCGCAGGTCGCGCGCCACCAGCGGCTCGGGCTTGGTCCAGTTGATGTCGTAAAGCCGTGGCATGCGCAGATCGCGGATTTCCAGCACGTCGCGGAAACCCTTGGTGGTGATCAGCGCCGTGCGGGCGGTCTTGCGCTCCAATATGGCGTTGGAGCCTATGGTGGTGGCGTGCAGCAACTCGTCCACCTGGGCGCCGCCGAGGCTTGCGAGCAACTGACCCACGCCCCGCACCACGCCCTCGGCATAGTCATGCGGGGTGGAGGGCAGTTTCAGCCGGTGGATGGCATCGGAGGCGGAGATCGCCACCAGATCGGTGAAGGTGCCGCCAATGTCGATGCCGATGCGCAAGGCGGTCATGGGCGGCTCCGTCGTGCGTGGCGGGTGGCTTCGGTGGCGGCGGGGTCGATTTCGAGACTGTCCTGGCGCAGCACCACGCCATGGTCGCGCAGGGCGGCATCCGGGCTGATCTTGCCCAGGCGCAGATCCTGCGCGATCGCATCAAGATCACGCGCGAGCGGATCGCCCCAACCGCCGGCGCCTGGCAGCTCGTGGCGAAAGACGTCGCCGCGGCGCATCGTCATGGTGAGCTTGGCGGGCAGCGCCTGCTCCTGTGATGTGCCCGGGTTGAGGATGTTGCGGCTGGGAGCACCCTCGCCGCCGCCTTGCAGCCCGTAGGGGCGGTGGGTCGCGCGATCGGCGCGCACCTGCAGCACAGCCTCCTCCGCCAGCAGCCGCCAGGTGCGGCGCAGCGACAGGCCGCCGCGAAACCGGCCCGCCCCTCCAGTGTCCGGCACCATCTCGTAATCCAGCACCTCCAGCGGGTTGTCGGTCTCGATCGCCTCGATGGAGAAGCTGGCCATGTTGGCGAACATGTTGGTGTTGCCGTCCAGCCCGTCCCGCGTGGGGCGGCCGCCCCACGCGCCGGAGAGGAAATCGACATAGATGAACGGCCTGCGCGCGCTGTCCTGCCCGCCGATGGTGACACCCGTGTTGCCGCCATCCGAGCCTGCGAAGACCCGGTCCGGGTAGAGCTGGGCAAGGGCGCCGAACGCACAGTCCGCCGCCCGGAAGCCGGTGAGGCCGCGCGCCGCGCAGGCGGCGGGCGGCAGCGCGTTCATGATGGTGCCGGCCGGGGCGATCACCTCGATGGCGCGGAACACGCCGTCATTGTTGGCGGCATTGCCGGACAGCACGCATTTGGCGGCGCAGTAGCTGGCGCCTGCGGTGTAGCTCCAGGTGTTGTTGATCGCCCCCTTCACCTGCGGGTTCGAGCCGGTCCAGTCGAACACCATCCGGTCGCCGGTCTTGCGCACGGTGCAGTGCAGGCGGATGGGTACGCCCGCGTCGATCTGGTCGTCATCGATCCAGTCAGTGAAGCTGGCCTCGCCATCCGGCAATTCCAGCAGGGCGTGGCGGGTGAGGCGCTCGGAATGGTCCATCGTGTGGTCGAGCAGCGCCTTGAGGCCTTGCGCGCCGTGGCGGCGTTCCAGTTCGGCGATGCCCCGATGGGCGATCTCGCAGGCGGCGAGTTGGGAGCGCAGATCGCCCATCACGCGGCCGGGCAGGCGGACATTGCGATCGATGATGCGCAGGAGCGTTGCGTTGGGCACGCCGCGCTCGTGCAGCTTGAGCGGCGGCAGGCGAAGGCCCTCGGCGAAGATCTCGGTGCTGTCGGACGCGTTGGAGCCTGGCACGCGCCCGCCCACATCGGTGTGGTGGCAGACCGTGCTGGCCCAGGCGAGGATGCGGCCCTCGGCGAAATAGGGACGGAAGACGAAGATGTCCGGCAGATGCATGCCGCCGTCATAGGGGTCGTTCATCGTCAGTATGTCGCCCTCGGCGATGTCGTCGCCGAAATGGCGCAGGCAGGCCTGCAGGGCCACCGGGATGGAGGCAAGATGGCCGGGCAGGGACAGGCCCTGCGCCACCAGCCGCCCTGTGCCGTCGCAGATCGCGGTGCTGTAATCCATGATGTTCTTCAGCACGCCGGAATAGGCGGTGCGGTAGATGGTCAGCGCCATCTCATCGGCCAGGGCCACGATGGCGTTGCGAAACAGCGCCTGTTCGATGGGACCGATCTCGCCTGGTCCGTTGGTGATGCGGCCGTCCTGCATGCGAGCCCCGCGTGATCTGATCTGCAACGAGATGCGATCGTTGTCCACGATCGGCGATATGGCAATGGAGCTGACGCGATGATCACGGTCTATGGCATGCGGGTTTCGGGCAATTGCTGGAAGGCGTCACAGATCCTGCGGCTGACCGGGCATGAATTCCACTGGGTGGAGACCGACACCCAGAATGGCGACACCGCGACACAAGCGTTCCGCGCGCTGAACCCGCAAGGCGAGGTGCCGGTGGTGGTGCTGGATGATGGCACGGTGCTGACGCAGTCCAACGCGATCCTGGCGCATTTCGCGGAAGGCACGGCCTGGATGCCGGCTCCGGGGCTGGCGCGCACGCGGGTGCTGCAATGGCTGTTCTGGGAGCAGTACAGCCACGAGCCGTATATTGCCGTGGCGCGCAACCTGATCACCTATCGCGGGCAGAAGCAGGCCCAGGCGGAGCGTCTGGCGCTGTGTGCCGAGCGCGGCGCGAAGGCGCTGGGCGTGATGGAGCAGCGCCTGGCGGGGCATGATTTCCTCACCGATGCGGGGCCCAGCGTGGCCGATCTGGCGCTGTTCGCCTACACGCATGTGGCCGATGAGGGGGAGTTTGAGCTGGCCGCCTATCCGGGGGTTGCCGCCTGGGTGGCGCGGGTGGCGGCCCTTCCGGGCATTGTTCCCCTGCCCAAACCGATCTCTGCCGCTTGACGCGCTGAGCCGTGCGACGGATTGATCACAGACCAGTCTGCCTCACGCCCCGGGATCCTTGCCGATGACCACCATGCGCTACATCGCCCACCAGGATGGCGGGCCGGAGGGGCTTCGCGTCGCCACCATGCCGATCCCGGTACCAGCGCCGGATGAGGTGCTGATCCGGGTGATGGCGGCCGGCGTGAACCGGCCGGATGTGTTGCAGCGCAGCGGGCTTTACCCGGCACCGCCCGGCGCCAACCCGGTGCTGGGGCTGGAATGCGCGGGAGAGGTGGTGGCGGTGGGCGCCGAGGCGTCGGGCTTTGCCGTGGGCGACAAGGTCTGCGCGCTGACCAATGGCGGCGGCTACGCTGAATATTGCGTGGCGCCCGCGGTGCAATGCCTGCCCTGGCCTGCCGGGTGTGACGCGATCACCGCAGCCTCCCTGCCGGAGACGTTTTTCACCGTCTGGGCCAATGTTTTCATGATGGGACGGCTGGCGGCGGGGGAGAGCCTGCTGGTGCATGGCGGCACCTCCGGCATCGGGGTGACGGCGATTCTGCTGGCGCATGAGTTTGGCGCCACGGTCTATGCCACGGCGGGCTCGGCTTCCAAGGTGAAGGCGTGCCTGGATCTGGGGGCGGCGGCGGCGATCAACTACCGCACCCATGATTTCGCCGAGGAGCTGCGCGAGATCACCAACAAGCGCGGCGTGGATGTGATTCTGGACATGGTGGGGGCGCCGTATTTCCTGCGCAATCTGCGCAGCCTGGCGCTGGAGGGGCGGCTGGTGCAGATCGCCTTCCTGGAGGGCTCCAAGCTGGAGGCGCTGGATCTGATGCCGATCATGCTGCGCCGGCTGACGGTGACCGGCTCCACCATGCGCGCGCGCAGCACCGTGCAGAAGGGGCGCATCGCCGCCGGGCTGCGCGCCAATGTCTGGCCGGTGCTGGATGCCGGGCGCTGCCGGCCGCCGATCCATGCTGTGTTCGGGTTCGAGCAGGTGGCGGAGGCGCACCGGCTGATGGAGACCAGCCAGCATATCGGCAAGATCATTCTCAACGTGGAGCAGCCGGCATGACGGCCGCCTCCCACGTTCGGCTGCCTTCGTGATCCTCAACGGCACCGAACTCGGCTCGGGCCAGCCGATCGCGCTGTTGCACGGGCTGTTTGGCTCGGCGGCCAATTTCGGCTCGGTGCAGAAGCGCCTGGCGGAGCGGTTTCGGGTGATCTCGCTCGATCTGCGCAACCATGGCGGCAGCCCGCACGCGCCGTTCATGTCCTATCCGGCGATGGCGGAGGATGTGCTGGAGACGCTGCGCGCGCGCGGCGCGCTGCCCTGCACGCTGGCCGGCCATTCGATGGGGGGCAAGGTTGCAATGGCGGCGGCGTTGGAGGCGCCGGGGGCGGTGGCGCGGCTGCTGGTGGCGGATATCGCACCGGCCGCCTATGCGCCCACCTTCCGCCCCTATGCGGCGGCGATGCAGGCCGTGAAGTTGTCCGGCGATCTGACCCGGATCGCGGCCGACCGCGCCTTGGTCGAAGCGGTGGACAGCCCGGCGGTGCGCGCCTTTCTGCTGCAGAATCTGCGCTTCGGTGCCAATCCGGGCTGGCGCATCGGGCTGGATGCGATCGCGGCCGCCCTGCCGTTGATCGAAGGCTGGCCGCAGCTGGAGGAGCAGGCCTATCTCGGCCCCACGCTGTTCGTGGCAGGCGCCCGGTCCGACTATATCCGCCCGGAGCATCGCCCGCTGATCCGCGAGCTGTTTCCGACGGCGCGTTTTGCCATGCTGAAGAATGCCGGGCACTGGGTGCATGCCGACAATCCGGAAGGGTTCTGCTCGCTGGTGGACGCTTTCATGGCGTGACCCATATCGGGGTCATGAGCAGTTTCATCCCCACACGCGCGGCCGGGCTGTCCCGGCTGGCTGATTTCACCCCGCTGATGGGCCGCGCCTATGCGCAGGGCCGCAACACCGATCATGGGCCGGATCGGCCGCAGGCGGTGTCCATGTTGTCGCCGTGGCTGCGGCTGCGGCTGATCTCTGAGCAGGAGGTGGCGCGCGCCGCCTGGGACAATCATGGTGAACTGGCGATGCCGTTCATCCAGGAGATTGTCTGGCGCAGCTATTTCAAGGGCTATCTGCAGCAGCGTCCCGGCATCTGGACCGCGTTTCAGGACGGGCTGCGCCATGCCGAGAACCGCCTGGCCACCGAGGGCGGGCTGCGGCGCGTGCATCACGATGCCTGCCTGGGCCAGACCGGGATTGATGGGTTCGATGCCTGGGCGCAGGAGCTGGCGGCGACGGGCTGGCTGCACAACCACGCGCGCATGTGGTTTGCCAGCATCTGGATCTTCACGCTGCGCCTGCCCTGGGAGCTGGGGGCGGCGTTCTTTCTGCGCCATCTGCTGGATGCGGATGTGGCGTCCAACACGCTGTCCTGGCGCTGGGTGGCGGGGCTGCACACCAAGGGCAAGCATTACGTGGCGCGGGCGGAGAACATCGCGCGCTTCACCGATGGCAGGTTCGACCCGCGCGGCCAGCTGGACGAAGAGCCCGAGCCGCTGAGCGAGGCGGTGGAGCACAAAACGGTGGCGCTGCCCGCACCGGTGGCGGCGCCGCCTGGCCCCTGCAGCCTGTTGCTGCATGACGATGATCTGGGCTGGGACTGGATGGCGCTGAGCCCCGCCCAGCTGCACGCGGTGGCGCTGCTGGAGCCTGCGGATCAGACGACCGGGATCGGCCGGTTCGCGACGGCGGCATTGGATGACGCCGCGGCGCGGCTGGGATTGGAGGTGCGGCGCGTGTCAGAGGCAGAGCTCGTGGATTGGGTGCGGGGGCAGCCGCATCCGGTTGTGACACCCTTTGCCCCGGTCGGGCGCAACGCCGATCTGTTGCGGGGCCTGGGCGTGGTGCGGCTGCAACGCGACTGGGACCGTGCGATCTGGCCGCACTGCACGCGCGGGTTTTTTCCGCTCAAGCAGCGCCTTGGGGAGATTCTGCCGCCATTGCTGGCTTGATCCGCTTCGCCTCATCCGCCGCCCGCCACAGATACCAGGCGGCGGTGCTGCGATAGGGCGCCCAGGGCAGGCCGAGCTCCGCCAGAAGCTTGGGTTTCGGTTGCGCCTCCAGCCCGTGCAGCAGGCGGTAGCCTTCCCGCACGCCGAAATCATCGACGGGCAGGATGTCCGGCCGGCCGATATCCATCAGCAGCATCTCCACCGTCCAGCGGCCGACGCCGCGGATGGTGACCAGGCGGGTGATGGCGGCCTCGTCTGACAGCTCGGCCAGTTCGGCGTTGTTTGGCACCACGCCGTCGATGCGTTTCTGCGCGATGTCGCGGATGGCTGCGATCTTGCTGAAGCTGAAGCCGGTGGCGCGCAGGGCTTCGTCCGGCTGGGCCAGGATCAACTCGGGCGGCGGGAAATCATGGCCGGGGAACAGGGCGAGGAAGCGGCCGAAGATGGTCTCCGCCGCGCGCCCATTCAGCTGCTGATGCGCGATCGCCCGCACCAGCCTGGCATAGGGGCTGCGCCCGTCATCCGGCTTTTCAACGCGGGGGCCGATGCGCGCGATCAAGGCCTCGAATCTGGGGCAGACGACGCTCAGATGGGTTTCGGCTTCTGTGTGCATGCGCGGGGTCATCATGTCCGGGTTGGGGCGGATGATCGGCGATGCGCTGTGTTGTGTCACGTGGGATGGAACCGAAAAGTGATCGGCATGACAGGCGTGCCGATCAAACGCTGCTTGCAACCCAGCTCTGTTCAGTATTGTAATGGCTGCGCAGAAGAAGGCGCTCCAAAATGGCCCGGATGTTCCGCCTCCACTCTCACCGCACCGATGCTGAGCTTCTGGAAGAAGCACGGGAAGCCAATGTGCGCACCAATGCGCTCGCAGGTTTTGCCGTGGTGCTTGCGGTGCTGGTGATCAGCCTGTTCCTGGTGAAGCGGCTGCACGACATTTCCCATGTTGAGGATTGTCTGCTGGCCGGCCGGGTCAACTGCGACCTATTGGTGATCCCGCGGCGCTGAGCCGCCGATTGCAGCTTCTCCTCGCCCGGTTCATGTTGGGTCAAACCACAGAACACCAACGAGGAACGTCGCCTCATGCGCATTGCCGAGATGACCTGGCGCCAGGTTGAGGATTTCACCCGCGCGGATGACCGTGTGGTGGTGCCGTTGGGCAGCACCGAGCAGCATGCCGGCCTGTCGCTGGCCACCGACGCGATCCTGGCCGAGCGCGTGGCGGTGGAGGCGGCCGAGCCGCTGGGGGTTCCGGTCTATCCCTGCGTGCCGTTTGGCATCGCACCGGCGTTTCAGGGGTTTCCGGGCAGCATCACGGTAAGGGTTGCGACCTACACGGCGCTGATCACCGATATTCTGGACAGTCTGAAACGCTCCGGATTTCGGCGCATCCTGCTGGTCAACGGCCATGGCGGCAACCTTCCGGCCGGCTCGCTCGCGCAGGAATGGATGATGGACAACTCGGATTGCCGGGTGCGGTTTCATGACTGGTGGCGTGCCGCCCGCACCTGGGAGGCGGTTGTGGCAACCGATGCCAACGCGACGCATGCCAACTGGATGGAGAACTTCCCCTGGACCAGGCTTGCCGGCACGCCGGCCGATCAGGAAAAGCCGATGGTGGACCCAGCCCTGCTGCGCACCATGCCGCCGTTTGAGGTGCGCCAGCTGCTGGAGGATGGCTCCTATGGCGGCCGATCGCAGCGCCCGGATGCCGAGATGCTGGCGATCTGGCAGGTGGCGGTGAGCGAGACGCGCGGGTTGATCGAGAGCTGGTAAGGGCGCGCGATAACGATATGGGATGAGGCGGTCTATTTGGCGTAGGTCACGCGATAGACCACGCCGTTGCCGTCATCGGTGAACAGCAGGGAGCCATCCTTGGCGAACACCACATCCACCGGCCTGCCCCAGACATCCGCCTCACCGGCTGCGAAGCCCACCACGAAATCCTGGTAGTCTCCGGTGGGCTGGGCCCCTTTGAACGGCAGGCGGACAATCTTGTAGCCGGTGTGGTTGGCGCGGTTCCAGGAGCCGTGCAGGGCGACGAAGGCATCGCCGGTCCAGTCCGCCGGGAACATGCCGCCCGGGTTGAACGCCATGCCGAGCGGGGCGGAGTGCGGCTGCAGCAGCACGTCCGGCACGGTGACATGGCCCTTGAGATCGGGGCGCGGGCCGTCGCCGGGGCGGGTGTCCTCGTGATCGCCGATATAGTACCAGGGCCAGCCGTAGAACGCACCGGGCTTGACGCTGGTGACGTAGTCGGGCGGCGTGTTGTCGCCCAGCAGATCGCGTTCGTTGGTGGCGCACCAGACGGAAGCGGTGCCGGGCTGGATGGCCAGGCCTGAGCAGTTGCGAATGCCGGCGGCGTAGACGCCGCGCTCCTTGCCCTCCGGCGTGTAGCGCAGCACGTCGGCGCGGTATTCCTCCCGTCCCCAGGCGGCGCCCAGCGCGTGCGACTTTTCGAAGGCGGCCAGATCGGCAGGCCTGCCTTCCATCTCGTTGGCGACGTTGCTGCCGGAGCCCACCGCCAGATACATTGTGGCGCCATCCGGCGAGAAGGCCACATCGCGCGTCCAATGCACGCCTTTGGGGATGCCGGAGACGATGGTTTCGGCAGGGCCCGCGGCCATCATGTCTCCCACATGGTAGGGAAAGCGCACCACCCCGCCCTCGATGCCGACATAGACGAATTTCGGGTCTGGTCCTGGCGGGTAGAAGGCGATGCCGTAGGGGTCCTTCAGATTGGCCGCGAAGATCTCGGTCTTCTCCGGCGCATCGCCGGTGGCGGAGGGGCGGAAGACGGTGATTTTCCCCTCTGGCCGGCTTTGCGAGAGGAAGATGTCGCCATTGGGGGCGATGCGCACGACGCGGGCGCCGTCGCGCCCGGTTGCGAAGGGCTTGACGGTGAAGCCCGGCATGGTGGCCAGTTGCGCGCCGGCCGGCTGCGGCACCACGCGGGAGCGGTTGGCGGCAGAGGGGCTTGCCAGCGGCGCCACCACATCGGCCGGCGTGATGCGGCGCATGACGCCGGGGGCGTCGGCATGCCAGTCACCATAGGCGGCCTGGCCGGTGCGCACATCATCGGCGGCCTGGGCGGTGGCGAGGCAGGCCGCGCCGAGGGCGAGGGCGAGGCTGGTCTGTTTGATCCAGTCTTTCATGGCATGTCCCTTTGAAGCTGCCGGATTGTTCCGGTCTGATGGCGGCGTGTGGGCCGTTATGGGGTGGGCGTGGTGGCGAGGCCCGCCAGATAGGCGGCGATGGCGGTTTTGCTGTCAGCATCGATCGTCTTCATCAGCGCCTGCATGACCTCCTGGTTGGAGCGTTGGCCTTCGGCGAAGGCGACCATCTGGCTTTTCAGATAGGCGGCATTTTGCCCGGCCAGGCGCGGGGCAGGGCCCACCGGACTTGGGCCTCCCATCAGATCGGCCCCGTGGCAGCCCTTGCAGCCGGCCACGAGATCAGCGCCGGCACTCGCCTGGGGGGCCGTGGTGTGCGGCCAGCCCAGGCTTGCGATGAGGGCCGCCTGGCGTGGGATGTCCTCCCGGGTCAGGGATTCGGCCATCGAGTTCATGATCTGGTTTTCCCGATCGCCGGAGCGATAGGCGCGCAGCTGCGCCTCGATATAGTCGGCGCGTTGGCCGCGGATGATGGGGATGGTGGCATCGGTTGGCAGGCCCTGTTGGCCATGGCACGACCAGCACGTGTCAAGCGAGGCATCCTGCGCGCGGATGGCGTGTGGCTGCAGGGCGGTCAGCAGCACGCTCACGACAAACCAGATGTTCTTCATGGGCCCCCCGGCTCTTGCCCAAAGCGTAAGCGCCGCAGCGGGCCAGTGGCAATACGTCGCGTGCCGGGATAGTGACGTGTAAAAGGTGATAAAAGTTTCTTTGCTTCTTTCTTTTCAAAGAAAGAAGAAACTGGATCGGTCTCAGACGTTCTGCTCAGCCTCAAGCCCGCGGTAGCGCCAGATCAGCACCGAGATGATCCAGGCCGCGATGAAGATGGCGATGACGGCGGCGCCGAGCAGGCCGAACTGGTCGTTCAGCGTGCCGATGGCATCCCAGAATCCGCCTTCCAGTTGCAGCTGGTCGGCGATCAGGCCGAGGGCCTCGATGCCGCCGATGACGACGGCGACAAACACCGACACCGCGGTGATGCTGATATTGTAGAAGAGTTTGCGCACCGGGTTGACGAAGGCCCAGTCATAGGCGCCGATCATCAGCAGCCCGTCTGTGGTGTCGATCAGGGTCATGCCGGCGGCGAACAGGGCGGGGAAGACCATGATCGACCACACCGACACGCCGTGCGAGGCTTCGGTGGCGGAGATGCCGAGGACGGCGATTTCGGTTGCGGTGTCAAAGCCGAGGCCGAACAGGAAACCGAGCGGCAGCATGTGCCAATCCTCGGTGATCAGCTTGAACACCGGGCGGAACAGGCGGGCGAGCAGGCCGCGCTGGTTGAGCAGCATGTCCACATCATCCGGTGCTATGCTGCCGCCGGCGCGCAATGTTTTCCAACTGCGCCACAGGCCCGCCAGGATGATCATGTTCATGGCGGCGATGAGGAAGAGGAAGCCAGCCGAGACGATGGTGCCGATGATTCCGCCCAACTCCTTGAACCCTTCGAACCGGTCCTGCAGGGCGGTGGTGGTGAGCGCGATGGCCGCACTGGCCAGCACCACCACGAGCGAATGGCCCATGGAGAAGAACAGGCCGATGCGCACCGGGCGTTTGCCGTCCTGCATGAGTTTGCGGGTGACGTTGTCGATGGCGGCGATATGGTCGGCATCGACGGCGTGGCGCAGGCCGAAGCCGTAGGCGAGGAGGGCGGTGCCGAGCATCACCGGCCGGTCCTGGAAGATCAGCAGGGCCCAGGCCCAGGCGCCGATATTGGCTGCGATCAGCATGGCGTAGGTGCGCTTGATGCGCGCGCGTGTGGCAATGGTCTGGCCATCGAACAGGCGGCTGATCAAGGTTGGCATGCGGGCTCCCGGCGGTATCATACGATCTTGTGCGATCGTCATACGAGGCGGTCGGGGTGGATGCAAGTGTGTGTTGGGGATGGTTGAGTGGTGCAGGTGTGGGGTGCTGACGCGGATCGGCTGCGATGTGTCGGGCCTGGGGTGATTGCCGTCGCCGCAACGTTTGTTCAAATGCACTGCAATATTTCTGAAAATAGACGTATCATTGTGTTGATATTCAAATTAATCTTCTCTGGTATTTTTGAAAAAATGCTCGGCAGGCTGGAGATTGAAATGACATCGAGAATTCCGGCGCTGCGTGGTCTGGTCGCCTTGGTTCTGGTTGGGCTGCAGGCTGCGCCGGTGTGGGCAGCATCCGTTACGTGCCCGATGGGCACGACATCCGGCTATCTGGTCAAGGCCGATGTGGTGACGGTGGTTTCAGGCAATACGTTGTGTTACGGTAGCAGCCCGAATTTCCAGAATCAGGAATATCACACGGCTGCCGGTGCCATCAACGAATTGGGCGGCAACACCGGGGTGATTGGGAGTTGGGATAGCATCGGTGCCACCGGCGGCGATCCTGCCCATATCCGTGATATGTATACTGGTGGGTCTGCGATGTATCACTGGGCTATTTTGGGCAGCAGCACGACGGTTCCGGGTGTTTTTTACTTCTGTGCCATGGACGTTCAAGGCGGTGCGGTGACCGGTGCTCCCGCGATCACCATTCAGGTGAAGTCGGGGAGCGCGGCCTGCTGAGCATCAGGCGGTATAATGCTGCATGAGGCCAGGAGGCTGGGCCACGATGCGGTGACCGATGGGGTTTCGGGGATAACGGATGATGCGGCCAGCGCATGGCCGGATCTCGCGTTTCGTTGACCGTCACGGCTCACGTGGGCTATGACAGCGCAACGGCGTCCGTCAGCGCTTGCGTGAATGGAGTGTGCTCCCATGAATATTTTCGCCAAAACCGTGTTTGTTGGTTTGATTTCGGCCGCGACATTGTCGAGCAACGCCGCGATGGCAGCATGCGCTGTTGGTACGGGCGGAACCACTGCGCGTGTGACCTACAATAACCTTTACACCTTGCTGAACGGGAAAATGGCGTGCGTGGGTACGAGCCCGAATTTCACGAACCAAGAATACCATGCCAGCACATCGAAGGGTAGCACGACGACCACTGCGAACATTTCGGAATATGGCAGCGGCGCATCGGGCATTCAGCCCACTGCAGTGATTGGAACTTACACGCTGACCAAAAACACTGGTACTCCTGACGTGGTGTCCTATCATTATAATGCTGGTGGAGACTTCACCTACGAGGTGTATGGCGCGACAGCCACGCCCACGGCACCTGCGGTGGTGTATTTCTGTGATACGACAACAATTACATACACTGCAGTGTCTATCCAGGCTGCTGCAGGGGCACCCGTCGCCTGTCAGTGACATTTTGGTTGAAGGGGGCGGATTTCTTTGTATCGCCGCAGTGACGCAAGAAGGGCGGGGATGCGCGGCATCTCCGCCCTTGTGTTTGAGCATGAGGGTTGAGCGATCCCGCTCGATCGGTTGTTTGCGTCCAGGCGGATTGCGGCGGCTGAGGCGCTATGCCCCGGGGCGTGTTGCGACCGATGACAGGCGGTTGGGGCGGCGGGGTTTGCCCGCCCGCCTCCTCCTGACGGTGGATCAGCGATGCGCCGCGATGAAGGCCTTGATCTTCGGCGCGATGTCGCTGTTGAAGCGGCGGCCGTTGAACAGGCCGTAATGGCCGACGCCTGGCTGCTCGTAATGCTCACGCATGCTGTCTGGCAGATTTGTGGCAATCGCGTGGGCGGCGCGGGTCTGGCCGATGCCGGAGATATCGTCCCGCTCGCCCTCGATGGTCTGCAACGCGGTGACGCGGATGGCGCCGGCATCGACGATTTCGCCGCGGTGTTCGAACACGCCGCGCGGCAGGCTGTGTTCGAGAAACACCTTCTGGATGGTCTGCAGGTAGAACTCGGCCGAGAGGTCCATCACCGAGCGGTATTCGGTGTAGAAGGCGCGCTTGCTGTCCAGCGACTCGCCGTCCCCCTCCACCAGATGCATGAACATCTTCCAATGCGCGTCCATGTGACGCTCCATGTTCATCGCCATGAAGCCGGCCAGCTGCAGGAAGCCGGGATAGACGCGGCGCATGAAGCCCTTGTGGCCGAAGGGGACGCGGTGGATGACCGAGCGTTCGAACCAGGCAAGGTCGTGTTTCTCGGCGAAGGTGTTGACCGCCGTCATGCCCTCGCGCGTGTCGATCGGCCCGCCGATCAGCGTCATGCCACGGGGTGCTGCCTCCGGCTCGCGCGCGTTCATCAGCGCCACGGCGGCGAAGACAGGCACGGCCGGCTGGCACACCGCCACCAGATGGCAGGAGGGGCCGAGCACGCGGACGAAATCCATGATGTAGTCGATATAATCGTCCAGATCGAAGCCGGGCGCCATGATCGGAATGTCCCGCGCATCATGCCAGTCTGTGATGTAGACGTCGTGATCCGGCAGGAAGGCCTGCACGGTGCCGCGCAGCAGCGTGGCGTAATGACCGGACATCGGCGCGACCAGCAGCAGCTTGGGGTCGTTCGGCCGGTCCGTCTCACGCTTGAAGTGCAGGAGATTGCCCCAGGTTCGCTCGACGATGATCTCTTCGGTGACGGCGACTGGTGCGCCATCGATGATTGTGTGGTCGAGGCCGAATTCGGGTTTGCCGAAGCTGCGCGTGGTGTGTTCGAAGCTGTCCAGGGCTGCGACGGCCACACGGCTCAGCGCCGTGGGGCGCCAGGGGTTGGTCGGCCGGTCGAGCACGGTCAGCGCCGAATTGGCGAACATCCGCATGGGCGCCAGGCTGGCACGCTGCATCTCATAAAGCGCATAGAGCATGGACGGCTTCGCTTTCGGTTCGGGCTGGCATCCAGATGTCAATCCAATGGAACGTCAATCTGGGTTGCGTCGCCATGATCCACAAGACTGCGCCAAGAGCAAGGCTGGGCCTGGCTGCCAGGTGCAACAATCCTCCGATATTCGTATCTAGCATGGCATGGTGGCGTCGCAGTTCGGCCATTGTTTGATGGCAGCCGTGAAAAACTGTTTAATTCTGGCGGCAGAAATGCAGATCACCGACGGAGTCGCCGCGTGTTAAGTGTTGTCGCGGCCCGGCCGTTTGATTTGCTGATCCCGGTTCTGGTTTTGCTGGTGGCGGGCTTTATCAAGGGCATGCTGGGGCTTGGTTTGCCGGCCGTGGGCGTGGGATTGCTGGGGCTGATGATGGCGCCGGTGCGGGCCGCGGCCATTCTGGTGGTGCCGTCGAGCGTGACAAATCTGTGGCAGTTGTCCGATGGCGGCGGGCTGCGGCGCATATTGCTGCGGCTGTGGCCGATGCTGATCGGCATTGTGGCGGGCAGCTATCTGGGCTCGGGCGCGCTCGGCGGTGGCAATGTGGGGCAGATCCGGCTGTGGCTGGGCCTGGTGCTGGCCGGCTACGGGCTGTTCGGCCTGGTGGCGCGCAGGCTGCGCGTGCCGCCGGGCTGGGAGATGTGGCTCGGGCCGTTGGCGGGGGTGGCCACCGGGATCGTCACCACCGCGACCGGGCTTTCGATGATGCCGGTGGTGCCCTACGTGGCCGGGTTGGACGGGCTGGACCGGGACGACATGGTGCAGGCGATGGGGCTGTCCTTCACCGTCTCCTCCCTCAGCCTTGGCGTCGATCTGCTGGGCAGCGGGCAATATGACCGAGCACTGCTGATCGCCTCCGCCGCCGCGGTGATCCCGGCTTTGATCGGCATGCAGATCGGCAGCTATGCGCGCCGGCGGATCTCGGCTTTGCTGTTTCGGCGGATCTTTTTTGTGGGGCTGGTCGGCTTGGGCGTGGCGCTGGCCTGGCATTGAAAAGGCTTCTTTTTTTGAAAAAAAGAAGCAAAAAAACTTTCATCCGTTTTGGGGTGGTTCGAAGCCGGACGTTGTGCGCTGGAGCAGGGCGGCGCTGGCGAGCGGGGGCAGGGGGGTGCCGTCGCGCAGGGCGAGCATCGTGGCCTCGACGGCCGCAATGGCGGCCATGATCGGCTGATGCCCGCGCAGCGCGATGCGCACGCCGTGCGCGGCCAGCACGGACCGGTCTGTGAGCTTGGTGCCGCCCAGGATGAAGGGAAGCCTGGTGGCCGCGCGCAACGCCTGCAGCTGCTCGACCGTGTCCACCCCGTTGAAGAACAACGCATCGACGCCGGCCGCGTCATACAGCGCAACACGGGCGATCGCCTCGTCCAGCCCGTCGATCGAGACGGCCGAGGTGCGGCCGACGATGACCATGTCGGGGTCGGGCCTCGCGTGGAGTGCCGCACGCAGCTTGGCCTCCCCCTCGGCGCGGCTGATCAGGCGCGGCGCGGTGGCGCCGTGAGGGTTGGGCAGGTCGGTGTCCTCCAGCGTCATGCCCGAGACACCGGCGCGGCACAGCTCGATGGCGGTGCGCATTGCATTGGCGGCGTTGCCGTAGCCGGCATCGGCATCGACCAGCAGCGGCACGCGGCTCGCCCTGGTGATGCGGGTGGCGAGATCGGCGAATTCGGTGAGGGTGATCGCCACGATGTCCGGTGCGCCAAGGATGGCGAGCGAGGCGGTGGAGCCGGCCAGCATCAGGCAGGGATAGCCCAGCTGCTCCGCGATGCGCGCCGAGATCGGGTCGAACACCGAGGCGGGGGCGATGCAGCCATCACCTGCCAGCAGCTGGCGCAAGGCGGTACGCGAAGCGGTGAACATCGGTTGGTCCCCTCGTTGACACCCGGGTGAAACACACGTTTTCATGCAGGCGCAAGTCAGCAGGGGACGTAACGATGTCAGTTCGTGCAACGATCATGGGGCTGAGCCTGCTGATGGGGCTGGCAAGCCCGGCCCTCGCCAAGGACGATCTGGTGATCGGCGTGTCCCAGTTCGCCCCCAGCCTGAACCCCAACATCGATCCGACGGTGATCAAGAGCTATGTGCTCGATTTCGCAATCCGGCCGATGACGGCGTTCGACAAGGATTGGAAACTCTCCTGCCTGCTCTGCACCACGCTGCCGACGATTGAAAACGGCGGCGCCAAGTTCGAGACCACCAAGGACGGCAAGCAGGGCCTTGCGGTGACGTTCACGCTCAAGCCCGACCTGAAATGGTCGGACGGTGTGCCGGTGACGACCAAGGACCTGCTGTTCACCTGGAAGCTGGGCTCCGATCCGAAATCCGGCTTCAGCAACAACAATCCCTGGGATCGCGCGAAAAGCATCGATGTGATCGATGAGCACACCGCCGTGCTGCATCTGGATCGGGTGATCGTGGCCTACAACCAGTGGGATCAGCTGCTGCCGGAGCACCTGGAGGCGAAGGCGGCGGAAGGCAAGGAGGCGGGCGATTACCTGAAGGCCACCCTTTACAACCGCGCGCCTGCCACGGCGGGGCTGTATAACGGCCCCTATATGGTGACCGGCTATGATTCGGGCGCCCAGATTGTGCTGGAGCCCAACCCGTACTGGTCCGGCACGAAGCCCTCTTTCAAGCGCGTGGTGATCAAGACCATCGAGAACACCGCGGCTTTGCAGGCCAATCTGGAATCGGGCGATATCGACCTGGCCCCCGGCGATGCGCCGGCGCTGACCATCGATCAGGTGATCGCCCTGCAGCAGAAGGCGCCGGACAAGTTCGCCTATATCTACAAGCCGAGCCTGACCTACGAGCATATCGACCTCAAGATCGAGAACCCGTTTCTGCAGGATGTGCGGGTGCGCCGGGCGCTGCTGATGGCGATCGATCGCGACACGCTGGTCTCCAAGCTGTTCGCCGGCAAGCAGCCGGTGGCGGCGACCTGGGTGAACCCGCTGGATGCGAATTTCGCAGCCGGGGTGCCCGCGGTGAAATATGATCCGGCCGGTGCGAAGAAGCTGCTGGCCGAGGCGGGCTGGAAGCCGGGGGCTGATGGCATCTGCCGCAACGACAAGGGCGACAGGCTGGCCTTCGAGATCGCCACCACCGCCGGCAACAAGCTGCGCGAACTGGTGGAGGCGGTGCTGCAGAGCCAGTGGAAGGCATCCTGCGTCGACATCGCCATCAAGAACGAGCCGGCCCGCACGCTGTTCGGCGAGACCACCAAGAAGCGGACCTTCACCGGCATGGTGATGTATGGCTGGTCGAGCGCTGTGGGGGAAAGCCCGCGCAAGACGCAGTTCAGCGATCAGATCCCAACGGCCGCCAACAACTATGGTGGCGCCAACTATATCGGCCTCAACGATCCGAAGATGGATGGACTGATCATCCAGGCGGAACAGGAGCTTGACCCGGCGAAGCAGAAGGCGATCTGGGCCGAGATGCAGGGGATCTACGCCGAGCAGGTGCGCGTGCTGCCGCTGTTCTTCCGCGCCGAACCCTATGTGGTGCCGAAATGGCTGAAGGGTTTCACCCCCACCGGCCATGGCGATTACAGCCCGCTCTGGGCGGAGAACTGGCGCGCCGAATGAGGCCTCCCTTCGCGGTGAGGCTGGCGGCCCCGATCATGGCGCTTTGCCTGTGGTCGGGGCCGAGCCATGCCGGGCCGCCCTCAGGCCCGCATGATCAGCTCACCATCGGCCTGTCGTCGTTCCCGTCGCAATTTCATCCGGACTCCGATCCGGAGGCGGTGAAGTCCTATCTCGAGGGGTTCGCGCTGCGCCCGGTCACGGCGTTCGATGTCGGCTGGCACAACACCTGCCTGATGTGCACCACGCTTCCGGTGCTGGACACCGATGACGTGCGCATCGAGGAGCGCCCGCCGGGGCTGCCGGGCATGGCGATCACCTGGCATCTGCGCCCCGATCTGAAATGGGGTGACGGCGCGCCGGTGACCGCGCGCGACATCGCGTTCACCGCCATGGTGGGGCGCGATCCGAAATCCGGCTTCGCCAACACCCGCAGCTGGGGGAAGGTCGAATCTGTCGAGGTGATCGACGATCAGACCGCGGTTCTGCATCTGGACGAGGTGAGCAGCACCTATGACCAGCTGGACACGCTGCTGCCGGAGCATCTGGAGGGGCAGATCTATGCCAAGGCGGGGGGACCTGGTGAATATCTGCGCCAGAGCCTCTACAACACCGCCCCCACCACGCCCGGGCTGTGGAACGGGCCATACCTGCCGATCCAGATCCGCGATGGCAACACGGTGGTGCTGGAGCCCAACCCGTACTGGGCGGGTGAGCCGCCGCATCTGAAGCGCATCGTGCTGCGCGCGGTGGAGAACACGGCCGCCCTGCTGGCCACGCTGCAAGCCGGCGATGTCGACATGACGCCGGGGGAGGGGATGGGGCTGTCGGTCGATCAGGCGCTGACACTGGCGCGCACCCAGCCCAACCGGTTCGACTATGTGTTCAAGCCGGCGCTGACCTATGACCATATTGATCTGCAGCTCGACAATCCGATCCTGAGTGACGTGCGGATGCGCCGCGCGCTGCTGCTGGCCATTGACCGCAAGGCGATGGTGGACCGGATGTTCGACGGCAAGTTTGTCATCGCCGATAGCTGGGTGAGCCCGCTGAAGCCGGAGCACAGCGACCAGGTGGCGCATTACGCGTTCGACCCGCAGGCGAGCCGCGCGCTGCTGGCGGAGATGGGCTGGAAGCCGGGGTCGGATGGGATCTGTGTGAACGAGGAGGGGCAGCGCCTGTCGATCCCGTTTGCGGTGACGGCCGGCAACAAGATGCGCGAATTGCTGCAGCAGGTGATCCAGAGCGAGTGGAAGCAGGTCTGTGTCGAGTCGGTGATCCACAACGAGCTGCCGCGGGCCTTGTTCGGCGAGACGTTGAAGCAGCGCAGCTTTCAGGGGGCGGTGCTGTATTCCTGGCTGTTCAACGTGACCGGCAGCCCGCGCCAGATTATGGGCAGCGACCAGATCCCCTCCGAGGAGAACAACTACTCCGGTACCAACTATGCGGGGTGGCGCAACGACACGATCGATCAGGACATCAAGGTGGTGGAGACCGAGCTGGATGCGCAGCTGCGGCAGACCGCCTGGGATGAGATGCAGCATATCTACGCCGAGGAACTGCCGGCGCTGCCGCTGTTCTTCCGCGTCGAGGTGCATGCCATCCCGAAATGGCTGCACGGCCTGGTGCCGACCGGGCACAATGACTACGCGGTGCTGTGGAGCGAGCAATGGCGGGGCGAGTGAGCGCGCCCTCTCTGGAGGTGTCCGATCTGGTGGTGCGCTTCGGCCAGCGTGCCGTGGTGGACAGGGTGGCGTATCGGATCGAACCTGGCCGCACCCTGGGTGTTGTGGGGGAGTCGGGCTGCGGCAAGTCGATGACGGCCTTGTCGCTGCTGGGGCTGGTGCCGGCGCCGGGAGAGGTTGCAGGCAGCATCCGCCTGGGGGGCGAGGAGCTGATCGGCCAGTCCCGCGCTGCGTGGCGCGGGATGCGCGGGCGCAGGGTGGCGATGATCTTTCAGGAGCCGATGACGGCGCTGAACCCGGTGATGCGGGTGGGCACGCAGATCGCCGAGATCATGGTGCTGCACAAGGGCGCCTCCTGGGAGGCGGCGGAGGCGGAGGCGGTGAGGCTGCTGGAGGCGGTGGGGATTGCAAGCCCGCGCGATCGGGCGCGCAACTATCCGCATCAGATGTCCGGCGGCATGCGCCAGCGCGCGATGATCGCCATGGCGCTGGCGGGTGAGCCGGGGCTGCTGGTGGCCGATGAGCCGACGACGGCGCTGGATGTGACGATCCAGGCGCAGATCCTGGATCTGATGCGCGAGCTGCAGGCGCGCACCGGCATGGCGATCCAGTTCATCAGCCACAACCTCGCAGTGGTGAGCGAGCTCGCGCACGACATTGTGGTGATGTATGCGGGCCGGGTGGTGGAGCGCGCGCCGGCCGCGACCCTGTTCGCCCATCCGCGCCATCCCTACACGCAGGGGCTTATCGCCACATTGCCGGACCCGGAGCGGCGGGTGGCGCGGCTGCCGGTGATCAGGGGCGGCGTGCCCAATCTGGATCACGTCACCGGCTGCCGGTTTGCCGATCGCTGCCCGATCGCCGAGCCGTCCTGCCGCAGCGCTGAGCCGGAGCTGCACGTGGCGGCGGAGGGGCATGACGTGGCGTGTTTCAAGTCATGAGCGCGTTGGTCGAATTGCAGGATGTGAGCGTGCATTTCCCGACCCAAAGCGGGGTGGTGCGCGCGGTGCAGCATGTCTCGCTGGAGATCGCCGAGGGGGAGACGCTGGCGCTGGTGGGCGAAAGCGGCAGCGGCAAGTCCACGCTGGGCTTCACCATGGCGGGGTTGCAGAAGCCCAGCTCCGGCCAGCTGGCGTTTGATGGCAGGGCGCTGGATGAGGCGGGGTGGAAGGCGGCGCGGCGGCAGATCCAGATCGTGTTTCAGGACCCGTTCGGCGCGCTTGATCCGCGCATGCCGGTGTCTGACATCGTGGCGGAGCCGCTGCTGATCCAGCGCATCGGCGATGCGGCGCAGCGCCGGGCGCGGGCGGCGGAGCTGGTGGCGCAGGTCGGGCTGCCGCGCGATGCGCTGAACCGCTATCCGCATGAATTCTCCGGCGGCCAACGCCAGCGCATCGCCATCGCCCGCGCCTTGGCGCCAAGCCCGCGGCTGATCGTGGCCGATGAGCCGCTGTCCGCGCTGGATGTGTCGATCCAGTCCCAGGTGCTGAACCTGATGCAGGATCTGCAGGAGGCGGCGGCTGCGCGCGGGGAGAGCCTGGCCTATCTGTTCATCAGCCATGATCTGGCGGTGGTGAACCATCTGGCGAGCCGGGTTGCGGTGCTCTATCTCGGCCGGCTGGTGGAGGTGGCACCGCGTGCCGACCTGTTTGCAGGGCCGGCGCATCCCTACACGGCCGCCCTGCTGGCCGCCGTGCCGCGCATCGGCCGCAGCCGGGCGCTACCGGCGCAGGCGATCAGCGGGGAGATGCCAAGCCCGCTGCACCCGCCGCCGGGCTGCGTGTTCCACACGCGCTGTCCGCGGGCGGAGGCGCGCTGCAGGACGGAGGTGCCGGCTTTGGCCGCGGTGGGGGAGGGGCATCTGGCCGCCTGCCATTTTCCACTGACCGGGGGGGAGGCCTGACATGCGACGCTTCATCCTGCGCAGGCTGGGACAGACGCTGCTGGTGCTGCTGGTGATGAGCTTTGTCATCTACGGGCTGATCGGGCTGATGCCGGGCGATCCGCTGGATGTGATGATCGCCTCCAACCCCGGTGCCTCGCCCGAAGTGGTGGCGCGGCTGCGGGTGATCTACGGGCTCGATCAGCCGCTGATGCTGCGCTACGCGCATTGGCTGCTGGCGGCGTTGCAGGGCGATCTGGGGTTCTCGCGCACCCATTCGCAGCCGGTGCTGGTGGTGCTGGCGCCGGCACTCTGGACCACCTGCAAGCTGATGCTGATCAGCTTTGTGGTCTCGGTGATCCTGGCGCTGGGGCTTGGCATCGTCTCGGCGCTCAGGCCGGGCGGCTGGCTGGACAGCCTGATCAGCCTCGCAGCCTTTGCCGGCATTTCGGTGCCGGTGTTCTGGCTGGCCTTGATGATGATCCTGGTGTTCGCCGTGGAACTGCACTGGCTGCCGGCGAGCGGGCGGGAGACGGTGGGCGATGGGTCCCTGCTGGATGTGGTGCGGCATCTGATCATGCCGGTGGCGACACTGGCCTTGGCCAACACCGGCGGCTTCACCCGCTTCGTGCGCGCCAGCATGATCGAGACGTTGCGGATGGATCACATCCGCACCGCGCGCGCCAAGGGCAATGGCGAGGGGCGCGTGGTGCTGATCCATGCGCTGCGCAACGCGATGATCCCGGTGCTGACGGTGATGGCGCTGAGCTTCGGCACGCTGTTCAGCGGGGCGTTGCTGACCGAGACGATGTTTGCCCAGCCCGGCATGGGCAAGATGATCTATGACGCCATCTTGTCCAACGATTTCAACCTGGCGCTGGTGGGGTTGCTGTTCGCGACGTTGATCACGCTGCTGTCCAACCTGGCGGCGGATCTGGCCTATGCCTGGCTCGATCCGAGGATCAAGCTGTGAGCGAGGTGATGCAGGATCAGGCGATCGGCGTGTGGCGCCTGCGCTGGCGGCGGTTGCGCGGGCATCGCGGCGGGATGGTCAGCCTGTTGGTGCTGGGGCTGCTGGTGCTGTTCGTGCTGGCGGCGTTTCCGCTGCAGGCGATCACCGGCATCGATCCGGATGCCACGGATCTGTTCGCGCGCTTCGACCCGCCGAGTGCCACCCATCTGCTCGGCATGGATGAGGCGGGGCGCGATGTGCTGCTGCGGCTGATGATCGGCGGGCAGATCTCGCTGCTGGTGGGGCTGCTGGCAACGCTGCTGGGCGGGGTGATCGGCGTGACTGTGGGCGTGATCGCCGGCTATTTCGGCGGGCGGCTGGACGGGGCGCTGATGCGGTTCACCGATGGGATGATCGCGCTGCCGCTGCTGCCGCTGCTGATCGTGCTGGGGGCGGTGGATCTGACCAAGCTCGGGTTTTCCAGCGAATTCGCGCATTCCGGGGCGGCCGGGTTCTGGCGCATCGTGGTGATCATCTCTCTCGTTGACTGGACCAGCATCGCCCGGCTGGTGCGCGCGGCCACGCTGCAGATCCGCGAGCGCGACTATGTGCGCGCGGCGCGGGCGGCGGGGGCCTCGGCGTTTTACATGATGCGCACCCATATCCTGCCCAACATCGCAACGCCGATCATCGTCTCCTTCACGCTGACGGTGGGGCGGGTGATCCTGGCGGAATCGGTGCTGAGCTTTCTGGGCTTCGGCGTGGTGCCGCCCACGCCCTCCTGGGGCAACATGCTCAACAACGCGCAGGAGCTGGTGACGACGGCGCCGGCCCTTGCGGTCTATCCCGGGCTGCTGATCTTCATCACCGTGATTGCGGTGAATTTCCTGGGCGATGGGCTGCAGCACGCGTTTGACCCAAGATCCGATCGCAAGGACTGACCAGATGGCGCGTGAAATCCTGCTCAACGCCTTCGACATGGCAACGGTGGGGCATATCCAGCAGGGGTTGTGGCGGCACCCGCGCGACCAGTCGCATCGCTATGCCGAACTGTCCTACTGGATCGACCTGGCCCGAACGCTGGAGCGCGGCCTGTTTGACGGGCTGTTCCTGGCCGATGTGCTGGGCGTGTATGACGTGCTGGGGGGCGGACCGCAGGCTGCGATCCGCAATGCTGTGCAGGTGCCGCTGATCGACCCGCTGATGCTGGTGCCGGCGATGGCGGCGGCGACCACGCATCTGGGCTTTGGGGTGACCTGCACCACCACCTATGAGCCGCCCTTCATCTTCGCGCGGCGGATGTCCACGCTGGATGCGCTGACCAATGGGCGGATCGGGTGGAACATCGTCACCGGCTATCTGGACAGTGCGGCGCGTGCCATGGGCTTCGTGCTGCAGGTGCCGCATGACGAGCGCTATGACTGGGCGGATGATTATCTGGATACGGTGTATCGGCTGTGGGAAGGCAGCTGGGATGAGGATGCGCTGAGCGGCGGCCCTGCACAGTTCGCCGATCCCGCCAAGATCCGCCGGGTGAAAGGGGTCGGCCGTTACGCGATGGATGCGATGCATCTGTGTGCGCCGACGCCGCAGCGCACGCCGCTGCTGTATCAGGCCGGTGCCTCCACCCGCGGTCGGCAGTTCGCCGCAACCCATGCCGAATGCGTGTTCCTCAACGGCACCGCCAAGCCCCAGGTGGCGGAGCTGGTGGCGGATCTGCGGGCGCGGGCACGCCATCCGCTGAAGGTGTTCGTGGGCGCCACGGTGGTGGTGGGCCGCACCGATGCCGAGGCTGAGGAGAAGCTTGCGGAGTATCGCGCCCATGCCAGCGTGGAGGGGGCGCTCGCGCATTTCTCCGCCTCGATCGGGATCGATTTCGACAAGCTCGATCTGGATGATCCGATCCCGTCAGCGCCTGGGCAGGCCAACCAGTCCAACGTGGAGTCGGTGACGACGCGGGCGGCGCAGGTCTGGACCAAGCGGAGGCTGATCGACAGTTTTGTGTTGGGCAGCCGGCAGCGGCCGATCGTGGGCGGGCCCGAGACGGTGGCGGATGCGCTGCAGGCCTGGGTGGCGGAGGCGGATGTGGACGGGTTCAACCTGTCGCGCACGGTGATGCCGGAGAGTGTGGCGGATTTCGTGGATCTGGTGGTGCCGGTGCTGCAGGAGCGCGGCGTCTACAAGACGGCGTATCGGCAGGGGCCGCTGCGGCAGAAGCTGTTTGGCCATGCGCGGTTGCCGGAGGGGCATCGCGGGGCGGCGGCACGCGCGTAGGGCGGGTCCACGACCCGCCCCCTTGTCACGCCGTGTGGAATGCGGGTCGTGGACCCTTCAAGGCGGGTCGTGGACCCGCCCTACGTTATGGTTGGGTCATCGGCGGTTGGCGGCGGGCGGCCATGAAGGCGTCGAACTCGGCCTTGTCGCGCGCCTTGCGCAGGCGTTCGAGGTATTCCAGGAACTCCTTGTGCTCCTCCTCCAGGCGCCGCAGCGTCTCGGCGCGGTATTCGTCAAAGGCCGAGTTGGGGGTGGACCCGGACGGGCCGACACTGCCATTGCCGCCCCATTTCCAGCCGCGGAAGCCCTGCACTGGGCCCCAGCCCATGCCCTGCCAGGGTTGTGACGCAGAGCCATCCGCCGCCTGCATCATATAGCGCCGACCGCCGATGCGGCCGGTGGCCACCAGCCAGGCCAGCACGATCAGGCCAATAGGCCAGTGCCAGACAAAGCCGAACACCATAGCCGCCACCCAGAACGGGGGCGGAATCTCGTGCAGCACGTTCATCAACGCCATGGCGCCCTCATGTGAATGTTTATCACATTTACATTCGTGCGCCTCTGATGGTCGGCGCGTCAAATGAATTCGGTCTCATCGCGCCGACAGGCCGAGGGATTGCAGATAGATCAGCAGATGCGATTCCAGCAGGTCCTCCGGTGTCATCGGCAGTTTGCGGCGCATCGCCTCGCTGCGGCCGATGAACAGGGCGGCGGTGCCATGCGCCTGCGACCAGATATGCAGCGCCACCATCAAAGCCGGCGGGCGCATGCCCAAGGGGGCGGTGGCGGGGCTGGCGCAGGCATGCTCGGCCGCCTTGCGCAGCACGCCGAAGGCGCGCTCTGACGCGCGGACCAGATCCGGGTCCTGGTCGAAGGGAAAGCCTGGCTCGAACATGGCGGCGTAGGCGGCGGGTTCCCTGCGGGCGAAGGCGAGATAGGCGCGGCCCACATTCTCGATCGCGGTGACCGGGTCCGGCCGTCCCTCCGCCCAGGCTGCTTCCAGCTGCAATGTGAAGCGGTCAAAGCCGCGTTTCGCGATCTCCGCAACCAGCGCGTTGCGGTCGCGGAAATGGCGGTAGGGGGCGGCGGGGCTGACGCCGGCCGCGCGCGCCACCTCGGCGAAGGTGAAGCCGGTTGGGCCTTGTTCTGCGATCAACCGCAGGGCCCATTCGATCAACGCCTCACGCAGATTGCCGTGATGATAGCTCTCGCGCCGTGTGGACGGGTCATCGGGGGAAAACCGCATGCCAGGGTGATACAGCAGCGCGCCGCTTCGAGGCCAGATGCGCGACGATGTCATTGAAGCGTCGCCGGAGCGTCACGCGGGCATCTCGGTGCTTGGGTAGCGTGCGCGCTCAGTGAACGGATGTTGTGTGTGACCCTGTCCTTGCGTCCTTCCCCTGGGCTGCGAACCGGCGTGCTGGCCCTGGCGCTGCTGGCGCCGTCGCTCGTGCTGCTGTCGATGTTCACCTATTGGCCGGTGATCGGGGTGACGTTGCGCAGCCTGGTCGAGCAGCGCTTCGGCCAGGAGCCGAGCTGGGGCTTCGGCAATTTTGCGCGCCTGGAAGCCGATCCGCATTTCTCCAAGGCGGTGGGCAACACAGTGCTGTATGCGCTGGGCACGATCTTACCCAGCATCGCGCTGGCCTTGGGGTTTGCGCTGGCGTTGCGCACGCAGACCCGCCTCGTGGCCGTGCTGCGCACCATTCTGCTGATGCCGCAGCTGATCCCGCTGGTGGCGGCGGCTGCGTTGTTCGTGTTCATCTTTCTGCCCGGCGGCGGGCTGCTGGATTATTACCTGGCCAAGCTCGGCAGGCCTGCCACCAACTGGCTGGGCAGCCCCGATCTGGCGCTGGGTGCGATCATCGCCATCACCATCTGGAAGAACACCGGCTATTACATGCTGTTCTTCCTGGCGGGGCTCGCCGGTATTCCCGCCGATTACACCGAAGCCGCGCTGATCGATGGCGCGGGTCTGTTCACAAGGCTGCGGCGCATCACCATCCCGCTGCTGGGCCCCACCTTCGGCTTTGTGACTGTGATCGCCCTGGTGAACACGCTGGTGCAGATCGACCATGTGATCGTGATGACCGGCGGTGGCCCGTCCGACAGCACCAACATGATCCTCTACTACATCTATCAGCAGGCCGAGCAGAACCTCGATGCGGGCCTCGCCTCGGCCGCGACCGTGGTCTGCGTGGGCGGGCTGCTGGCGATCTCGGTGCTGGCGCTGCGCAGCCTCGAGCGGGGCATTCATTATGAAAGCTGAGCGCGTGGGCCTCGCTCTGGCGGTGCTTGCGGCCGTGCTGTGGATCATCCCGTTTGTCTGGATGCTGGTGGCGGCCCTGCGGGGCAGCGTGTCCGGCCAGCTGGATCTGGCCTCGCTGTGGCCGGATGGGCCGTACAACGTGGCCAACTACATCGAGGCCTGGCAGAGCGGGCATTTTCCGCTGTGGTATCTCAACACGGCGCTGCTCTGCGCCGGCATTCTGGCGGTGCAGACCATCACCGTGAGCCTGGCCGGCTACGCCTTCGCGCGGCTGAACTTCCGCGGCCGCGGCACGCTCTTCGTGCTGTTCCTGCTGCAACTGCTGCTGCCGCCGGCGGTGCTGGTGGTGCCGAACCTTCTGATGATCACCCAGCTTGGCCTGTTCGACACGCTGCCCGGCATCGCGGCCCCGTACTGCGCCTCCGCCTTCGGGGTGTTTCTGATGCGCCAGACCTTCCGCTCCATCCCGCGCGATTTCGAGGAGGCGGCGCGCATCGATGGCGCGTCCCGCCTGCAGGTGATCCGCCATTTGCTGATCCCCCTCGCGCGGCCGGGTCTGGCCGCCTTCGCCGTGGTCTCCGTCACCAGCCATTGGAACGAGTTCCTCTGGCCGCTGATGGCGGTGTCCTCGCCCGCCCACCAGGTGCTGACGGTGGGTCTGGCGAGCTTCACGCTGAGTTCCGAAAGCGGTGGCGATTGGGGGGTGATCGCAGCCGGCACCGCGCTGGTGGCCGCCCCCCTGCTGGTGGTGTTCGTGATCTTCCAGCGCCGCTTCACGGCGAGCCTTGTCTCAACAGGTCTGAAATAAACAGGAGAAACACATGCGCATGCTCACCCGCGCGGCCCTCGCCCTGGGGATCGCCACCAGCCTGATGTCGGGGGTGGCCCAGGCCGCCACCGAGATCGATTTCTTCTTCCCGGTGCCCGTGCAGGGCAAGCTCGCCGTCGAGATGACCCGCCTGGTCGATGCGTTCAACGCCTCGCAGTCCGACGTGCACGCGACCGCCGTCTACACCGGCGCCTATGACGACACCAACCTCAAGACCCGCGCCGCCATCCAGGCCGGCAAGCCGCCGGCGGTGGTGCTGATGAGCGCCAACTTCATCCGTGAATACGTGATCACCAATGCGGCGACCGACCTCAGCGCGCTGATCGCCAAGGACGGGCTGACCGATCAGGCCTTCATCGAGCGCTTCTTCCCCGCGGTGCGGCAGAACGCGATGGAGAACGGCCATGTCTATGGCGTGCCGTTCCAGAACTCGACGCCGATCCTGTATTACAACACGGATGCCTTCAAAGAAGTAGGCCTCGACCCCGAGAAGCCGCCGGTGACCTGGCAGGAATGGGTGGATGCCGCGAAGAAACTGACCAAGCGCGATGGCACCACCATCACCCGCGCGGGCCTCGAACTGATCTCCAGCTACGACACGCTGGGCTGGGTGACGTCGGGCCTCGCCATGTCCAACGGCGGCGATTACTACAATCGCGGCTGGGGCGGTGAGGTGTATTACAACACGCCCAGCACGATCGGCGCCGTGCAGTTCATGGACGATCTGGTGCACAAGCATCACGTGATGCCGGAAGGCGTGAACGACGCCAATGCGGTGGCCAACGCGTTCTTCTCGGGCCGGGCCGCGATGATCGTGAACTCCACCGGGGTGCTGGGCTTCGTGCGCGACAACATGAAGCTGCCGTTCAAGGTGGCCTTCATCCCGCGCGCCATCCGCAACGCGGCGCCGATCGGCGGCGCCTCGCTGCTGATCCCGACCGGCAACACGCCGGAGCGCCAGGCCGCCGCGTGGAAGCTGATCTCCTACCTGACCAGCCCCGAGGTCGATGGTGGCTGGAGCCGCTTCACCGGCTATTTCGCCCCGCGCATGGCCGCCTATGACCTGCCGGAGATGAAGGAGTACCTTGCGAAGAACCCGGATGCGAAGGTGGCCGTTGATCAGCTCGCCTACGCCACGCCGTGGTTCGCCACCTTCAACACGGTGGGCGTGCGCAAGGCGATCGAAGACCAGATCCAGGCCGTGCTGTCAGGCAAGGCGAAGGTGCCGGAAGCGATGGAAGCAGCCCAGAAGGCCGCCAACGAGCTGCTGCGCCCGTATGTGGAACAGACGGCTCTGAAGCTGCCGCAGTAAGAGGTGAAGGCAAGAACTTCTTTTCTGAAGAAAAGAAGCAAAAGACTTTCATCATTTGGTGCCGCGCCCACCCTCGGCGCGGCACCAGGCTGACAGAAGTTTTTTGGTTCTTTTTTTCAAAAAAGAACCGTCTTGCTTTCTCTTTTCGCCAATGGCTGAATTTTCGTTGAACCCTGAGAGCACACGATGATCCTTGTCCATCTCACCGATCTGCACATCCGCCCGCTGGGGCTTGCAGCCTATCGCACCGCCGAGACCAACATGCTCACCGAACGCGCGCTGCGCGCGGTGGCGCGGCTGAGGCAGACGCCGGATGCGGTGGTCATCACCGGCGATCTCACCGACAACGGGCTTGATTCCGAATACGCCATGCTGGCCGATATGCTGGGCCGGCTGATCAAGGTGCCGGTCTATGTCATCCCCGGCAATCATGACCGGCGTGAGGCGCTGAAAGCCCAGCTCAAACATCTGCCCGGCGTGAATGATCATCCGGATTTCGTGCAATACACCGCCATGGTGGCCGGCCACCGCCTGGTGATGCTCGACACCGTCATCCCCGGCAGCGGAGCCGGCACACTCTGCGCCGAACGCCTCGCCTGGCTCGATGCCACGCTGGCCGCGGACACTTCCACCCCCACCATCGTCGCCATGCACCACCCGTCCTTCGCCTGCGGCATCCGGCATATGGACAAGATCAACCTGCAGAACCCGCAGGGCTTCACCGCCATCATCGCCAAACACCCCCAGGTGAAACGCATCCTCTGCGGCCATCACCATCGCCCGATCACCGCTCAGGTGGCGCATGCCATCGCCTCGATCGGCCCCTCCGTCGCCCATCAGGTGGAGTTCACCCTCGGCGATGACCCAGGCTTCTGGAACCTCGAACCCGCTGCCTTCCACGTCATCACCGACATGCCCGATGACGGGCTGATCACCCATACCGTCTACGTGGAAGACTACCCAGGCCCGTTCCCGTTCCTGCCCGATCCGGATTATCCCGGCCGGCCGTGATGGCTGGGTGAGGCTTCGGTTTGTGGGAGCAGGGCCTTCGGCCGGACCAGGGCTTTGCCCTGGACCTACCAGGACCGGCGGTCCTGGACCTGCATGAGTTTATCCCTGACGTCTGAGGGGGTTGTGACCGGCAAACGCCGGTCATAACCCCCTCAGACGTCAGGGATCATATAATGGGTCAAGGGGCCACTGCCCCTTGCGGGTCCAGGGCGGCGCCCTGGTCGGGCCGAAGGCCAACGTCCCGCAAACCGAAGCCTTACCCGACACTCGCGCCCGGTCAGAACAATCCCGTGATCTCGCCGGTGGGATCGACGCCGATATGGTGGGCGGCGGGGTCTCGGGGGAGGCCTGGCATGGTCATGATGTCGCCGCAGATGGCGACGACGAAGCCGGCGCCGGCGGAGAGTCTTGTGTCTCGGATGGGGATGATGTGTCCGGTGGGGGCGCCGAGCAGGGTTGGGTCGGCGCTGAAGCTGGACTGGGTTTTGGCCATGCAGATTGGCATATGGCCGAAGCCTTGTTGTTCGTAGCTTTTCAGTTTGCGGCTGGCGGTGGCGGAGAGGCTGATATCGGCGGCGCCGTAGATGCGTTGCGCGATGGTGCGGATCTTATCCGTGAGTTTCATGTCGTCCGGGTAGATGGGCGCGAAATCCGCGGTGTGGTTTTGGATCATGTCGATGACCAGCTGGGCCAGGGTGGCGGTGCCTTTGGCGCCGTCGGCCCAATGGGTGCAGAGCGCCATGGTGGTGTTGATGGTTTCGAGTGCGGCCGCCACAGCGTCGATTTCGGCGTTGGTGTCTGAGGTGAAGCGGTTGAGTGCCACCACCACCGGCAGGCCGAACTGGCGCATGTTGCGCACGTGGCGCAGCAGGTTGACGCTGCCTTCGGTGACGGCTGCGACGTTTTCCGTTCCGAGCTCGGATTTGGCGACGCCGCCGTGCATTTTCAGTGCGCGGACGGTTGCGACGACCACGGCGCAGGCGGGTTTGAGGTGGCCCATCCGGCTTTTGATATCGAGGAATTTCTCACCGCCCAGATCGGCGCCGAAGCCCGCCTCGGTGACCACGATATCGGCGAGTTTCAGGCCGAGCCGGGTTGCGATCAGCGAGTTGCAGCCATGGGCGATATTGGCGAAGGGCCCGCCATGCACGAGGGCGGGGGTGCCTTCCAGGCTTTGCACCAAATTGGGCTGCAGGGCGGTCTTCAGCAGGGCGGCCATGGCGCCGTCTGCCTTGAGGTCGGCTGCGGTGATCAGGCTGCCATCCTTGCGCGAGGCTACGACGATGCGTCCGAGCCTGGCCTGCAGGTCGGCGAGGTCGCGGGCGAGGCAGAACACCGCCATCACTTCGGAGGCCACGGTGATGTCGAACCCGTCCTCCCGGGTGGGGCCGTTGGTGCTGCCGAGGCCGGTGATGATGGAGCGCAGGGCGCGGTCGTTCATGTCCATCACGCGGCGCCAGGTGATGCGGCGCGTGTCGATGCCGAGGCTGTTTCCGTGATGGATGTGGTTGTCGATCAGGGCTGAGAGCAGGTTGTGGGCGGTGGTGATGGCGTGGAAGTCGCCGGTGAAGTGCAGGTTGATGTCTTCCATCGGCCCCACCTGCGCCCAGCCGCCGCCGGCCGCCCCGCCCTTGACGCCGAAGCAGGGGCCGAGGCTGGGCTCGCGCAGGCAGATCATGGTGCGTTTGCCGGCGGCGGTCAGCGCATCCGCGAGGCCGATCGTGGTGGTGGTTTTGCCTTCGCCGGCGGGTGTTGGGCTGATGCCGCTGACCAGCACCAGGGCGCCGTCCGGTTTCGTGTCGAGGGAGCGGATGAAGGGGAAGCCGATCTTGGCCTTGGTGCGACCGTAGGGTTCGAGCGCGTCGTCGGGGATGCCGGCCTTCTGGGCGATTTCGGTGATCGGGCGCAGGGTGACGCTGCGGGCAATGGCGAGATCTGGGTTCATTTGTGTGGCGACTCCCCTGGGCGATCCTGCGGAGATTGGCGATCTGGCGGGACATCGTCCAGTCGCAACACGCAGCTCCCTTGACTTGGGCCGTGCTGCACCGCACTCAGGCGCCATGGCAGCTCCTCCGCTTTTGGCTCTTCAGGACATTCATGTGGCACTTGGCAGCGCACCGCTGCTGACAGGGGCCGAAATCTCGGTGAGCCCTGGGGAGCGGTTGTGCCTGGTGGGGCGCAACGGCTCGGGCAAGTCGACCCTGTTGAAGATCGCGGCCGGCCTCATCCCGGCGGACAAGGGCAGCGTGTTCATCCAGCCCGGCGCCACGGTGCGCTATCTGCCGCAGGAGCCCGATCTCTCCGCCTACGCCAACACCCTGGCCTATGTGGAATCCGGTCTCGGGCCGGGCGATGACGAATACCGCGCGCGCTATCTGCTGGAACAGCTGGGGCTGGATGGCACGGAGCTGCCGGCCAACCTCTCCGGCGGTGAGGCGCGCCGCGCCGCGCTGGCACGGGTGCTGGCGCCGAACCCGGATATTCTGCTGCTCGATGAGCCGACCAACCATCTGGATCTGCCGGCGATCGCCTGGCTGGAGGCGGAGCTGTCCAGCATGCGCTCCGCTTTGGTGCTGATCAGCCATGACCGGCGCCTGCTGGAAAGCCTGTCGCGGGCGATCGTGTGGCTCGATCGCGGCATCGCGCGGCGCATCGAGCGTGGCTTTGCGCATTTCGAGGCCTGGCGCGACGAGGTGCTGGAGCAGGAGGAGCGCGATCGCCACAAGCTCGACCGCAAGCTGGTGATGGAGGAGGATTGGCTGCGCTACGGTGTCACCGCGCGGCGCAAGCGCAACGTCAAGCGTCTGGCCGGTCTGCACGATCTGCGCGAGAAGACCCGCCAGGCGCGGGGACCTGCCGGCGGGGTGCGGCTGGTCTCGCAGGAGGGTGAGATCTCCGGCAAGCTGGTGGCGGTGGCGGAGAATGTGAGCCTGTCCTTCGATGGGCGGCCGATTGTGAAGAACCTGACCACCCGCATTCTGCGCGGCGACCGGGTGGGCATCATCGGGCCCAACGGGGCCGGCAAATCGACGCTGCTGAAGCTGTTGATGGGCGAGATCGCGCCCGATTCCGGCGAGATCCGCCTCGGCGCCTCGCTGCAGACCGTCATCCTCGACCAGAGCCGCTCCAGCCTCGATCCGGACGTGCCGCTGGCCGACACGCTGACCGGTGGCACCGGCAGCCATGTCGAGGTGGGCGGGCAGAAGCGCCACGTGATCGGCTATATGAAGGACTTCCTGTTCGCCCCCGAGCAGGCGCGCACCCCGGTGGGCGTGCTGTCCGGTGGGGAGCGCGGGCGGGTGACGCTTGCGGTGGCGTTGGCCAAGCCGTCCAACCTGCTGATCCTCGATGAGCCGACCAACGATCTCGATCTGGAGACGCTGGAGCTGCTGCAGGAGCTGCTGGCGGAGTATCCGGGCACGGTGATCCTGGTCAGCCATGACCGCGATTTTCTCGATCGTGTCTGCACCAGCGTGATCCATTCCGAGGGCGATGGGGTCTGGACCGAGTATGCCGGCGGCTATTCGGACATGCTCAACCAGCGCGGCGGGGCGGCCAAGGCGGTGGAGGCCGAACGCGCGAAGGCAGCCCCGGCCCCTGCGGCGGCGCGCAGCCAGCAGGCCAGGAAGATGAGCTTCAAGGACAAGCACGCGCTGGAAACCTTGCCGCGCGAGATGGAGAAGCTGAGCTCCGAGATCGCCAAGCAGCGCCGGCTGCTCGATGATCCCAATCTCTACAAGAAGAACCGTGCTGCGTTCGACGCCGCAACCGCGGCACTGACGGCGGCGGAGACGGCGCTTGCGGCCGCCGAGGAGCGCTGGCTGGAGCTTGAGATGCTGCGCGAGGAGATCGGGGCGTAGGGCGGCTGATCTCGGCACCATCAGCGGATCGCATGCTTGGGCGTCATTGCGAGCGCAGCGAAGCAATCCATTGAACCCGCAAACACGCACATAAGGTGCAATGGATTGCTTCGCTCCGCTCGCAATGACGAATTCTTGGGTGACCCTGCGCCAATTGGGCGCTGTGTTCACCCCTTGCGGTGATCCGCGATCCCCTTGCCCATCAACAGGCCCAACTCGCCCGGGCGGCCCAGATATTCGCGCATCACACGATAGGGCACGTCTGTGATGTCGGTGATGACATTGAGTTTCTCCGCCGTGTCCAGCGCGCTGAACTTGCGGCCTTTGGCGTTCGCATCGAACAGCATCGCCACCGTCTGGCGGGTGCGCACCGGGATCATGTCCAGCACCCGTTGATGCTCGGGCGTGATATCGGCCGGCACGATGCGGCGGTTGGGCAGCGGCTTGGCGGATTGCGCGGGCGCCTGGCCGCGCGCCGTGGGCGCGGCTGCGGCAGCCGCTGCTGGCGTCGTGGTCAGGTCGCGGGCTGGAAACTCCGCCTCCACGCCGTTGTCCTGCAGAATATAGACCTGATCGCCATCGCACTCGATCACACTGCCGCTGTACTGGCCGTTGCGATGCCACACCTTCTGTCCGGCTTTGAACATGCCCAACATCCCCCCTGCCGCATCGCCCGGGGCTGTTCCCCGGATGCGGTGGTGTCGTAACACGAAACGCTGCTCTACACTGCGCCAGCAAGGGAGAACGACCATGACCAACGACGCCACACCCGGCCCCAAGGGCCTGCGCAAGGGGCTCACCGCCTATGGCGATGCCGGCTTCTCCCTGTTTCTGCGCCGCGCCTTCATCAAGGCGATGGGCTATTCGGATGACGCGCTGGACCGACCGATCATCGGCATCACCAACACCTATTCCGACTTCAACCCCTGCCACGGCAACGTGCCGGAGCTGATCGCCGCGGTGAAGCGCGGAATCATGCTCAATGGCGGCATGCCGATGGAGTTCCCCACAATCTCCATCCATGAAAGCTTCGCCCACCCCACCTCGATGTTCCTGCGCAACCTGATGGCGATGGACACCGAGGAGATGATCCGCGCCCAGCCGATGGACGCCGTGGTGTTGATCGGCGGCTGCGACAAGACCATCCCCGCCCAGCTGATGGGCGCTGCCTCGGCCAACATCCCCGCCATCGTGGTGCCGACCGGGCCGATGCTGGTCGGCCATTACAAGGGCGAGGTGCTGGGCGCCTGCACCGATTGCCGCCGCCTCTGGGGCCAGTTCCGCGCCGGAGAGCGCACCGAGGCCGAGATGGATGAGGTCAGCGGCAGGCTCGCCCCCACCAAAGGCACCTGCATGGTGATGGGCACCGCATCCACCATCGCCTGCATGACCGAGGCGCTCGGCATGGCGCTGCCCGGTGCCGCCTCGATCCCGGCAACCCACGCCGATCGCATCCGCATCGCCGAGGCCTCCGGTGCCGCCGCCATCCGTCTTGCGAAGGACAATGTGACGCCGGATCGGATCATGACACGCGAAGCCTTCCGCAACGCGCTCACCGTGCTGCAGGCGATCGGCGGCTCCACCAACGGCGTCATCCATTTCGCCGCCATCGCAGGGCGGCTCGGCTTCGATCTCGACTTGGAGGCGTTCGACCGCATGGGGCTGGACGTGCCGGTGCTGGTCGATCTGAAACCCTCCGGCCAGCATTACATGGAGCATTTCCACTGGGCCGGCGGCGTGCCGCGGCTGCTGCGGGAGCTGGGCGAGCTGATCGACACCACGCAGCTCTCGGTCTCCGGCCACACGCTGGGCCATATCGCGGCCCAGGCCGAGATCGTGCCCGGGCAGGATGTGATCCGCCCGCGCGCCAACCCGATCCATTCCGGCGGTGGGCTTGCCGTGCTGCGCGGCAATCTGGCGCCCGGCGGCGCGCTGCTGAAACGCTCGGCCGCCACACCCGCGCTGATGCAGCATGAGGGCAGGGCGGTGGTGTTCGACGGGCTGGAGGACATGGCCGCGCGGATCGACAGCGACGATCTGGACGTTGCGGCCTCCGATGTTCTGGTGCTGCGCAACGCCGGGCCGAAAGGCGCGCCCGGCATGCCGGAGGCCGGCTATATCCCGATCCCGCGCAAGCTCGCGCGCCAGGGTGTGAAGGACATGGTGCGCATCTCCGATGCCCGCATGTCCGGCACCGCCTTTGGCACCATCGTGCTGCACGCAACGCCGGAGGCCGCCATCGGCGGCCCGCTCGGTCTGGTGCGCAACGGCGATCGCATCCGCCTCGATGCCCAGGCGCGCCGGCTCGATCTCCTGGTCGAGGAGGCGGAGCTTGCCGCGCGGGCGGCAGCCTGGGTGAAGCCGCCCGAGCCCGCGGGGGCTGAGCGCGGCTATCTGCGGCTCTTCCTCGATCAGGTGACCCAGGCCGACCAGGGCTGCGACTTCGCGTTCTGCCGCAAGCCCGGGTGACCGGCCGCGCTTGGCGTGATATTCCGCGCACGGGTTGTTTTTCCGAAGGATCATTCGATGCGCCTGATCATTGCCTTCCTGCTGCCATGGCTGACATTCTTCACCATCGGCCGGCCATTCTCCGGCATTGCCTGCATCATTCTGCAGCTGACGCTGATCGGCTGGATCCCGGCCACGATCTGGGCGGTCTATGCGCTGTCCAACTACAACACGGACCAGAAGCTGAAGGGTCTGACAGGCGGGCGTTGATCGGCTTCGCGGCGATGGGCGGGGTGTGAACCCACCCCACGTGCCCGTGCGATCAGCGTGCCTGGTGCCACGTTATGTCCAGCGTTTCACGAAACGCGAAGCGCACCAGATGACGGACAACGACATCCTCGAGCGTGGCCAGGCCGTCCTCGGAGGTGGCGGTGACCTTCATGCGCAGCGTGGTCTCGTCCGGCACATCCAGCTCGCACAGCCCGGCGTCAAAGCGGATGCTGCCGCGGCCTTCCTCCAACACCACCTCGCGGCGATGCTGGAAATGTTTGCAAAGCTGGCCGAGATAGCGGGCAGGCACTGGGGTGGTGACCAGGGCCTGGGCCACAAGCGTCTGTGGGGTGTCGTTCATTGCACTTTCTCCACGGTGGCGGCGGCGGCGTCGAGGGCCGCCGCGATGGCATCGATCTGCGGTTGGGTGAGTGGGCCCGCGGCCAGGCGCAGGCGCAGGGCGAGCTTCAGATTCTCCATGGCGCGTTGCAGCTGCGGCGCCTCTCCGCTGCGGGTCACCCGGCTGGCCTCCGCCATCCGCGCCAGCAGGGCGCTGAGGGTGGGGCGGTTGGCGTCCAGGAAGGATTCGCCCTGCGGGGTGATGCGGTGCAGCTTCTTCGCGCCCTCCGTCGCCTCGACCGCGATATAGCCCAGCTCTTCCAGCAGGGTGAGGGTGGGGTAGACCACGCCCGGGCTTGGGCTGTAGGCGCCGCCGGCCTGATCCTCGATCGCCTTGATCAGCTCATAGCCGTGGCGCGGGCGTTCGGCGATCAGGTTGAGGATGACGAGCCGCAAATCGCCATGGGCAAAGAAGCGGCCCAACCCGCCGCGCCCACCGCCGCGACCACCATGGCCGCGATGCCCGCGGCCGCGCGGCTGTTCCTCCCCCATCTCGTCGCGCACGAAGCGGCGCGCATGACCATGGGCGGCGTGCGGGCGGGCGTGATGGGTGTGTTTTGTGTGATGATGCATATCATGTCCTTTCATGAGCTTCGATATAGCGAATAAACAGATATATCGAAACACAGTCGGATGCAAGCGAAATCGTGCCGAGGAACATCGTGCGAGTTCCGGAGCGCCCGGCGCCCAGGCGCACGCCGCCATCGCCCCCGTCATGGCGCGCGCAGCGAAGCCCTCCGCCGACCCTCAGCCCCGCCTGGTCCAGCCCCCAACCTCACCCCGCCCAGACCACCGGATAAAATAAACACACCGGAACAAATACGGCGCGGCTCTGCCGCATCATCTCTCACTGCAATTTGCCGAACCCCTGCCGCCGCGCCGCGGACAGCATGCCCCTTGGCAATGGAATGCGGCCGAAATCAATCTTGGGGCGCGGCTTGCGCACCCGCGCCGGCCGAGGCGGCTTTGGCGGGCGCGGCACCTTCACCGCGCCCGGCCGCAGCATGTCGGTCTCGATGGCCAAGGCCCGGCACAGCGGCCGCAGGATCCGTGCCGCCTGTGGCGATGCCTGCAACAGCGCGATCATGTCAGGCGTGCCCAGCACAGCCCGCAACTGCGACCCCAGCCCCGCCGCCTCATACCCGGCAGCCCACACCAGCCAGCCGAACCGCCCCGGCCACACACGCGCAACCCGGCCAGGCCGCATGGCGGTGCCGCAAATCCCTGTCACGCCCGAAAGCTCATCGGCACCAGGCTGCGTCACCGCCGGCCCGTCACACGATACCGCCTTGGCGGCGGCTTCGCGCGGCGCTCGTCCCAGCCGGTGTCCCGCCCGGAACCGCGCCATCATCCGCTCGATCCGCTGGCCGATCTCCCCCAGCCGCCGATACAGCAGAAACATCAGCGCCCGCCCCAGAACCCCCCGCGCACCCCACGCCCCAACACGCTCCCGCAGCGCGCTGATCACGCAGGACAGACTGAAGGTGTCGGATGAAGGGGACAGGCGCTCCATCCACCAGTGTCTTCCACGCCCCCTGGCTGACTGCAAGCATATTGCGCCCACCATCAAGGCCAGGTTCGAAGCCCGCCGAGGATGGGCGAACCCGCCCCACCCGCACGGGCCAAAAACGGAAAAAGTTTTTTTGCTTCTTTTTGTTCACAAAAAGAAGGCGCTGTCGTTCTTGGATGCGTGCGTGGCGGAGGCCTGCGGCTTCCGCCCTACGGGAAGGAGCTGGCTGGGACGGGAGGGATCGAACCTCCGAATGGCGGAATCAAAATCCGCTGCCTTACCGCTTGGCGACGTCCCATCAAGCCACATGCCGGCCCCGGACAGGGGCGGGCCGATTGCTTATGACAAGACCGGGCTGTCCGCAACCCGTTCTGCCGCAAGCGCGCCACCCCAGCTCCACCAGCCATCGCGGCTCACCTCGGTGGCCGCGTGGGCGGCCTCTTCGGCGGTGTCGAACAGCCCAAAGCAGGTGGCGCCCGAGCCGCTCATCCGCGCCAGGTGGCAGCCGGGCAGACGCGCGATGGCGAGCAGCACATCCTCGATCACCGGGCACAGCGCCATGGCGGGCGGCTGCAGATCATTGGAGAGTTCGGCCAGATCATCCGCCATCGCCGCGGCATCCGCCCAATAGGTGCCAAGCCTGGCCTCCGGCGAAAATCCGCCCTGGCGCGCCTTGAACACGGCGGGTGTGGCCACCCCCACCAGCGGGTTGACCAGCACCATGCCGCAGGCCGGGATGGCGGGGGCGCGGGCCAGGATTTCGCCGATGCCGCGCATGCGGGCCGGCAGCTGCGCAAGGCACACCGGCACATCGGCGCCAAGCCGTGTGGCCAGTGCCACCAGCGCGTCCGGCTCCACCTGCACGTTCCACAGAAGTTGCAGCACGCGCAGCGTCGCCGCCGCATCCGCCGAGCCGCCGCCGATCCCGGAGGAGACCGGCAGGTTCTTGGCAAGCGTCAGATGCGCCCGGGCCGGCACACCGGCAAGCTCCGCCAGGCCACGCGCCGCGCGCAGCACCAGATTGTCCGGCTCCGCGGTCAGCGTGC
Organism: uncultured Rhodospirillales bacterium; assembly: GCA_903924855.1. Taxonomy (GTDB): domain Bacteria; phylum Pseudomonadota; class Alphaproteobacteria; order Acetobacterales; family Acetobacteraceae; genus CAIQQQ01. Next base: position 97,792 of record CAIYCW010000040.1, on the reverse strand, counting down.
GGCCGAACGGCCCGTCCAGCTCCAGCGTGAGCTCGGGGCCGTGCTCCGCCGTCACCCGATCGCCGATCTCGGGGAACACGGCGAGGCTGTCGAGCAGATGGTAGCCATCCGCCCGGCGTCCGGTGACATGGAGGTAGAGGTTGACCTTCGCCCGGGCGAATTCGTGCAGCATGATCAGGGTTTGGCCGGCAGATTGCCCAGGGCGGCCTCGCTCTCGCGCAGCTTGGCCTGCAGCTTGGGCAGATCCTCCGGCTCGGGGTTGAGCGTGAGCGCGCGGCGCCATTGGAACTGCGCCTCCAGCTTGCGGCCCACCGCCCAATAGGCGTCGCCCAGATGCATATTCACCGTCGAATCGCCCGATTCCAGCTCCACGGCGCGCTGCAGCAGCCGCACGGCGCCCTTGGTGTCGTTCTGGCGCAGCGCCACCCAGCCCAGGCTGTCGACGATGGCGCCGTCATCCGGGCGCAGCGCCACCGCGCGCTCGATCATCTGGCGCGCCTTGGTCAGGTTCTCGCCGTGCTCGGTCCAGGAATAGCCAAGATAGTTCAGCACGAAGGGCTCATCGGGGGAGAGCTGCAACGCGTGCTGCAGATCGGCCTCGGCATGCGGCCAGTCGCCCGAGCGGTCATAGGCGATGCCGCGCTGGTAATAGAGCGGCCAGTCGCTGCGATCAGGCTTGCCGCGCAGCTGGATCGCGGTGCTGTAGGCGGTCACCGCCTCGGCGAAGCGCTTGCCGTCGCGCAGCAGATCGCCGCGCATCGACCACGGATCGGGCCGCGTCGGATAGGCGGCGGAGACCTTGTCGAGCAGTGACAGAGCGGCATCCACCTGGCCGACCCGGGCGGACAAAGCCGCCTGGCGCAGCCGCACCACGGCGATCAGCGGATCGTCCTCCGCCACCGGGTTGAGCATGGCAAGTGCGCCGGCCTCGTGATGGGCGGCATCGAGGATGTCGCTGCTGATCAGCCGCGCCATGGTCAGATCCGGCCTCAGATCAAGCCCCAGGCGCAGCATCAACACGGCCTGATCGGCGCCACCCTCCTGGCCGCGCAACGCCGCGCCAAAGGCGAGATAGGCCTCCGCCATGCCATCGAGCGCGTTGCGCACCATTGGCTTGCTGGAGGCGTTGTACAGCGCGGGCACCGCGATCGCCACATCCGGCGCCTGATCCTGCAGCGTGTTCAGCGTCTGCTGCGCCTCCGCCACGTGGCCGTTGCGCGCCTGCCAGCTGGCCAGCATGCGGGCCATCTGCAGGTTCACCCCGCCGGAGTCGGTCTGCGCGATGCGGTAGAATCTCTCCGCCTCCGGCTTGCGCCCGGCAAGGTCGGCAATCAGCGCCGCATGCAGCGCATAGGCGCCGCGGAAGCGCTGGCCCTCCGCCAGCGGGGTCAGGGTCGCCAGCGCCGCATCCACGCGCCCGCCGCCGAACTGCGCCCAGGCCACCAGCAGCGGCTGCAGCACCTGCACCGGCCCCTGCCGCACGATGGCGGACAGCCGGTTCTCGGCGGAGGACCAGCGCCCATCCTTCGCATCCGCATTGGCCAGCAGCAGCTGCGCCGCGACATTGGTCTGCATGCGCCGCGCAAGCGTCACCGCCTCGCCACGGCCGGACAGCAGGCTGGTGATGAACGCCTCGCGCAGCAATTCCGGGCTGGACGGGTCGATCTTCAGCCCGGCCAGGAACAGATCGGCGGCCAGGCCCAGCTCACCCTCCGCCTCGGCCGTCCGGCCGGACAGATAGGCCCCGCTCGCCCCGCTCACCTCCAGCCGCGCGGTCTCGGCATGGGCGCTGTCACCGCCGCCAGGCTGCGTCGCCGCACAGGAGGACAGCAGCGTCAGGGTGAGCAGGGTGACGCGACGCAGGCGGGGAAGGACGGACATGCAGGTTCCTGACAAAAGCGGCTCACGTTACTTTGGTGTCGCACCCGGGCGGAAAAAGAGCCAGGCGCATGGTTGTTACCTACATTCCACCCGGATAGACCGGCCCGCCGCCACCTTCCGGCGTCACCCAGTCGATATTCTGGGTGGGATCCTTGATGTCGCAGGTTTTGCAGTGCACGCAGTTCTGCGCGTTGATCTGCAGGGCAGGGGTGCCCTGGTCGGCGCCGACGATCTCATACACGCCGGCCGGACAGTAACGCGTCTCGGGGCTCCGATACCGCTCCCAGTTCACCGCAATCGCCCGCGCCGGCTCGCGCAGCCGCAGATGCACCGGCTGATCCTCGGCATGGTTGGTGTTGCTGATGAACACCGAGGACAGCCGATCGAAGGTGATCACGCCATCCGGCTTCGGATAGGCGATGGCGGGGGCGGTTTCCGCCTCCTGCAGACCTTCATGGTCGGCATGCGGGTGATGCAGCGTCCAGGGCGCCTTGCCGCGAAACGCATAGGTGTCGAGTGCGGCGTTCAGCAGCCCGCCCCACAGGCCGAATCTGGCAAAGCCCGGGCGGATGTTGCGCACGGCGTGCAGCTCGTCCGCCAGCCAGCTGGCGCGGAACAGCTCGGTGTAGGCGACGGGCTCGGCCGGGCTGTCCGCCGCCAGCCCCCGCGCCACCGCCTCGGCCGCCAGCATGCCGGATTTCATCGCCGTGTGGGTGCCCTTGATCTTCGGCACGTTGAGGAACCCCGCCGTGTCCCCCACCAGGCACCCGCCCGGGAAGGTGAGCTTCGGCAGCGACTGCAGCCCGCCTTCAGACAGCGCCCGCGCGCCATAGGCGATGCGCCGCCCACCCTCGAAATGCGGCTTCATCGCCGGATGCAGCTTGAGCCGCTGCATCTCCTCGAACGGGGACAGATGCGGGTTGCGGTAATCCAGCCCCACCACATAGCCGTAGGAGACCAGGTTGTCCCCCCAGTGATACAGCCACGAACCGCCATAGGTCGCGCCGTCCACCGGCCAGCCGATCGTGTGGGTGATGGCACCGGGACGATGCTGGGCGGCCGGGATCTCCCACAGCTCCTTGATGCCCAGCCCATAGGTCTGCACGTCGCAGCCATCGCGCAGGGCGAAGCGCTCGAAGAGCTGCTTGGTCAGGCTGCCACGGCAACCCTCGGCAAAGATCGTGTAGGTCGCGCGCAGCTCCATGCCGGGCTGAAACTGGGCGGAGTGTTCGCCGCCGCGCGACACCCCCATATCGCCGGTGGCGATGCCGACCACCCGATCCGCCTCCACCAGCAGCTCGGCCGCGGCAAAGCCCGGATAGATCTCAACCCCCAGCGCCTCCGCCTGAGCGCCCAGAAACCGGCACAGATTGCCCAGCGAGCCGATCAGATTGCCATGGTTGTGCATCTGCGGCGGCGTCGGCAGCCGATAGGCGCGCTGCGCCGTGAGATAGAGAAACCGGTCCTCGCTGGGGGCGGTGAACTCGGGCGGGTCCATCTGCCGCCAGCCCGGCAGCAGCTCATCCAGCGCGCGCGGCTCGATCACCGCCCCCGACAGGATATGCGCGCCCACCTCAGCGCCTTTCTCCACCACGCAGATCGTGGCCTCGGGGCTGAGCTGTTTGAGGCGGATCGCGGCCGCAAGCCCGGACGGGCCCGCCCCCACGATCACCACATCAAACGCCATCTGCTCGCGATCCGAACGCATCCTCATCCCCCACAGCGCGCCCCGTCTTGTCTGCAGGCGGGGAGCGGCGAAATTACGGACAAACTGGCGGTTGCGCAAAAGCCTTCCACCGGGAACCATGGGGCATGGACGATCTTTCCGCTTTGATGCTGCAGATTGCCTACGGGGCGGACGAGGCGCTGGACGATCAGCCGATCGACCGGCTGGTGCTGCGCGCGCCAAGGCCGCAGCAATCCGCCTCCCTGCCGGAGACGCCAGCACCGCGCCCCGCCGCGCGCGCGCCCGAGATCCCGGCCCAGCTGCGCGCCCAGACCCTGGCCGATCAGGCCCGCACACTGGAGGAGCTGCGCCAGGCGATGGAGAGCTTCGATGGCTGCGCCCTCTCCACCACCGCAACCCAACTGGTATTCGCCGACGGCAACCCGGACTCCGGCCTGATGCTGATCGGTGAGGCGCCGGGGGCGGAGGAGGACCGCATGGGCAAGCCCTTCGTCGGCCCCTCCGGCCAGTTCCTGGACCGCATGCTGGCCAGCATCGGCCTCGACCGCACAAACTTCCTGATCACCAACATCGTGCCCTGGCGCCCACCCGGCAACCGCAACCCGACGGACAGCGAAATCCTGCTCTGCCGGCCCTTCCTGATGCGCCATATCGCCCTCGTCCGGCCGCAGCGCCTGGTGCTGCTGGGCGGCATCGCGGCCCAATCCCTGCTCGGATCCAAATCCGGCATCACCCGCCTGCGCGGCCGCTGGGCCACGGTGGACGTGCCCGGTCTTGCCGCCCCGATCCCCGCCCTTGCGATGCTGCATCCGGCCTATCTGCTGCGCAATCCAGGGGCGAAACGCGAAATGTGGCAGGATCTTGTCGCATTGCGGCAGGCTCTGGAACAATGATGGTCAGGGCGTTGATATAAAAACGCTTCTTCCAACAAAATCCGGATGCATAAGTACAAGTTACTATGCCGTTAAACTGACTGCTCAAATTTTTTTAATGCGACCCTATCGCCTTGATACGCAACCAGATTTCCCGCACATGTCGCAATCCTGAGATGCGTCTCGTCAGTTTGGGTTGCATCGGGCCAAAACTCTCTGTAGCACAAATGTCATGCGAGGGTTCGAATCCGCGTTCTCCCGCCTTCCTGTCACCCGTGCCTTCCTGGCAGGGGCGGCAATTCTGGCCGGCGCTTCGGTCACGAGGGTGGACGCACAGACCATATCGGTGAATGACGACACGGCGTTCGCGGTCCCCAGATTGGACCCGCGCGGTGCTGACGGCATCACCCTGCCACAGCCGCTCCCCCCGTCGGAGGCAGCACGGCTGCGCCGTATCTTCGCCCTGCAATCGCAAGGCGAGATGGACCGCGCCGCGCGCGAGGTCAGCAATCTGGACAGCACGCAACCGCTCACCCACGCCATGCTCGGCCATGTCCTGGCGCAGCGCTATCTGTCGCGCTTCACAAGGCCGCCGGCAGACGAGCTGTCCGCCTGGCTGTCCAGCTACGCCGAACTGCCGGATGCCCGCGCCATCTACACCCTGCTGCTGACCCGCCTGCCCGCCAACGCCGCGCGGCCGCCGGCACCAGCCCAGCTGGCCCTGCCGCTCGACCAGGGCGCGCCGCTCGGCCCGGTGCCCGAGGAATCGGAACCCGCCAGCTTCACCCTCAGCCGCAACGCTGCACTCGACCGTTCGGTGGCCGAGGCCGCACGCCGCGGCGGGCCGGCCGCCGTCGAGAAGGTGCTGGCCGGCCAGCCCAACATCGCCCCGCCTTACGCCTCCCAACTGCGGGGGGAGGCCGCACAGATCCTCTTCACCCTCAACCGCGATGCCGAGGCCTACGAACTCGGCTTCACCGGCATGGCGCTCTGCCGCGCGGAGTCCTGCCCGGCCTCCGCCCTCGCCGGCCAGATGGCCGGTCTCGCCGCCTGGCGGATGGGCCGCATCGAACTCGCCCGCGCCATGTTCGACGCCGCCTCCCGCGCCGAGCTCACCACCTCCGCCCTGCGCAGCGCCACCGCCTTCTGGGCCGCCCGCGCCCAGCTGCGCACCGGCCACGCCGGCGCCTATCGCAGCGCCATGCAGCGCGCCGCCGCCGAACCGCGCACCTTCTACGGCTTCCTCGCACGCCGCGTGCTGGGCCTGGGCTACGGTTTCGCCATCGGCGGCGGCGATGCGCGGGACGTGCTGACCATCGCCGATCTGGACGCTGTGTCCGCCACACCCGAAGGCATGCGCGCCTTCGCTTTGCTGCAGGTGGGCGAAACCCAGCGCGCCGAGGCCGAGCTGCGCCAGCTCTGGCCCGCCGCCACCTCCCGCCCCGATCTCGGCCGCGCCATCATGCTGGTGGCGAAACAGGCAGGGCTGCTGCCACTCGCCGCCCAGCTCGCCGATCTCGTCGAATCCAACGACAGCCAACCGCGGGACGCCACTCGCTTCCCGCTGCCGCGCCTGTCCCCCAATGGCGGTTTTCATGTCGATCCCGCGATGGTCTACGGCATCGCCCGCACCGAATCCAATTTCGACACAGCATTGATCTCCGGCGCTGGCGCCACTGGGCTGATGCAGATCATGCCGGACACCGCAAGCTTCCTCACCGGGCGCGAGCCCAACGGCACGCTGCGCGGCAGCCTGCGCGATCCGGGCGTCAACCTCGATCTCGGCCAGCGCTACGTCGCCTACCTCGCACAGCACGAAGCGGTCGGCGGCGATCTGCTGAAGCTGCTCGCCTCCTACAACAGCGGCCCCGGCAACTTCACCAAATGGGGCCCATCCGTGCGGGACATGGGCGACCCGCTGCTGTTCATCGAGGCGATCCCCATCGATGAGACCCGCGGTTTCGTCCCGCGCGCCCTCACCTACACCTGGATCTATGCAACCAGGATGAAGCTGCCCACACCGAGCCTGGATGAACTCGCAGCCGGCGATTGGCCGCGCTATCATAAGCTCGAAACCCAGACCGCCAGCAACTGACCGCCCCCGCCCGTCGCGCCGGCGAAACCAGACGGTCCGGCGAGGACACGCCATGTCACGTATCGACGAGACGCATCCCTTCATCGCCTGCCACATCGCGGTGCTGACCGTGTCGGACACGCGCAACGCCACCAACGACACCTCGGGCGACACGCTGGCCGCACGCATCACCGCCGCCGGCCACAGGCTGATGGCCCGCGACATCGTGCGCGACGACGCCGACCTCATCGAAGCGAAGCTGCGTGGCTGGATCGCCGATCCCGCGATCGACGTCATCATCACCTCGGGCGGCACCGGCATCACCGGCCGGGATGTCACACCGGAAGCCTTCGGCCGCGTGCTGGAAAAGACCATCGAGGGCTTTGGCGAGCTGTTTCGCATGCTGAGCTACCAGAAGATCGGCACCTCCACGATCCAGTCCCGCGCCATCGGCGGCGTCGCCGCCGGCACCTACATGTTCGCCCTCCCCGGCAGCACCGGTGCGGTGAAGGACGCGTGGGACGACATACTGGTCTGGCAGCTCGACAACCGCCACCGCCCCTGCAACCTCGTCGAACTGATGCCCCGCCTGCAGGAGCATCTGCCAAAGGCCGGCTGACCAGACCCGGCCGATCAGCCCCGCCATCACCACCTGTCGGCAAACAATCCAAACTTCGTCATTGCGAGCGAAGCGAAGCAATCCATCGAAATGACAGTAAAAATCTATGTCAGAAGGCGCACCGCCCTATCACCCGCCAGAATAAAACACCGCCAACCCCTCTGATCACCGGGCACCCTTCAGATTGCGGTCGAGAAACACCCGCGTGCGCTGAAAACTGTCCTCGGCCGCCTCATAGTCATATTGCATCCGATGCCCTTCCTGGACCTTGCCGGGATTGGCGAATGTCTGGTCGAACGCATGATACACGCCAGGATAGACATGGCGCTCGATCGTGCGCGGCTCGCCCTGCGCCGTGATGAAACGCTGGCAGGTGCCCGGCGGGTCGCCCCAATCATCGCGGTCGCCATACAGCATCAGCAGCGGCATGCCGCCATAGGCGGTGTCCTCATAGCAGCGCCCGTAATAGGCCACCGCCGCCTTGATCAGCCCGGGCTGCGCCTTCTGGAACACCTTGCGCGTCACATTCACCGCGGCCGCCCCGCCAAACGAAAACCCGATCACCCCGATCCGCCCCGCATCGATCGCCGGATTGCGTGACAACACCAGCGCCGCGTTGATCGCATCGGCCGCCTGATCGCCCGGTGTCACCAAATCCTTCTTGTTGCCGGCACAGGCATTGGCCACGCCGCGCGCGGTGAAACTGTCCAGCACCAGCGCCGCATAGCCCCATTCGCCCAGCCGGTCCGCCCAGCCCTCCAGATGCCCGTTGCGATCGATCCCGCCACAGGTGTGCAGCAAAATCACAAGCGGCGCCGGCCGCACGCCGGAGGGCAGGGTCAACCTCCCGCTGATCGGCCGTGGCGACGGCCGCGCCGTGGCACCCGGGATCTGCACCGTGGCAATCTCCACCGTCTCGCCTGCAAACGCGCAGGGTCCGGCGAGCAGCAGACCTATCCCAAGACCCGCCGCAATGCCTGTGACGATCCGCTTCATGCCGTAGTCCTCCCCATCAATCAGGACCGATGACCCAACGATGCGTCCGCGCCCTCAGGCCCTGCAACAGATTTCAGCCACGCCGCCTCAGCGTGCATCCCGGACAAACCGATCCAGAAACGCCCGGGTTCGCTCATAGCTGTCAGCGGCCGCAACAGCGTCGAACTGCAGGCGGTGGCCGAACGCCACCCGCATCCGCACCAGATCGGGATTGTCGAACCCATGCACCACGCCGTCATAGCTGTGGTTCTCTATGGCACCACGTCCCGCCACCGCCAAGGCGAACGCCGCACATGTGCTGGCCGGATTGCCCCAGTCATCGCTGGTCCCGTTCAACGCCAGCAGCGGCAGCCCGCCATACAGTTCCGGCACCCGGCAGCCGCCATAGTAATCCACCGCCGCCCGCACCAGGCCTGGATGCGCCTGCACAAAGGGCCGCCGCGCCACCACCGCGGCCGTGCCGCCGCCATGCGAAAACCCGATCACCCCGATCCGCCGCCCATCCACCCCCGCTGTCTGCGACAACGCCCAGGCCGCGTTCACCACATCCCCCGCGCGATCCACCACCGTCACCTTCGGCTGATCCGCCGGCGCGCACACGTTGCGCACATGGCGCGGGGTGAAACTGTCCAGCACGAAGGCGCCATAGCCCCAGCCCTTCACCCGCTCCACCCAGTGGTTCATCGCCGACCCGTTGCCCAACCCGTTGCAGCCATGCAGCAGAATGATCACCGGATACGGCCCCGCGGTGCCGGGCAGAGACAGCACGCCGGTGAGCGGCTCCGGCGCCGGGCGGGCAAACCGCGCATCGGCGATCGCGGTCGAGGCCATCTCGATCCGCTGTGCCACCGCCGCGCCCGGCCCCGCCACCGCCAACAGCCACCCCAACGCCGCCAGGCCCCGCAATTTCATCGCGTGTTCTCTTTTCGTTCTTGACGATCTGTTCACTGTTTGAGATGCTACGACGGGAACAAAAAGGGATCAACGCCATGGGCGCCCAATTCGCAAGCCGTACCGCAGCACGCAGCAATGTCCGTCCCGGCTTTCATCCGTTCGATGGGATCGAGCCTGATCTCGACCGCGAGATCGATCTCGAACAGATCGAGGCGCTCGAACGCTCCGGCCAGCCGGAAGGCCCGGGCGCATCCCAGCCGCGGCGCGGCGCCAGGCCGGCTCCATTTGCCGAACCGCAGCTGCGCCGCCCGCCGGAACATGGCCGTGGCGCCACCATCAACCCCGCCTCCCGCTTCGACCGGCAGGAGACCAACGCCTTCGACGATGGCTGGGAAACGCTGGCCGCCGAATTCGCCGATCTGGCGCCCCTGCGCACCACCATGCTGCGCGATTCCAGCCGCACCGCGATCAGCTGGAACAAAAGCCCCGATATCGGCTTCGACCGCGCGGTCAACCCGTATCGCGGCTGCGAACATGGCTGCGTCTATTGCTATGCCCGCCCCAGCCACGCCTATCTCGGCTACTCGCCCGGCGTCGATTTCGAATCCAAGCTGCTCTACAAGCCGGATGTGGCAAGCCTGCTGGAGAAGGAGCTGCGCAAGCCCGGCTACACCGCCCGCCCGCTGGCGCTGGGCTCCAACACCGACCCATATCAGCCGATCGAACGCACGCTGAAACTCACGCGTGAGGTGCTGGAGGTGATGGACCGCTTCAGCCACCCGGTCACCATCGTCACCAAATCCGCCGGCGTCCTGCGCGATATCGACATTCTGCAGGAGCTCGCCAGCCGCAACCTGGTGCGCGTCTATATCTCGCTCACCACGCTCGACGCCCCGCTCGCCCGCAAGATGGAGCCGCGCGCGGCAACCCCGTATCGCCGGCTGCAGGCCCTCACCGAATTGTCGCAGGCCGGCATCCCCACCGGCGTGCTGGCCGCCCCGATGATCCCAGGCCTCAACGATGCCGAGCTGGAACGCATCCTGGAGGCCGCCCACAAGGCCGGCGCCCGCCAGGCCGGCTACGTGCTGCTGCGCCTGCCGCATGAGCTGAAGCAGATCTTCGAGGACTGGCTGCACACCAACGTGCCCGAGCGCGCGCGCCACGTGCTGCAGCTGATCCGCGAGACACGCGGCGGCGGGCTGAACGACGCCAATTTCGGCAAGCGCTTCATCGGCACCGGCGTCTACGCCGATCTGCTCGCCCGCCGCTTCGCCGTCGCCGCCCGCCAGTTCGCCCTGCATGAGCGCGACGATCTGGACTGCACGCAGTTCCGCGCGCCTTCCACCCAGCACGGCTTTGCCGAGACCCAGATGTCGTTGTTCTGATCAGCAAGATCGCGACACGATTGTCACAGGAGCTTCGCTTGCACCTGCCGGCGGGCGCGGCAGGGTGCCGGCATTCTCCGGAGCACAATGCCATGACCCTCTCCCGCCGCCTGCTGCTGCCTGTTGCGATCCTCGCCGGGATCACCGCCGCCTCCCTCGAGGCAAAGGCGGCCGAGCCCTATCTCACCGCGGCCCAGCTCGATCTCACCGCCCTCATCCCGCCGCCGCCCCAGCCCGGCTCGGACGCCGACAAGGCCGACGTCGCAGCCGTGCTCGCCGCCCAGGCCAACGCCTCGGAGGCGCGCAAGGCCGGCGCCCTGGCCGATTCGGACCAGAGCATCTACCAGGTCTTCACCCCGGTGCTCGGCGAGAAGTTCACCAAGGCCAACACGCCCAAGGCTGCCGCCTTCTTCGAGCGCATCGGCAAAAGCGAGGGCGCCACGCTCAACCCCGCCAAGGACATCTTCAAGCGGGTCCGCCCTTGGATCGCCCACACTGACATCAAGCCGGTGGCCGAGCCCACCAAAAGCTTCTGCTACCCATCCGGCCACGTCACCCGGGCCGCCATGTTCACCATCATGATGGCCGCCATCGTGCCGGAGAAGAAGGCCGAGATCTGGGCCCGCGCGCAGGATTACGCGCAAAGCCGGGTGATCGGCGGCATGCACTACCCCTCCGACGTCGCGGTCAGCTGGAGCACCGGCGCTGCCATGTCCACGCTGATGCTGCAACAGCCCGGCTTCCAGGCGGACATGGCGGCCGCCCGCGCCGAGATCCGCGGCCTGCTCGGCCTGTAACGTCATCTCCAACCCGCCCAGGCTGCGAATTGCTGCCCAGCGCCGGCAGTTCTTGCAGCCTGGGCCGCGCTGTGGTCGAAAGCAGTGCATTCTGATCTGCAGGGTGCCAAGATGACCGATTCTCCCGCTGCCGCCGCCGACCGCATCCTCATTCTGGATTTCGGCAGCCAGGTCACCCAGCTCATCGCCCGCCGCCTGCGCGAAAGCGGCGTCTATTGCGAAATCTGGCCCTTCAGCGCCGACCCAGCCCGCATCGCAGCCTTCGCGCCGCGCGGCATCATCCTCTCCGGCGGCCCCGCCTCGGTGCTGGACGCTGGCAGCCCCCGCGCACCGGAGGCGGTGTTCACCATGGGCCTGCCCATCCTCGGCATCTGCTACGGCCAGCAGACCATGTGCGCGCAACTCGGTGGCAAGGTGGAAGCCGGTCATGAGCGCGAATTCGGCCGCGCCTATGTCGATGTCGTCGAGCCCTGCGCGCTGTTCCACGGCGTGTGGGAGCAGGGCGCGCATGAGCAGGTCTGGATGAGCCATGGCGATCGCGTCACCGCCATCCCGCCCGGCTTTCGCGCAGTCGCCGTCAGCGAGGGTGCGCCTTTCGCCGCCATCGCGGACGATGCGCGCCGCTTCTACGCCACCCAGTTCCATGTCGAAGTGGTGCACACCCCGCACGGCGCGCAGCTGCTGCGCAACTTCACCCACGACGTCTGCGGCTGTCAGGCCAACTGGTCGATGGGCGGCTTCCGGGACGCGCAGATCGCCAAGATCCGCGCCCAGGTCGGGCAGGGCAGGGTGATCTGCGGCCTCTCCGGCGGTGTCGATTCCTCCGTCGCCGCCGTGCTCATCCACGAGGCGATCGGCGACCAGCTCACCTGCATCTTCGTCGATCACGGTCTGCTGCGCGAGGGCGAGGCGGAGGAGGTCGTCACCACCTTCCGCGACCGCTTCAACATCAAACTCGTCCATGTCGATGCGTCAGACACGTTCCTCAACGCGCTCGACGGCGTCACCGACCCCGAAATCAAGCGCAAGACCATCGGCGGCCTGTTCATCGAGATCTTCGAGCAGGAGGCCACCAAGATCGGCGGTGCCGATTTCCTGGCCCAGGGCACGCTCTATCCGGACGTGATCGAAAGCGTCAGCTTCACCGGCGGCCCCTCCGTGACCATCAAATCGCACCACAACGTGGGCGGGCTTCCGGCCCGCATGCGCATGCAGCTGGTCGAACCCCTGCGCGAGCTGTTCAAGGATGAGGTGCGCAGACTCGGCCGCGAGCTGAACATCCCGGACAGCATCGTGGGCCGCCACCCATTCCCCGGCCCTGGCCTCGCCATCCGCATCCCCGGCGCCATCACCCGCGAAAAACTCGCCATCCTGCGCCGTGCGGACGCCATCTACCTGGAGGAGATCCGCAACGCCGGCCTGTATGACGCCATCTGGCAGGCCTTCGCCGTCCTGCTGCCGGTGCGCACCGTGGGCGTGATGGGCGATGGCCGCACCTATGACAGCGCCTGCGCCCTGCGCGCCGTCACCAGCACGGACGGCATGACGGCGGACATCTACCCGTTCGACATGTCCTTCCTCTCCCGCGTCTCCGGCCGCATCGTCAACGAGGTCCGCGGCATCAACCGCGTCACCTACGACATCACCAGCAAACCACCCGGCACGATCGAGTGGGAGTGAGGCGCCACACCGCCCCTCACCCCACAACCGCACCGGCAGCCGGCCGCGCAGAGCGGCTCAGCAGCTCGTCCAGCAGCTGGTTGGGAAACCGCCTCGTCTGCACAATCGCGTAGAAACTCTCCGTCAGCTGCTCAATCCGGCAATATTCCACCAGCACGCCGGATTGCAGCTCGTCACGCACGACGATCGGCGGCACCAGCGTGACACCCTCCCGCTCCCGCGCCAGCAGGCGCAGCATCGCCATGTCGTCCACCTCAGCCAGAATGATCGGCCTGATGCCCGCAAGGTCAAGCAGACGGTCGAAGCCAACCCTGATCTCGCTATCCAGGCTCGGCAGCAGAATCGGCTCGAAGCGCAGATCCTCCGGGAAGCGGAAGGGCGGCCGGTCGCCCCTCGGCCTGCCAACCAGGCTCACAGGCTGCTGATTGAGCAGATGATTGCGATACGGCGCCCGGGCGTCGCGCTGCGCCGCGCTGTTGGACAGCACCACATCGATCGCATGCGCCTCGAGCTGCGCCAGCAGATCGCGTGTCGTGCCGGACCGCACGATCAGCTCCACATCCGTCCGCCCAACCAACGGGCTGAGGAATTCCAGCTGAAAGTTGCGCGACAATGTCGTCAGCGCGCCCACCCGCAACACCTGCCGGCTCGCCCGCGGCCGCCCTTCCAACGTGCTCATCAGCTCGTCGCCGGCCTGGAACACGGTGTCCGCATAATCCAGCGAGATCCGCCCCGCCTCGGTCAGCACCAACCGCTTGCCGACCCGCTCGAACAGCGTATGCCCCATCTGCTGTTCCAGCTTCTGGATCTGCACCGAAACCGCGGATTGCGAAACATGCAGCCGCTCGGCCGCCCGCGTCAGGCTGCCCTCATGCGCAACCGCCCAGAAATAGCGCAGATGGTTGAAGTTCAGCACCGTCATGCTGTTCGATTAAACAGAACGATATATCAAAAACAATGAATTTTTCCGGCAGGCGCTGGTCTTCTATGCCTCCCCCGTCCCGCCCGGTGCGTTGAAGGGGAAAGCCAGTGCCGTTCACTCTCCTGCCGTTATCCGCCCCCCTGGTGCTGCTGATCAGCGCTGCCATCGCCAGCGTCTCCCCCGGCCGCAGGCCGCGCATCCTGCAGCACCTGGCCGAGATCGCTTCCCTTGCCTGCCTTGAGGTGGCCCTGGTCACCGCGGCCTCGCTCAGCCTGCACGGTCCCACGGAAAGCCCGCTCATCGGAGGACATGGCATCGGCCTGTCCGTCCGGCTCGATGCCATCAGCGCCGTGATGGCGCTTCTCGTCTCGTTCATCGGCTGGGTCGTGCTGCGATACACCGCAACCTATCTCGATGGAGAGCAGCGGCAGGGCGCGTTCACCGTCTGGCTCTGCCTGACACTGGCCTCGGTGCTGCTCCTGGTGTCATCCGCCAATCTGGTCCAGCTCGTTCTGGCCTGGGTGGTCACGAGCGTCTTCCTGCACCGGCTTTTGCTGTTCTATCCGGACCGGATTGCCGCCCGGCGCGCGGCGGCAAAGAAATTCGTCACCGCCCGCCTCGGCGATGCGGCGCTGATCGCAGCCGTAATTCTGCTCACCCTCGCCTATGGCACGACCGACATCGCAGCCATCCAGGCGGCCGCACGTGCGGGCAGCGGCGGCGGCCTCGCAATCGCCGCATCTTGCTTCCTGGCACTGGCCGCCATGTTGAAATCGGCGCAATTCCCCTCCCATGGCTGGCTCACCGAGGTGATGGAAACCCCAACACCGGTCTCGGCATTGCTGCATGCGGGCGTCATCAACGCCGGCGGATTTCTGCTGATCCGCCTCGCCGATGTGATGCTGCTGGCGCCGGGCGTGCTGGCGGTCCTCGTCATCATCGGCGGCTTCACCGCGCTGTTCGCAGGCCTGGTGATGCTGACGCAACCTGCCGTGAAAACCTCACTGGCCTGGTCTACCGTCGCCCAGATGGGCTTCATGATCCTGGAATGCGGGCTCGGGCTCTTCCCGCTGGCACTGCTGCACATCGTGGCCCACTCGCTCTACAAGGCCCATTCCTTCCTGGCCTCGGGTGGTGCGGTGGACGTGATCGCAGCCAATCTCAGGCCCGGTCCGGTGGCCATCCCCAAGGCCGGCGCGGTCGGGCGCGCCTTCCTCCTGGCGCTTTCGATCTATGCCCTGGTGGGCGTCCTGTTCGGCTTTCAGCACAAATCGCCACAGGCCATAGCGCTCGGCGCCATACTCATCTTCGGCGTCGCCTACATGCTGGCGCAGGGCCTGGCGGACACCGCCCCAAGCGCCCTGACCAAGCGCATGATCGTCTACGCCCTGGCCACCTCCCTCAGCTATTTCGCGCTGCAGGTCGCAGCCATCTGGCTCACCGCGGGCGTGCTGCCGGCCCCGCCACCGCCTGGTCCGCTGCAATGGGGGCTGATCGTGCTCGCCGTGCTCAGCTTCGGCCTCGTGGCCGTGGTCCAGGCGATGTTCCCGCTCTGGGCCTACCACCCCGCCGCCGCCGGCCTGCGCGTGCATCTCTCCAACGGCTTCTACGCCAATGCCGTCTTCGACCGCCTGCTGCGCGGCTGGCGGCTGCCCGATGCAACCTGATCAGCCCGGATCCAGCACCATGATGCACGCACAGACCCCCCCCGGGCCAGATGGTCTCGCACTGGACGAAGCCGTCAACCGCGCCCTCCGCGCCATCCCGCCGCTCTGGCCGCTGGCATCCAGCGTCGCGGTCAATCCGTTCCTTGGACAAACCGATCAGGACCTCGCCACCGTCAGCGCGCGCCTGGAACGTGTCGCAGGCGTTGCGGCCACCATGCCCCGCAGCTGGTATCTGGCGCAGATCACCGGCGGCCACATCACGCAGGCGGATCTGTCAGCCGCCCTGGCCAGCGCCCCGCCGGAGCTGCGCCCCGCCAGTCTCGCGGAGCTCACATCCCGCGCCCAGGCACCGCGCGCCACGGCCGAAGCCCTGCCGAGCATCGCCAGCCTCGCCGCCCAGATCTCCGGGATCGACTGGCCCGGCCTGATCGCGGAGCGCTTCGGCGCCTGGGCGGCCGGCTATTTCGATCAGGGCCAGGCACTCTGGGCCGCACCGCGCGGCCGCGGCGCCTACGCCGCCTGGCGCAGTGTCGCCACCCATGATCTCACCCCCGAGATCGCGGGCCTCCAAGGCTTTGCCACCTTCGTGTCCGAGGCGCCGGAGACCGCTTCGGGCGCCATCTCCCGCATGGTGCAACGCATCGCCATGCCGGAAGCGTCGCTTGAGACCTATTTCCACCAGATGCTGATGACGCTGGGCGGCTGGGCCCAATATGCCCGCTACCTGCTCTGGCAGGCCGAACTCGGCGGTGCGGACGACCCGACCCTGCGCGACTTTCTCGCCATCCGCCTGCTCTGGGAGGAGGCGCTGTTCGATCGCTACGGCCAGCCTCTCGCCGATCGCTGGCAGGAAGTGATGGCGGCACACGCCAGGCCGGTCACCCCGACCGCCGATCACATCCTCGACGCCATTCTGCAGGACGCGGCAGACCGCACGACCCAGCGCGGCCTCGCTGAAACACTCTCCCGCCCAGGCAGGCCCACCCCCAACAGCCGGCCCGCCCTTCAGGCGGCGTTTTGCATCGATGTCCGCTCCGAGGTGTTCCGCTGGGCGCTCGAATCCGTCCATCCCGAGATCCAGACTCTCGGCTTCGCAGGCTTCTTCGGCGTGGCCGCCTCGCATCGCAGCTTTGCATCCGACGTGCCGGAACACCGGCTGCCCGTGCTCCTCAATCCCGCGCTGACCACACGTTCAGGCGGCCCCGATGACGCCGCGGCAGACCAGGCCGCCCGGTTCAAGGCGCGCGCGAAGCGGGCCTGGGGCCGGTTCAAGCTCGCCGCCGTCTCCTCCTTCGCCTTTGTCGAGGCGACAGGCCCGGTCTACGCCACCAAACTCGTCTGCGATGCGCTGGGCCATGGCACCAGGACCGCATTGCACGCAGCCTCACCGAACGACCCGGCACCCCGCCCCGATCCGTCGCTCGACCTTGCAACCAAGGCCCGGGCCGCCGAGACGGTGCTGCGGGCCATGTCGCTCACCGCCAATTTTGCCCCGCTCGTGCTGCTGGCCGGCCATGGCGCCCGCGTGGTCAACAACCCCCATGCCAGCGCCCTGCATTGCGGCGCCTGCGGCGGCTATGCCGGCGATGTCAACGCGCGGCTGCTGGCCGCCCTGCTGAACGATTCCGAGGTCCGCGCGGCCCTGGCACCGCGCGGGATCGACATCCCGGCCGACACGCTGTTCATCCCGGCACTGCATGACACGACAACCGATTCTGTCACCCTCTACACACAGGACCACCCCGCCGCCCGCACCCGGTCCGAGATCCGCCAGGTGACATCCTGGCTCGAAGCCGCCGGCGTCATCGCCAGGGGCGAGCGGGCCCTGCGCCTGCCCAGGGCGACCAGCGGCGCCAGCCTGTTCCGCCGCAGCCGGGACTGGGCCGAGACGCGCCCGGAATGGGCGCTGGCCGGCTGCAAGGCGTTCATCGCCGCACCCCGCCCACGCACATCGGGCAAATCCCTGGAGGGACGTGCCTTCCTGCACGACTATGACTGGACGATCGACCGCGATTTCGCGGTGCTGGAACTGATCCTGACAGCCCCCGTGGTGGTCGCCAGCTGGATCAGCCTGCAATATTACGGATCAACCGTGGCACCCAGCGTGTTCGGTGGCGGCAACAAGCTCCTGCACAACGTCACCGGCGGCATCGGCGTGGTGGAGGGCAATGGCGGCGTGCTGCGCGGCGGGCTGCCCTGGCAATCCGTGCATGACGGGGAGCGCTTCGTCCACGAACCGATCCGCCTGTCGGTCTGCATCGAGGCCCCGCGTGACGCCATCACCACCATCCTGCAACGTCACACCGCCGTCCGCGCGCTGTTCGACAATCGCTGGCTCCACCTCTTCGCCCTCGACGATGCCGGCCGGATCGCCTGGCGCTACGCGGGCGAGCTGCAATGGACCGCGATGATCGCCACCCCCGATCCATGACGCCTCTGCGCCGCTTCGACGATGCCATCGGAGATCGACCCGCCAGCGCCCCACGTCACGTCGACCGCAACATGGCAAGCCGCCCACGCCGCCGTCAGACGGTTGCGAGCCCTGCGCAGAAATGAATTGCGCCACCCTGTCAGCGCATTACCCTGCCGCCGGACGATGAGGCCGGAGTGAACCCAGACCCATGAGCCGTCCCGGCAACAAGCGCTCCGTCGAGCGCCGCGTCCGGCGGGTGGCAACCCGCCTCAACCTGCATCTGATGATCGCCGCGAAGCCGGACGCACAGGTCCGCGCCCATGGCGGCTACATGCTGCGCGAGCCGATCACCATGCGCATCATCTTCGGCAACAAGGACTACCCGTTCTGCGCCGACATCGATGAGATCGAGGCATTTCTCGAAGCGTATGAGCAGACCGTCTGACGGGCACCCGCCCTCTTCACCCGCATGCACCGCCGCACGGGTGATCGTGCTTTCGCAGACCGCACCACCCTCAGCCGCGGCGCAGCTCGGCAAACTGTGCCGCCACCAGCTGCTCATAGGGCAGGGCCTGCGTGATCAGCCTGTTGGCCAGCGCAAACCGGTTCAACCCGTCCACCGCCGCCTGCGTGATCTCCGCCTGGTAGAACGGCGCATCCCGCGCGATCAGCGCCGGCATCAGCTCCGCCTCCGGCCCCGGGAACAGCTCGTCGCCCACCTGCCTGGCCAGCGACGGATCAGCCGACAGCGCCTTCTGCGTCGCCGTGATGGCCCGCACCGCGGCCGCCGCCACCTCCGGCGCCTGTTCGATCAGCGCGTCGGTCACCGTCAGCGCCGCAAAATTATAGTGCTTGGTGCCCTCCGGCCCATCGCCGCGGCGCGTGTCGATATGCAGCTTCGCCAGCCCCGCCTGTTCCGCCAGCGCCAGGCGCATGCCGTTGCCCCAGAACCCATCGGCATGATCCGTCTGGATCGCCTTGATCCCGTCCCGGCTGTGCATATGCGATTCCGCCGGCAGGCTTTCCACGATCCGCACCGCGCCCCCGTCCACATCGATGCCGGCCTCGATCAGCATGTGGCGTAACGCCGTGCGTGGAAACGCGAAAGAGGACGCGATGCGCAGCCCCTGCAACGCCGTGAGATCGCCGCGCGTGATGTCCAGATCCTTGCGCACCCCCATGAACCAATACGAATTCTGCGACAGCGCGCACAGCAGCTTCACACCCTGCCACGCCGGAAACGCCCGCGTGGCGGCAAAGGCGGGGCCGCCCAGGAAATGAATGACACCGTCGCGCAACCGCTCCGGCGCATTCTTGGCGCCGTATTCCGGGATGAACTCAACCGGCACACCTTCGCGTGCAAAGAAACCCAGCTTCACGGCGGCCACCGCCACGAAATAGGACGGTGAATCAACATCGGCGACCATCATCTTGTACATGCAAACGCCCTTCGGTTACGCCCCGCGCTGAACGCAGTGGCAGCACTATCGGCGGCACGGCAGACCCGGGCAAGCCGCCCCGGCCGCGCAGGGGGCCGGTTTTGTTTGACACGCATCAATGCAAGGCAGCACCCGCCCCTCGAAACTGGCCGTCACACAGCCGCACACGGAGGGTGTTCATGACCGACCAATCCGCTGCCCCCAGCCAGGCCACCGCCACAATTCTCTGCGCTCTCGGCACCTGGTGGAAATCCCTCGCCGCCCGGTCGCAGGGCTCCGATGGCCTCCAGGGCCTGAGCCACGACGATGTCGAACTGATCGCCCGCGATGTCGGGCTGTCGAGCCGGGATCTCTACGATCTGGCCGCCAAGGGCGGGCATGCCGCCGACCAGGCACCCGAGCTGATGCGCGCCCTCGGGCTCGACCCCGCCACGGCCGATGCCGCGCAGCACGCCACCTACGCCGACATCCTTCTCACCTGCTCGCGCTGCGGTGCGAAACACCGTTGCAGCCATGATCTGAAGACCGGCACGGCAGAGCAGCATTTCGCCGAATATTGCCCGAACGCGGACACGCTGGCAGCCCTGCGCGCCATCGCAGCCGCACAGCCTGCCAGCTGAGCCCGGCCGCGCTGCCCGGCCACCGGCCAGACAGCGCAGCCCGCTCCGCAGGGCAGGGCAGATCAGGCTGCCAGCACCACATCAACCTTCGGAAAGTCGATCTCGGTCCGTGCCACGTTGTTGGTGTAGTTGGTCAGGATGTTGATCGCCACATTGGCGATCACCTCCACGATCTGCGCATCGCCCAGCCCGGCCAGACGGGCATCGGCAAGGACCGCATCCGTCACCTGGCCACGCCGCGCCACAACCTCGCTGGCCAGGGCGGCCACCGCGTTGTCCACCGCATCCGCCGCAGCACCCTGGCGCGCCAGGCGCAGCCCCTCCGCCGAAAGCCCAGCCCCCTTGCCCATCAGCGTATGGGCAGCAAGGCAGTATTCGCACGCATTGGCCTGCGCCACGGCCAGGGCCACGATCTCGCGCTGCCGGGCGGACAGCACGCCCCGGCTCAGCGCGTCGGACAGCGCCAGATATCCGCTCAGCACCACCGGGGACTGGGCAAAGGTGGTGAACAGGTTCGGCACCATGCCGATCTTGGACTTCACAGCCGCGAGTGTCGTCTGCGTCGCAGCGTCAGCGCGGGCGGCATCAATGGGGGCAATACGGGGCATCGGTCATATCCTTCTGTGTCGTGCGTGCTTGCACATCGATGGTATGACGGACTATGAGCGGCTGATGGAGCCAAAAACTTTGCAGATCGTCCCAGATGCGCCACAGCCTGACGGTGATTACGCCAGCAGCGATACCCTCGCCGGCCTGTTCGCCCATGTGACACCCTCCGCGCGCACCTTCTTCACCGGCACGCTCTGCGAGACCGTCCGCTTCGCCGGCGCAGGCCACCTGCATCTGCTCAAACAGGGCGTGCTCACCCTCACGCGCAATCATGAGCCCGTGCTGGTGCTCACCGAACCCACGCTGATCTTCTTCCCGCGCGATCTCGTCCACAGCTTCGTGGTCGATGCGCAACAGGGTTGCGACCTCGCCTGCGCCACCGTCGAACTCGGGGGTGCTGAGGGCAACCCGATCGGGCAGGGGCTGCCCGACATGGTCATACTGCCGCTTGCCGCCCACCCCGCCCTGGCCCCGGTCTGCGACCTGCTGCTGGCGGAGGCCTTCGCCCGCAACCCCGGCCGGCAGGCGGCGCTGGACCGGTTGTTCGACTATCTGCTGATCCTGATCGTGCGCCATGTCGTCCACAGCGGCGCCGTCACCACCGGCGTTCTGGCAGGACTCGCCGATCCCAGGCTGGCCCGCGCGCTCACCGCCATGCACGACGCCCCGCAAAAACCCTGGACACTCGAAGCCCTGGCCGAACGGGCCGGCATGTCACGCACGCGCTTTGCCGAGCATTTCCGGCAACACATCGGACGCACGCCGCTGGAGCATCTCACCGCCTGGCGGATGACCATCGCCCGCGGCCTGCTCAGCCGCGGCAAACCGGTGCAAAGCGTGGCCGCCCAGGTCGGCTACACCAGCGCCGCCGCCTTCTCGCGCGTCTTCAGCCGAATCGAAGGCCGTCCGCCGCGCTCGATCTGAACCGCCCGGAAACGCCGGTCGGCAGGCCATGCCAGCGAAAACATGACAAGCCCAGCTTACCTTGACGTAATGTGGAGTTGACAGGTTTGCATGTAATGCTAGCATGACATATCGCTGGTGAAGACCATCGGACCGAGTACCGGCCAGGGGAAGTGGCCGAAGTGCTTTGGGCACGGGAATGCCTGTCGAATGCGGGGGAAATTCCTTCGCTGTCGCCAGGCTTCATGCGCCTCTGCCGCGGATCGCGATCCGTGGCGGTGCACCAAAAACTCCCCGACCCCCACCCCAGCGTAACCCACGTGCGGTTCTGGCACGGACGAAGGCGTTTGCCTGAAGTGGAGGTTACATCAATGAGCGACGATCCGAACAAGGTCTGGCCGACTGGCCTCACCATCGCCGAGTCCGAGGAACTGCATAAGCAGATCATCGACGGCACACGCATCTTCGGCCTGATTGCCGTCTTTGCGCATGTTCTGGCCTATATCTATTCCCCCTGGCTGCACTGAGGAGATCGGCACATGAACAATGGCAGACTCTGGACTGTGGTGAACCCCACCGTCGGAATCCCCCTGATGCTCGGCGCCGTGGCCGTCACGTCGCTGATCGTGCACGCCGCCGTGCTGTCGCACACCACCTGGTACCCGAACTTCTACAGCGGGTCCTCCAAGAAGGTGGCGTTGAACTCCACAACCGCTCCGGTCGTGGCGCTCGATTCCAAGACCGCCGCCAACTACTCCGTGATGGTCACCCAGACCGCCGCGGTTGACGGTGCCGCCTCCACCTACGTGATCTCGGTGGCGCCGAAGCAACTCGCCGCCCTGGGCAACTGATCGGCCTGCCGATCTGAAACCCCGCGGGGATGGAGCCGGTCTCCATCCCCGCGGGATGCTCGCATCTTTGCCTGCCAAGCCCTGCGTCACAAAACCTGCCCAGGAGCGCGCACCGCCGATGAACCGTGTCAGCCGCAAAGTGATGATGGCATGGATCGGCATGGGCACGCGCTTCCTGCCCTTCGCCGATGCCGCCACCCCCGAACTGCCGCTGTCGCGGCTGCTGCGCCTGTCGCTGTTCCAGGTCTCGGTCGGCATGTCCCTCGTGCTGCTGGTCGGCACGCTGAACCGGGTGATGATCGTCGAGCTGGACGTGCCAGCCTCCCTCGTCGGGCTGATGATCTCGCTGCCGCTGCTCTTCGCCCCGTTTCGCGCGGTGATCGGCTTCAAATCAGACAATCACCGCTCCCATCTCGGCTGGAAACGCGCGCCCTACATCTTCCGCGGCGCCATGGTGCAGTTCGGCGGCCTCGCCATCATGCCCTTCGCCCTTCTCGTGCTCTCCGGTGGCGGCAATGCCGCCGCCTGGCCGGCCTGGATCGGCGATGTCGCGGCGGCGGTCGCGTTTCTAGCGGTGGGCGCCGGCATGCACACCACCCAGACCGTGGGCCTGGCCCTGGCCACCGACATCGCGCCCGCCCATTCCAGGCCCAACGTGGTGGGGCTGATGTATGTCAGCCTGCTGTTCGGCATGATCGTAAGTGCCCTGGCATTCGGCCTGTTTCTGGAGGATTTCACCCCCGGCCGGCTGATCCAGGTGATCCAGGCCACCGCCGTGCTCACCTTGGTGTTCAACACCGCCGCCCTGTGGAAGCAGGAGCGCCGGGTGAGCGGGCTGATGAGCCAGGCCGCCGCCATCGCCCCGCGCTTTCGCGACAGCTGGGCCGGCTTCATCGCGGGCGATCACGCGCTGCGCCGGCTGATCGCGATCGGCATCGGCACGATGGGCTTCAGCATGGAGGATGTGCTGCTCGAACCCTATGGCGGCCAGGTGCTGCATCTGGCGGTGGGGGACACCACCAAGCTCACCGCAACCTTGGCCGTGGGCGGATTGCTCGGCTTTGGCCTCGCATCGCGCGTGCTCAGCCGCGGTGCTGATCCGTTCCGCATGGCCTGCTACGGCGCCCTGCTCGGCATCCCGGCCTTTGCCGCCGTCATCCTCGCCAATCCGTTGCAATCCGTGGCGCTGTTCGCCGGCGGCACGGCGTTGATCGGCTTCGGCGCCGGCTTGTTCGGCCATGGCACACTCACCGCCACCATGAACCTGGCCCCGCGCCACCAGGCCGGTCTCGCACTGGGCGCCTGGGGGGCCGTGCAGGCCACCGCCGCCGGGCTTGCCATCGCGCTCGGCGGCATACTGCGCGACGCGGTGGCCTCCGCCACCCAATCGCCAGACCCCGCCGCCGGCTACGATTTCGTCTACAGCCTCGAGATCTGCCTTCTTTTCGCGGCCCTGATCACCATGTTCCCACTCGCCCGTAAACTCTCCGCCACACGCATCCCCGCACGCCACAAGGCCGCCCAGCCCAACTGAAAAGGACACATCATGACCGTTTCACGCATGTTCAGCTCCCCCGAAGATGCGATGGGGGCCGTGGCCATTCTGGAGGCCCATGAATTCACCACCGATCGCCATATCCGCGTGGTGAAATCCACGCCGGACTATGTCAGCGGCCGCTATCTGGTGAACCGCGGCATCTACAAGGATCATGCCGAAGGCCTGGCAGCACGGGTGAGGGCAGGGGAGATCCTCGTCATCGTCGATCACCCGATCGGCTATTCCGAGCTCACCTTGCAATTGCTGTCCTCCGCGGCCCCGGTGGGGGAAGGCGCATCGCCCGCGGTGAACGAGAATATCAGCTACAAGGAATCGACCCCGTTCTCCTCGCTGATGGGCTGGCCCTTGCTGTCAGACGACCCCACCCCCTTCGCCAGCTTCTGGAACCTGCCCACCACCGGCTCCAGCTTCTCGCTCTCCCGCATGCTCAAACTCGACCTGCTGACCGAGAGCAAGCCGATGCTGGGCTTTCAGGCCCTGATCAAAAGCGGGCCGATCCTGGGGCTGAAGGCCGTCATCAGCCGCCCCTGACCCCAAGGCGCGGAGCGGCCTTGCCGCTCCGCGCCCCCAGCGCGGCTCTCAATCCCTGATATCCTGCAGGAACCACTCAGTCGGGATCGTCCGCCCCAAGCCCAGCCGCATCGCCTCCTGGTAGACCCAGCCGCCGACGGAGGAGAATTGCAGGCCCTGATTGCCCACATTGCGGTAAAACGTGATCTGCTCGCGTGACGTCCGGCCGGCGCATTTGCCCGTCACCAGATCGGCGAAATCCGGCTTGCCACCGCCCGCCCCGCGATCGTTGAACTCCGGCGTGTCGCCGCCAAAGCCAGGCTTCGGGTTGGGTGCCGGAATCCGCTGCAGCTGCGCCTCGGTGCCCCCCAGATAGGCCGCCGGAGACATGCCGCGCTCCGCCTGGAACCGGGCACTCTGCTTCATCTGCAGCCCGGCCGTGCCCTGGCGCACCACCACGTCAAACCGGCCGATCGCCTCCTCCGGCATCTCACGCCGCCCCAGATTGGTCACGTGCTGGCCCGGCTCCAGCCAATCCGCGTCATAGACCGGCTGCATGCTGTCCGTCGCCGAGGAGACGATATCCACCCCCCGCACCGCCTCGCGCGCGCTGTCGACCGCGATCACCTCGATGCCCAGGCGCTGCGCCATCTCTTCGGCAAAAAGCTCCCGGTTGGCAGCGGTGGGGCTGTAGACCTTGCAGCGCCGGATCGGCCGCACGCAGGCAAACGCCTCCAGAAAGGTGCGTGCCATGCCGCCCGAACCCAGCATGCCAACCTCGTGGCTGTCCTCGCGCGCCAGATATTTCACCCCGATCCCGGCCCCGCCGCCCACCCGCATATGCTGCAACACCCCGTCATTGATGAAGGCCAGCGGCTCGGCGTTGCGTGTCGAGATCAGATAGATCAGCCCGCAATACGTGCCGGGGCGGACGCTATACTTGTCCTCCGTCCAGCCGCCATCTGGCGTCTTCGGCCAGGTGACGATGTCGGACTTCATGCGGATGGCGAAATACCCGTCATTCGCCCCTTCCATCGACCCCCAGCGGAAATACCCATCCTCCCGCTCGGCCGGAAAATACATGTCGATGCGCGGCCGATGGATGGCGCCACCTTCGGGCAGCTGCCGAAACGCCGCCTCCTGCACACGGATGCAATCCTCCATCCGCAACAGCCTGGCCACGGTCTCGTTGTCGATGATCAGCACACGCTCTCTCCCGGTCTTTGCCCCATCGCAGCCCGAATCAGACCGTCATGCAATGCGCCGCCGGGCTGCGCACCGCATGGCCTGACAAATCCCGAAACCTTGCCTAGATTGGCGGCTCAAACCCGAACCCGGAGTGCGCCATGAGCCAGACCGCCCCCACCAAACCCGCCCGTCCCGCGCGGGGCCGTCTGTTCTTCGCCAATCCGGGACCCACCAACATCCCCGACTCGATCCTGCGCGCCGTGTCGCAGGGCACCGTCGATTTCATGAGCCCGGCCTTCCTGGAGCTGTATGACCACTGCATGGCCGGCGTGAAGCGCGTGCTGAAGACCGAGCAGCACGTCTTCTTCTACACCGCCTCCGGCCATGGCGCCTGGGAAGCCTCCCTGGTCAACGTGCTCTCCCCCGGCGACACGCTGCTGATCATCGAGACCGGCTATTTCTCCCTGGGCTGGGCCGAGATGGCCGAGGCGCTCGGCATCAAGGTCGAGACGGTGAAGGCCGATTGGCGCACCGGCGTCGATTTCGCAGCCGTCGAGGCGGCGCTTGCCGCCGACACCACGCACCGCATCAAGGCGGTGGGCGTCGTGCACAACGAAACCGCAACCGGCGTCGCCCTGCCGATCCAGAAGGTGCGCGCGGCCCTCGATGCCACCAAACACCCGGCCCTGTTCATGGCCGACACCATATCAAGCCTCGGCTCGTTCGATTTCCGCATGGATGAATGGGGCATCGACGTGGTGGTGGGCGGCAGTCAGAAAGGCCTGATGCTGCCGACCGGCATGAGCTTCACCGGCGTCTCCAACAAGGCGCTGGAGGTGCACAAAAGCTCCACCATGCCCAAGCACTACATGAACTGGTCCGCCATGATCGCCCGCCGCCACAAGAGCTTCATCGGCACCGTGCCGATCCTGTTCTTCAACGGGCTGAAGGAATCGCTGCGCCTGCTGGAGGAGGAGGGGCTGGACAATGTCTTCGCCCGCCATCACCGCCTGGCCGAGGCCACACGCCGCGCGGTGCGCACCTGGTCCGGCAACCAGGGCCCGCAGCTGTTCTGCCAGGATTCCTCGCGTCTGTCGGACAGTGTCACCGCGATTCTCATGCCGGACGGCCACAACGCAGAGGATGTCCGCAAGATCGCCTTCGAGCGCTTCAACGTCTCGCTCGGCGGCGGCCTGGGGCCGCTGGGCGGCAAGGTGTTCCGCATCGGCCATATGGGCGATCTCAACGAGCCGATGATCCTGGGCACCCTCGCCTCGGTCGAGATGGCGCTGTCCATCGCAGGTGTGCCGCACGCCAAGGGCGGCGTCGATTCGGCGATGGAATACCTCGCCACCACCTGACCCACGCATGGGCGAAAATTCAGGCCACCTGCCAGGGAAGTCCTTGGCAGGTGGCGGTTTGTCTTATATGTTCTTGTTATGTTCTCATCGCCTTAACAACAGACTGGACACGCGCAACAAACGCGATTCGTGGCATCTTGTGGTCTGATTGCGCCGGCAGCCCCACATCTTGTGTATTTTCATTGACGCGGCGCTTCCGATGCGCAGAATAGGCAGTCGGAAATCATAGGGTCAGATCATCGTGTTTCAGGGGGAAGCTTCCGTGCTCGACGCAGTTCAGATGCAGGGGCGGCACCAGGTTCGGGTGGACCGGTCGCGCGATGTTTTGCTCACCGATTTCGGGCGCGCGACGCTCGATGACCGGTATCTGATGCCCGGGGAGGGCTATCAGGACCTGTTCGCCCGCGTCGCCAGCTTCTATGGCGACGATGCCGGCCACGCCCAGCGCATCTACGATTACATGAGCAAGCTGTGGTTCATGCCGGCCACCCCGGTGCTGTCCAATGGCGGCACCCAGCGCGGCCTGCCGATCTCCTGCTTCCTCAACGAAGCCAGTGACAGCCTCGACGGCATCGTCGATCTCTGGAACGAGAACGTCCAGCTCGCCTCCAAGGGCGGCGGCATCGGCTCCTACTGGGGCAATCTGCGCTCGATCGGCGAGAAGGTCGGCCAGAACGGCAAGACCTCCGGCGTCATCCCCTTCATCCGGGTGATGGACAGCCTGACGCTTGCCATCTCCCAGGGCAGCCTGCGCCGCGGCTCCGCTGCCGTGTATCTGCCGGTGTCACACCCGGAGATCGAGGAATTCATCGAGATCCGCAGGCCCACCGGCGGCGATCCGAACCGCAAGGCGCCCAACCTGCATCACGGCATCCTCATCCCGGACAGCTTCATGCGCGCCGTGGAAGCCGATGAGGAATGGGGCCTGACCTCGCCCAAGGACCACTCGATCGTGCGCAAGATCAGCGCACGCGGCCTGTGGATCCGCATCCTCACCGCCCGCATCGAGACCGGCGAGCCCTATTTGATCTTCTCCGATCACGTGAACCGCGCCATGCCGGAGCATCTCAAGCTCGCGGGGCTTGAGGTCAAAACCTCCAATCTCTGCTCCGAGATCACCCTGCCCACCGGCATCGACCAGTATGGCAAGCAGCGCACCGCGGTCTGCTGCCTGTCCTCGCTCAACCTGGAAAACTGGTTCGAGTGGAAGGACGAGCCGTTCTTCATCGAGGACGTGATGCGCTTCCTCGACAATGTGCTGCAGGATTTCATCGACCGCGCCCCCCCCGGCATGGAACGCGCCCGCTACTCGGCGATGCGCGAGCGCTCGGTGGGCCTCGGCGTGATGGGCTTCCACTCCTTCCTGCAGTCGCAGATGATCCCGTTCGAGAGCGTGATCGCCAAGGTGTGGAACATCCGCATGTTCAAGCACATCCGCGCCCAGGCGGACGCTGCCAGCCGCACCCTGGCGGAGGAACGCGGCCCATGCCCGGATGCCGCGGATTTCGGCATCATGGAGCGCTTCTCCCACAAGATCGCCATCGCACCCACCGCCTCGATCTCGATCATCGCCGGCAATTCCTCGCCCGGCATCGAGCCGATCGCGGCCAACGTCTTCCTGCAGAAGACGCTGTCGGGCAGCTTCACCGTGCGCAACCGCCATCTGCAGCAGCTTCTCGCCGCCCGCGGTTACGACACGGATGAGGTCTGGTCGCTGATCACCACCTCCAAGGGCAGCGTGCAGCACCTTGATTGGCTGACCGAGCAGGAAAAAGCCGTCTTCAAGACCGCCTTCGAGCTCGACCAGCGCTGGGTGATCGAACACGCCGCCGACCGCACCCAGTACATCTGCCAAAGCCAGTCGATCAACGTCTTCCTGCCGGCCGATGTGCACAAGCGCGACCTGCACCAGATCCACGCGCTGGCCTGGAAGCGGGGCGTGAAGTCGCTCTATTACTGCCGCAGCCTGTCGATCCAGCGGGCG
This sequence comes from uncultured Rhodospirillales bacterium, assembly GCA_903924855.1. Classification (GTDB taxonomy): domain Bacteria; phylum Pseudomonadota; class Alphaproteobacteria; order Acetobacterales; family Acetobacteraceae; genus CAIQQQ01. Next base: position 68,882 of record CAIYCW010000040.1, on the reverse strand, counting down.
GACGCGGTCAGCGAGAAGGTGATCCGCCCCAGCGAGTTGATGGGCCTGCCGGATGACAAGCTGCACGCCCCCCTGCCGCTGGTCGAGGCCGCCAACCGCGCCAAGCCGATCGACTACGAGGAATGCCTCAGCTGCCAGTAATCCCCACGCGGAGGAGAGCCTCGGTCGATCCCGAGGCTCTCCTCAAAAACGTCTGAAAGTTTCCTTGGTTCTTTCTTTTCAAAGAAAGAACTTCTTTTTTGAAAAAAAGAAGCAAAAAACTTTCCTCCGTCAGCCCCTATCGAAATCCGACTATCTCCCCAGATATGGTGGGTACGATGGATTTATCCACCACATTTTGTAGGGTCGCTTGAGAATCCGCTGGCCGAGCGTGGCGCGGATTGCTAGTGTGAGCGCCCAATCCAGACCTGATGGAGCACGCCCAATGGACGGTATCATGCACACGCCGGATGAGACGCCGGTGCGCTTCGATCTTCTCACCGAGAACCCGGTCTACAAGCCCTTCCGCTATCCGTGGGCGCATGAGGCCTGGCTGACCCAGCAGCGCGTGCATTGGCTCCCCGAAGAGGTGCCGCTCGCCGATGACGTGAAGGACTGGCACAAGAACCTGTCAGACGGGGAGCGCAACCTGCTCACCCAGATCTTCCGCTTCTTCACCCAGGCTGATGTCGAGGTGAACAACTGCTACATGAAGCATTACAGCCGGGTCTTCAAACCCACCGAAGTGCTGATGATGCTCTCGGCCTTCTCCAATTCCGAAACCATCCACATCGCCGCCTACTCGCATCTGCTCGACACCATCGGCATGCCTGAAGTCGAATACACGGCCTTCCTGAAATACAAGCAGATGAAGGACAAATTCGACTATATGCAGAGCTTCACGGTCGACAGCAAATACGAGATCGCCAAGACCCTGGCCGCCTTCGGCGCCTTCACCGAAGGCCTGCAGCTCTTCGCCTCCTTCGCCATCCTGCTGAACTTCCCACGCTTCGGCAAAATGAAGGGCATGGGTCAGATCGTGTCGTGGTCGGTGCGCGACGAGACGCTGCACTGCCTGTCCGCCATCCGCCTGTTCCGCACCTTCATCCAGGAAAACCCGGAGATCTGGACCGAGGAGCTGAAGCGCGAGCTGTATTCCACCTGTGCCACCATCGTCGATCACGAGGACGCCTTCATCGACCTCGCCTTCGAGATGGGCGCCGTCGACGGGCTGAACGCGGATGAGGTGAAGCGCTACTTCCGCTACATCGCCGATCGCAGGCTCGCCCAGCTCGGCATGAACCCGATCTTCCACATCGAATCCAACCCGCTGCCCTGGCTGGACGACATGTTGAACGCGGTCGAGCACGCCAATTTCTTCGAGAACCGCTCCACCGAATATTCCCGCGCCTCGACCCAGGGCTCCTGGGAAGACGCGTTTGCGGACAACACCTTCGCCACCACCCAGCCCAGCGGCTCGATCACGCTCGACGCCTGATCCACCCAAGGCTGCGCTGTCAAGTGACCGGCCGGTGCCCCATGGGCACCGGCCGTTTTGCTGTGGCCCCGTCAGAAATCCCGGATTCTCAGCCCTGCAATCCGTTGCGCGAAGCCCAGTCTCATTGCGTGATACAGCTAAATGTCGCTTAAGTTATCAGACAGCATGGTAGCCATGCAAATTTTGCAACTTAACAAATTGCCCCTGCGTTGGATGCGTGCCGGTGTCAATCCGATCTGACAAATTCGGACGAATCACGGTTTTGTGAGGGTTTTCTGGCGGCGCACGAAACACTCCCGAAAACCGCTTTTGTGCCTCACTTCACAAAAAACGTGATGTCAATCAATGTGAAGTGAAACAACGGAAAACCGCCGTTTTTCGTGCTCGCGACAGCGCAAATTTGATGTTACCCCCAAATCCAGATCGATAGCGAAAGTTTTTGAACTTTTGTCAAATAGGAATTTGTCTGGTTTCGTCGGTGGGCGGATTGCGGCGTAGCCGCACCACACACCCCATGAAACCGGTTCATTTGGGGGCGATAAAGATGTCTGCTGCACCGACGGTTAAGCTTTCGCTGAACAGCGCCAATGTCTTCCCGGGCGAGGCCATCACCGGCACGTTGACGTTCTCCAACGATGCGTCAGACCCGTCCAACCCGGACTCAACCGGCTACGGTCCGCTGGTCGGCATCGACCTGGGGGCGAACGCGGACAACCTCACCCTCGGCGCGCTGAGCTATCTCGGCCAGACGCTCACCATCCATTACGGCCAGTTCGACAGCAGCGGGAATTTCACCGTCCCCGGCACCGCCAGCAATCCGGGTGGCGCCGTGGTGCTCACCGGCACCGCGGGCGACAAGGTGGCCTATTTCACCCTGCCGTTCGGCAGCTTCACCGCCGGCCAGACCGCGGTCTCCCTGCCGATCACGATCAACGTGCCCAGCTCGGTCTCGGTCGGCACGCCGATCAGCCTGACGCCCATCGGCGTCTTCGAATATGGCGACAGTGCCACGGGCAACACGCCCATCGTCACCAGCGGTGCGACCTCCTCCGCCTCCGCCAGCATCCTGACCATCAACACCGTCTATTCCAGCACCGGCGAGCTGGTGACCGGCCCGTCCAGCACCGCCACCTGGCAGGTGTTCGGCAATCTGCTGACCGGCTATTCGCTGAACAACTTCACCCTGTCCGATCCGCTGCCCGACACCGCGATCCCGACCACGGTGACCATCACCGCCAGCGCCACGCAGTCCTGGACCTACACCTACAATCCCGCGACCGGCACGCTGTCCAGCACCGATGCCGGCGCGCCCCCGTTCGTGGCCTACGCCGCAACCGCCACCACCACCGGCCCGTGGGTCACCTTCAACCTCGCCACCAACACGATCGAGGCGAATTTCGGCAACATCCACGGTGCCGCGACCTCCGCCACCTCGGATAACGGCCCGGCCATCTCGGCCACCTTCTACATTCCGGGCCAGCCGGTGGTCACCTCCGGCTCGGGCAGCGCCACCGGCACCGGCGACCTGACCGTCACCGACCAGCTCCCGGCCGGTGCTACCGCCAACTCGTTCACCGTCACCGAGACCGAGCCGAACGGCAACACCGTCACCTATTATTACAGCTACGATGCCGCCACCAATCAGGTCTTCCTGGCCGGCACCAGCATCCCGGCCACCGCCCCCTTCGCGCCGGCGATCGATGCAACACCCGGCGTCACGGGCAACCAGTTCGTCACCTACGACCAGGCCACCGGCCTGATCACCGCCGATTTCGGCGCGGGCCTGCCGGCCGGCACGATCGGCCATATCGACGCCGCCTGGACCAACGGCCCGGGCCTGCCGAACGGCGAAGTGTCGCAGACCGTCGCCGCCAACCAGAGCGTGCACAACCTTACCCTGACCGACACGCTCACCGGCGGCTCCACCTTCAACACCATCACGGTGTCGGATGGCAGCAACACCTACACCTACACCGTCGACAGCTCCGGCAAGCTGACCGAGGTCGGCTCGGGCGGTCCGGGCGTCGGCGACGGCACCGGCGATACCACCAACAAGATATGGTACAACAAGACCACCAACACGGTGACGGTGAATTTCGGCAACGTCACCACCAGCAGCAACAGCAACACCTGGTCTGTCACCACCTCGACCTCGTCCAGCACCGTCACCGGCAGCGGTGGTGGCAGCTCGACCCATTCCACCTCCGGAAGCCCCGCCGCCAGCGGCGTCTCCTCCGGTCAAGGCTCGGTGCCGCCCGGCACGGTCTCCACGCCGACCACCGGCCCGAACGCGCCAGGCGCCAACGCCGTCACCGCGGCCCCGATGACGCTCGTCAAGACGGCAAGCCCCGTGGTTGCCGGCAACGGCACAACCGATGTGCCGGGTGATGACATCCAGTACACCATCACCGGCAAGCTCTCGAACTACGTGGACGTCAACAACGTCACCGTCAGCGACACGCTGGGCGATGGCCAGACCTATGACAGCTCGGTCACGCCCACCTTGGTGGTCTATTCGGACGGCACCGAGATCTACAGCGGCGCCATCACGCCCAACGGCACGCCGGTCCAGAACACCACCACCGGCCAGACCGCGCTGACATTCGACGTCTCGGCAGCCCTCCAGGCCGCCTACACCACAACCAGCGGTGCCCAGGGCAGCAAGACCGGCGACATCAACGGCGGGGACGCCGTCAACGACCTGCCGGCCACTGGCCCGCTTGGCAACACCACCTTCCAGATCGTCTACAACAGCACGATCAGCCCGACCTTCGTCTCCGGCCAGGCCGTGACGCAGGACATCGTCCAGGGCGACAGCATCGGCAATGTTGCCAACGCCTCCGCCACCACGGTTGGCACCAATGTGCAGCTGACCGCCAACGCCAGCGCCTCCACCACGCTTCCGGTCGGCTCGGTGCAGAAATCGGTCTATGCCGTCGGCGGCACGCTGGTCTCAAGTGGCGGCGTCCCTGAGGCGGGCGGCCTGCCGATGATCCAGGCCGGCAACACCGTTACCTACGAGCTGCAATACACCATCCCGGCCGGCACCGCCGACAATGTGGTCCTGACCGACTATCTGCCGCTGCCGATCTTCAACGTGCTGGACCCGAACGGCGCCAGCGCCGGCAGCTACAGCTTCAACGCAACCCCCGGCGAGGACACCATCGCCGGCACGGTCAGCTTCCTCGATCCCACCACCGGCACGCCGCTGGCCGGCGTCACGCCGACGCTCACCGCGATCGCGGGCACCAACGCGCTGCAGATCGGCCTCGGCACCATCGACAGCACCCAGAGCTACACATTCGACGTGCTGGTCACCCAGACCGCGGAGGACCAGCCCTTCGTCAACGGCCTGCAGCTGACCAACGAGGTCACCTCCACGCAGGACACCTCAACCGGCAAGATCACCACCGGCAGCAGCATCGCACAGGTCGTGCTGGCCCAGCCCGAGATCAACGTCATCAAGGGCGTCACCGGCATCTCCCATGCCGGCACCACCGGCGCCACCGAGGTGCTCACCGGCTCCCAGGTCGGTGACTTCAGCAACGGCGTGCTGAAATCCGGCGACGTGATCACAGACAGCAATGTCGGCGCCCTCAACGTGGCCGCCCCCGGCTTCGGCGCCACCGGCGCGCAGGCGGGCGATCAGGTCACCTACGTCATCGCTGTGCAGAACTCCGGCAACTCGACCGCCTACAACACCGTGGTCAAGGACAGCCTGCCCTCCGTCATCGCCGCCGGCTCGGTGACCGGTGTCACCGCCACCGACGGCGCGGGCAACGCGATCCAGCTGTTCGACCCCAACACGCTTAACCCACTCAGCGCCGCGCAGGCGGCGGCCGATCTGTTCAACGGCACCGGCGTGGACATCGCCTCCATCGGCGCCGACAACGGCACGGCGCCGTCCACCGGCAGCGACATCGTGCTGCTCGACTACACCGCAACCTTGGGCGCCAACACGCCCGAGCCGCAGGTGACCGAGACCAACACCGCAACCGTCACCCAGTATCAGGGCGTCAACGGCGGCACCAACTTCGCCAACGGCCCGTCGCCCGGCAATCTGACCTCCTCGGTCGCGGTCCAGACCGCCCTGCCGACCGAGAAAAAGAACGTCACCTCCACCTCGGAATCCGTCACCGCCGCGGACAATGTCACGGTGCGCGCGGGCGAACAGGTCACCTACACCGTCGTCACCACCCTCGATGCCGGCTCCTATGGCAGCGTCGATCTGACCGACTCGCTGCCCAACAACGGCGCGCAGAGCCTGTCCTTCGTCTCCGCCCAGATCACCGCGGTCGGCGCCGGCATCACCTCGGCCAACGGGGCGCCCGCCGCCGGTCTGGTGGGCACCACCATCAGCAGCTCCGGCATCACGCTCAACAATGTGGTCGTGGCCGACAACAGCCAGGCGGGTGATGACACGATCACCTACACGATCACCGCCCTTGCCAACGCCACCCAGTCCAACCTGAACAAGGGCGCACCGGACACGGTGCTCACCAACACCGCGAACGTGGCCGCCACCGCACCGGGCAGCACCACGCCGGTCAACGCTCAGGATCAGGCCAACGTCGACCTGCTGACCCCCAAGGTGACCGTCACCAAGACGGTCGAGAACGTCACCCAGGGTGGCGGCTACAAATCCACCATCACCGGCGTGATGGCCAATGACGAGGTTCAGTACAAGCTCGCCGTGACCGACGCCTCGACCGCCGCCACCGCCTACAACGTGACCATCACCGACAACCTGGCCACCCAGATCGGCACGGGCATCAACGTCGATGCCTCCTCACTGCAGGTCTATAACGGCACCACGCTGATCACCCCGACCACGGCCAGCATCACCAACGGCGTGCTCACCGTCGTGCTGCCGGAAGTCGATGCCGGCGCCAATTACAGCATCACCTTCGACGGCACGGTGAACACCACCGACGCGTTCGACGCCAGCTACCTCAACAAGGCGAACTTCACCGACCAGACGCTGCCCTCCACCGACACGCAGGGCACCCAGCAGACCTATAACGGCACGTCCTCCACCGCGAACGTGACGCTGGCCTACCCGACCACCACCAAGACGCTGGCCTCTGTGAGCGACCTCACGCTCAACGCAGCCAACGGCACCACCGGTGATCGGATCGAGGCAGGCGACGTCGCCACCTACACCGTGACCGTGACCGTGCCGGAAGGCACCTCGACCGATCTCGACCTGAAGGACACGCTGCCCACCGGCCTCTCCTACGTGGCCAACAGTGCCGTCATCACCAATGTCGGCACCGGTTTGACCAGCAGCACCGGCGGCGCCCTGACACTCACCGAAAGCGCCATCTCCGGCGGCGTGCAGTTCGACCTCGGCGCGGTGAAGGCCACCCAGCCCTCGACGGTCACGATCTCCTACCAGGCGCTGGTGTCCAACACGGCCACCGCCGGCCAGACCCTGGAGAACACGATCAGCACCGTCACCGCGGGCAAGACTGTGGGCACGCAGGCCACGGCCAATGTCGCCGTGGTGGCACCCACGGTGAACATCGTGAAATCCAGCCATGAGGATGCCGCCACCATCGCCGGCACCTCCTCTGGCTATCTGCAGGACTACACGATCACCGTCACGCCGACCAACAACGTGCCCGCCTATGACGTGACGATCAGCGACATCGTGCCCACGACCGAGACCATCACCGGCCCGGTCCAGGTCACCGAGATCATCAACGGCGTCAAAACCACCTCCACCATCACGCCGGTCGGCAACACCATCACCCTGCCGGATCAGCAGACGCTGAACGGCCAGGGCTTCTATGGCCCGGCCTCCTCGATCGAGATCGACTATCAGACCCTGCTCAACAACGGCTCGCACGTGGGCGATGCGATCTCCAACAAGGCCGTCGTCACCGAATACACCGCCCCGGGCACCGACAACGGTGCAGCGGTCAGCGCCAACAGCACCGCCAGCTTCAACGTGCCGGCCGGCTCGCTGTCCGGCATCGTGTTCCAGGACTTCAACGACAACGGCGTCAAGGACACCGCTTCCGGTCTCACCGACAACGCCATCGCCGGCGCCACCGTCACCCTCTACAGCGCCACCACCCACGCCCCGGTGGTGATCGGCGGCAAGGTGGACACCACGGCAACCGACAGCAACGGCGCCTACAGCTTCACCGGCCTCGATCAGGGCAGCTACTACGTCCAGATCACCGACAGCGGTTATGCCGGCTATTCGCCGATCGGCACCAACGCCAACGCGGCGATCGACAGCATCGTCGATGCCACCGGCACCACGGCGGCCGTGAATGTCTATGCCGGCGAAAACACCCCCAACCAGAATGCCGGCCTCTACAAGCTCGGCTCGCTCTCCGGCGAGGTGTTCTTCGACACCAACGAGAACGGCCAGATGGACAACGGCGAGACCGGCATCGGGACCGTCAAGGTCGAGCTGTTCAACAACGGCACCGACACCGGCATCAGCACCACCGCTCAACTGACCAGCACCGCCTCCGGCACGGTGGGCGACTATCAGTTCACCGGTCTGATCCCCGGCACCTACAGCGTCGAGGTGATCCCCAGCGCCGATCAGATCATCACCAAGATCCCAACATCGCCCACCGCCACGGTCTACAACCACGCCGACACGGCGGGCGACATCCAGAACATCCAGGTCTATTCCGGCACCGACACCGGCCACAACGACGCAGGCGTTGCAGCCCCCGGCGAGATCAAGGCCTTTGTGTTCTTCGACGGCCAGTGCAGCGGCACCTACCATGTCGGCGATGCCGGCATCGCCGGTGTGACCGTCCTCCTGCTCGACTCCTCGGGCAACAAGGTCGCCAGCACCACCACGGACATCCATGGCGGCTACGACTTCAAGGACCTCGCCTCCGGCACCTACACGGTGCAGGTCGTGGCACCGGCCGGCATGGATTTCAGCGATGTCGAACACGCCAGCGGCAACCCGCTGCTGGACAGCGACGTCAACGCCTCGGGCCTGACCGACACTCTGACGGTGGCACCGGGCGGCCTGGTGCAGAGCGCCAATGCCGGGCTGGAGTTCAACGGCAACTTCAACGGCGCAACGCCGATCCAGCTGTCCCAGGGTCAGCAATATGCGAGCTTCACCGGCGGCCAGGTCATCGTGGGCCCCGGCGACAACAACGTGCACACCGGCTCGCCGGGTAACAACGTCGTGGTGCTCGATGGCAACAACAACATCATCGAGCTGGGTCTGAACGCCTCCTCCAACGAGGATATCGGCACCAGCTGCGGCACGCTGCAGACGCAGACGCAATCGGCCGCCAACGGCTTCCTGTTCGCCGGCGGCACCGGCAGCTCCTATCTCGATGGCGGCTCGGGCAACGCCTATCTGATGGGCGGGCTTGGCGCGAACCAGGTCTATTCGGGCTCCGGCAACAACACCATCATCGCCGGCGGCAACGGCTCGCTGATCACCACCGGTGGCCTGTCCACCACCATCTACTACGAGAAGGGCGACGGCCTGCTGACCATCGACAACGGCCTGCGCGCCTCTGTCGATACGCTCACCGTCTACGGCTACAGCAGCGGCAGCGGCGTGATCAAACTGGTCAACGGCATCCAGGAGCTGGTGCTGTCGAGCACCGACATCATCCAGTTCGTGGGCCCCACCCAGCTTGGCAACGGCACCGCCGTCAACGGCAACGGGCTCACCTTCGTCGACAGCATCACGGCGGCACCGATCGAGGAGCTGAGCTTCAACACCCAGGACCTGCCGCAATTCACCACCCCGGGCGGCACGGTCGCCGCCGCCCCCGCCCCGGTGACGACGCCGGTTCCGGTGGCCCCGATCACCCTGCCGCCCGCAGGCACCGTGCCTGTGGTCACCACACCGGCCCCGCAGCCGGTGGCCACCCCGCCGGTGATCACGGTTGCGCCCGCCACGCCGGGTGTCACCACGCTGATCGAGACCAGCAGCGTGCAGGGCCTCAATGTCGGCGCCGGCATCACCGCGCTGCAGCTGTTCGGCTACAACAACGACGTCACCGACACCAATGGCGGCCTCACCGTCACCGGGGATGACGGCAACTCCACCTTCCATTTGTCCGGCGGCAACAACGATCTCGTGGCCACCGGCCAGGGGGACACGATCGTCATGGGTGGCGCCAACAACACCGTCCAGGGCAATCTGGGCGGCTCCACCATCACGCTGACCGGCAACGGCACGGTGGACACCTACGGCTACACCAACACGATCACCATCGGTGACGGGCAGAGCTTCATCGGCGGTGTGGCGGGGCAGAGCACGATCACCGTGGGCACCGCCGGCGGCACCAATGGCGGCACCATCCAGGCGGCCGGCAACGACAACCTGATCACCGTCAACACCGGCTCGGGCAGCTGGGCGATCACCGCGGGCAACGGCTCGGACACGGTCAACATCACCGGCGGCACCGACCAGGTGACGCTTGCCGGCTGGAGCAACCATGTCAGCGTCACCACCGGCCACGCCATCGTGGGCGGTGCCGCGGGGGATGACATCTACAGCGTCCTGGCGCTGGGGCCGATCGGTTCGAGCGTGGTGTCGATGGACGTGGCCGGCTTCTCTGCCGCCCAGGGCGACGTGCTCAACGTGCACGGCGCCCTGCAGGCGGGCGGCTTCACCGCCGCCAACCTGCTGCTGACGCAGAACGGGGTGGACACGGTGGTCTCGGTCGGCACCAGCGCGGGCAGCTACCTGCTCGCCGATCTGCACAACACCCAGGCCTCCAGCCTCCAGATCGGCCACAGCCTGGTCGTCTGACGGCTCTCTGTCAGGGCCTTGGATTTCTTGCTATCTCCTCGCCACCAATCGTCGGCAGGAGATACTCAACATGGCCCGACTGTCACGCGTGCTGGCTTTGCTGATCCTGGTGGTGGGCGGTGGGCTGTGGGCGGGCATGTGGTGGCGCATGCAATCCGACACACCGCCAGGCACGCCCGGCCAGATCCAGATCGGCGGGCCGTTCAGCCTCACCGATCCGGACGGCAAAACCGTCACCGACCAGCAGTTCCGCGGCCGCTTCATGCTGGTCTATTTCGGCTACACCTTCTGCCCCGATGTCTGCCCGACCGAACTGCAGACCGTGGCCGCAAGCCTTGCCGCCCTGGGGCCGGATGCGGCCAAGCTGGTGCCGCTGTTCATCACCATCGACCCGCAGCGCGACACGCCCAAGGCGATGGGCGAATACACCAAACAATTCGACGACCGGCTGATAGGCCTCACCGGCACGCCCGAACAGATCGCAGCCGTCGCCAAGGCTTATCGCGTCTACTACGCACGCTCAGACAGCAAGGCCACCACCGACTATCTGATGGACCATTCCTCGTTTCTCTACCTGATGGGCCCGGATGGCCGGATGCGCAGCCTGTTCCGCCCCGGCATGCAGCCGCAGGAACTGACGGCGGCGCTGAAGGCGCAGCTGGCGGGGTGAGGTCATCCGGGCTGGTCGTGCCCTAAAGCCGCGCAACCCATTGTGATGGCACCAGTTCATAGCCGCCGGCGGTGCGCAGAATATGGCCCACCGAGGGGAAGGGCGCGTGATAGAACGCGCACTCCATGCCCTCCGCCGCCGCCATGTCCAGCATGCGGTGGCGGGTCTGGCGCGCCATCTCACCGTCCAGATCCAGGATCATCGACCAGTCCGGGTGTTTGACGAAAACAGACGTGTTGTTGGTGATGTCGGACATCATCATGAACCGCGCCGTGCCGGAGGTGATGGCAAACACCGTGTGCCCCGGCGTGTGGCCAGGGGCTGCGATCGCAAGCACCCCCGGCGCCACCTCCTGGCCCCAGCGATACAGCGTGACGTTCCTTGCAACCGGGCCCAGCGCGCGCCTGGCACCCATGAAATTGCCGCGCTGCGCCTCCGGCGTCTGGGTCATGCGCGCATCATCCATCCAGAAATTCCATTCCGGCTCGGGCACCATCACCTCGGCGTTGGGAAACACCAGGCTGCCATCACGCCTGCGAAAACCGTTGTAATGATCGGGGTGGAAATGGCTGAACACCACGGCATCGAGCTGATCCGGCGTGAAGCCGGCCGCCAAAAAGTTCTGCAGCAGCAGGCCGTTATCGGCGCTGCCGAACTCGCCATTGCCGGTGTCGATCAGAATCAGCTTCCGCCCGGTGTTGATCACCATCGGCGTGTAGTTGGTGGTGTAGACATCATTGGGCAGGAACGCCTCACCCAGCGCCTGGCGCAACTCGGCATCAGACGCGTTGCGCACAAAGCCGGCGAGCGGCCGCGTGCCGATGCCGTCATTGAGCATGGTGATCTCGGTGTCACCCACGCGGGTGCGATAAAAGCTCGGCGCCTGCATCTTGGCCAAAGGGGCCGCGGCACGCGCAGCACCGGACAACGTGGCAAGCCCCAGCCCAACAGCCAGGCCATGACGGCGGGTGATGTTCATGATGCGCTTCCCCAAGCTGATTTTTCAGCAGGCTAGCAAGCGCTCTGCCCCGATCGCCATGCGAAATTCAGCCCCTGCGTTGCGGTTTGGCTATTTCGCGACACCCCCGCCATCGGCCGCGATCGGCGCGCAGTTCTTTCGCCCCGCCATCAGGCAATCCTCGGTGGCGGTGCTGCTGCGCAGCTTCGCGCTGAGCATATACCCGCCCACCACGATGGCCGCGATGACGATGATGGCGATCAGCGCGCCCTTGCGCTGCGGCTGATCCGGGTCGGTATTGTCTGGACGATCGTTCATGATGCCTCGTGGGTCGCAAGCGTTGACAGGAGAGGGGGGCCAGCCTCACTTCGCCCCATGCGCAAGATCGCCTTTTGCCTGTCACTGTCGATTCTGATGCTGGCCCTCTGCGCGTCCGCGCGGGCCGCGGACCGCATCCTGACCACCAGTGACGGCGTGCGGCTGCATATCATCGATCTCGGCCCGACACAGCCCCAGCCGTCCCGCGCGGCCCCGGTTCTGGTCTTCGTGCCCGGCTGGACCATGCCGGGCTGGATCTTCCAGCCGCAGATCGACGCCTTCTCCCGCACCAACCGCGTGGTGGTGCTCGACCCGCGCGGCCAGGGCAGCAGCGACGTGCCCGATCAGGGTTACACCTATGCGCGGCGCGGCGAGGATGTGGCGGACCTCATCAACGCCCTGGCCCCCGCCCGCGTGGTGCTGATCGGCTGGTCGCTCGGCGTACTCGACAGCCTGGCCTATATCCACACCCACGGCGACGTCCGGCTGGCAGGCCTGGTGCTGATCGACAATTCGGTGGGGGAGGACCCGCCCCCCGCCCCACCGCGCCGGCCCTATCACAAGGTGCCGCCACAGACCCATGCCCAGTTCATGGCAGGCTTCGTGCGCTCGATGTTCCACCGCCCGGTGCCGGAGCCCTACCTGCAACGCCTGACACAGGCCGCCCTGCGCACCCCCGAACGGGCCGCCAGCCAGTTGCTGTCCTACGCCGTGCCGCGCAGCTATTGGAAAGAGGCGGTCTATGCGGCCACGTGCCCGGTGTTCTACATCGTGCGACCGGCCTTCGCCGGGCAGGCGGGCAATCTTGCCGCACATCATCCGCAAGCGGAGACCATGGTGATTCCCGATCTGGGCCACGCGTTGTTCGTCGACGATCCTGCAAGGTTCAACACCGCGCTGCGAGACTTCCTGGCGCGGCGGGTCACTCCATGAAACAGCGCATGGCGGCGGTGGCGAAACTCGCACCGCTGTTTCTGGTCTCGCTGGCAACGGTGGGCTTCGAAATCGCGCTGACCCGGTATTTCGCCGTCGCGAAATGGTCGGAGTATGGCTACTGGGTGATCTCCATCGTGCTGGCCGGCTTCGCCTTCTCGGGCGTTGCCATGGCGCTGGCGCGGCCGTTCTTCGCCCGCCACGGCGCGTTCCTGCAGGCCTGGCTTCCGGCCTGTCTGATCGTTGTGGCAGCTGTCGGGTTTCACTTCGTCACCACCAACCCGTTCAACCCGCTGCAACTGCAGAACCAGGCCACGCTGTGGCCACAGCTCGGCCTGATCTTTCTCTATTACGTGGCGCTGCTGCCATTCTTCTTCCTCGCGGGCCTCTATGTCAGCCTGTTCTTCGTCCTCAACGACAGCGTGATCGGCCTGGTCTATGGCTATGACCTGACCGGCGCCGGCGTCGGCTCGCTCGCCGCACTGGCGCTGATGTCGGTGGTGCACCCGTTCATGCTGCTGCCCTGCCTGCTGGTGCCACTGGCGCTGGCCTCCGGCTTTGTTCCGCGCTGGCGCCTGGTGCTGCCGGTGGCGCTGCTCGCCCTTGGCGGGGCGGAGGCACTGCTGATCGCTGGCAATCAGGCCGATTACAACGATTTCAAGGCGATCTATGCGCCGCTGCACACGCCGGACGCCAAGATCCTGGGCGAGATCCGCTCGGCGCGCGGGCTCTACACCATCCTCGATGATTTCACCGAACGGGTGGACACCGACATCTCCAACGATGCCGGCCCGATGGGCATCCCGGGCCCGCCCACCACGCTCGGCCTGTATCGCGACGGCAACCGCATCGCAGCCCTGCCCAAGCCCGGCAAGCTCGATGCCGGCTACGCCCCTGCCACGCTCGGCGCCTTGCCCTATGCGCTGAAACCGCAGGCCCGCGTGCTGATGCTCGGCAGCTCCGGCGGCTTCCGTCCGGCCGAGGCCGCCCAGCTCGGCGCCACCGGGGCTCTGGTGCTGGAGCCGGAACCCGCGCTTCGCGGCATGATGCGCAGCAGTGACGGCCGGCTGATCGCCAGCGGCCGCAGCCCGCTCGCCGCCGCCCGCGGCACCGTCTACGACATCATCGACATCGCAGGCGAGTTCGTCGACACCACCGAGGCCAACCAATCCGCCTTCACCGCCGAGGCGATCGCCGTCTATCTCGGCGCCCTCTCGCATGACGGCATCGTGTCGATCCCGGTGTCGATCCGCGAATTCCCGGCCTATGCGGTGCGCGTGCTGGCAACGGTGCGCGCGGCCCTGGTGATGGCCGGCATCCCCAACCCGCAGGACCATGTCCTCGTCTACCGCTCGGCCTGGAATGTGCGCATCCTGGTCTCGCCCGAGGCCTGGCAGGCGTCCCGCATCGCCGCCGCCCAGCAATTCTGCGCCGATCGCAGCTTCGACATCTCCTATTTCCCCGGCATCGAGAAAGCGCCCAAGCCCGAGATCTTCAACGACCTGCCCGCCGTCTCGTTCACCGATGGCGAGGTGACCTCAGGGGAGGGCGCACACGACGCCATCGCCGACGAGGCGCTGCCGGTGCTGCGCGGCGAACGCACCGTCTCGGCGGAGGCGTTCGACCTGCGGCCGATCTCGTTCGACCGGCCGGAATTCTACAATGTGCTGCGCCTGTCGCAGCTCGGCCACATCCTGTCGCGGCTGGAGATCCTGCCACAGGCGGAGATCGGCGCCCTGGTCAATCTGGCGGTGCTGGCGCAGGCGGTGGTGATCGCGCTGCTGGTGCTCGCGGTGCCGCTGGTGGCGGGGCGTCGGGTGCGCGCCCCCGGCATCAGCGCCTGGCGGGCGGCCAGCTACTTCGCCTGCCTCGGCCTTGGCTTCCTGTTCCTGGAGCTCTATGCCATCGACCGCGCCAGCTTCTACCTCAACGACCGCACCAGCGGCTTCGCCATCGTGCTGACCGCGATGCTGATCTTCTCGGGTCTCGGCAGCATGCTCAGCGCGCGCTTCGCCCGCACGCCAAGGCGCGGCATCGACATCGCCATGCTGGTGATCGTGGGCTGGGGCACACTGCTCTACTTCGTCCAGCAGGATGCCATCCTGTCCACCCTCGATCTGAGCTTCCTCAGCCGCGCCGCCCTGGTGATCCTGGCGGTGGCGCCGATCTCGATCGCCCTTGGCCTGCCATTCCCGCTGGGGCTCAGCGGCACCGGCAAGGACGGGTTCATGCCCTGGGCCTGGGGGCTGAACGGCGCGTTTTCCGTGGTGTCCACGCCGCTTGCCAATCTCATTGCATGGCAGGCCGGTCACAGTGCTGTTCTTATTTCTGCGTTGGCATTGTATGTGGCGGCCAACGCAGTGTTTCCCCGCGATTCCATCCGAGACGGCAAGGCCTTGTCATGACCGCATTGATCACCCGCCGCAGCCTGATCGCAGCCGCCGCTGCAACGCCGCTGGCCGCCCCCCATGTGCGCGCCGCCACCAGCACGGGCTGGACGCGGGAGGCCTACATGACCGCCATGGCCGCCTCGGGCCGGCCGGTCGATCTCAGCCAGGCGCAGTTCGACGCCATCCAGAAGCGCAAGCCGGCCGCCATGGCGCTGATCGCCAAATACCTCAAGGAGCGCCTGGGCTCCGCCGATCCCGCCGTGATGGCGGCGTTCGAGGCGGTGCCGCGCGAGTATTTCCACTACCAGTACGACGTGAAGCGCGCGACGCCCGGCGACTGCTACGAGGAAAACCCGAAACCCTGGGCGCTCGGCTACGGCTCGGCGCTGTCGGATTATCTGGGCCAGGCCTACATGACCCAGGTCGCCGCCCCCAAGCCGGGCGACGTCACACTCGAGATCGGCACCGGCAGCGGCTTTCAGAGCTCGCTGCTCAGCCGCATCGTCAAACAGGCCTATTCGATCGAGATCATCGAGCCGCTGGGCAACGCGGTGCACAAGATCTTCGCCCCGCTCGGCTATGACAATGTGCAGACCCGCGTGGGCGATGGCTATTTCGGCTGGCCCGAGGTCGAGGGCGGGTTTGACATCATCATCATCACCTGCGCCGCGCAATACGCCCCGCCCGAGCTGTTCCGCCAGCTCAAGCCGGGCGGCCGCGCGCTGATCCCGATCGGCCAGCCCTTCAAGCGCGGCCAGTTCCTCTACGTCTACACAAAGGACGAGCAGGGCAAGATCCACTCGCGCAAGGATGTCGGCGTGTTCTTCATCCCGATGACCGGTGCGATGATGAAGACGCCCGCGCCGGCCGGTGCGATGAATGTGGCACCGCCAACCTGAGCGGTGCCGTCGCGTCTATTGTGATCGTTTGTCGACGGTTTCATGTTCGTTTCATCAAGAATCGGCTGTTTGAGGTTTGGCGGCTCTGCGCTATGAGCCACCCCAGAATCGTGACGCATAACCGTCACGCTGCACGAGGAAATGCCGACATGACCATCGCTCGCCGCACCGTCCTGGGCAGCCTGCTGGCCGCCCCCGCCATCTTGCGCGCCACCTCCGCCCGCGCCGAAACCCGCACACTCAAGATCAGCCACCAATTCCCCGGCGGCACCATTGAGCAGGGCGATTTCCGCGACCGCATGGCCCGCATCTTCGCGCGCGACGTCTCCGCCGCCACCAACAACGAACTCTCCTTCGAGATCTATGCCGGCTCGTCGCTGATGAAGACCGTGGCACAGTTCTCCGCCGTGCGCCGCGGCGCGCTCGACTTCACCGCCTACCCGCTGGCCTATGCCGGCGGTGAGGTGCCGGAGGTCAATATCGGCCTGATGCCCTGCCTGGTCTCCACCTATGAGCAGGGCATGGCCTGGAAATCCGCCCCCGTCGGCCAGCGCCTCACCGAGGTGCTGGACAGCAAGGGTGTCAAGATCGTCACCTGGGTGTGGCAGGCCGGCGGTGTCGCCAGCCGCGCCGGCAGCATCGTCTCGCCTGATGACACCAAGGGCCTCAAGATCCGCGGTGGCTCGCGCGAGATGGATCTGATGCTGAAGGACGCCGGTGGCATCATCTCCTCCGTCACCTCGGAGGAAACCTACGCCGCCATGCAGACCGGCACGCTGGATGCCGCGGTGACCTCCTCCACCAGCCTGATCTCGTTCCGCCTGCAGGAGATCGCCAAGAACGTCACCACCGGCCGCAAGGGCAGCTTCTGGTTCATGTTCGAGCCGCTGCTGATGTCCAAATCCATCTATGACAGCCTGCCCGAGGCGCACCGCAAGGCGATCGACACCGTGGGCCAGAAGCTCGAAGCCTTCGCGCTGCAGAACGCCAAGGCGGACGATGACAAGCTGGCCGAGATCTACGGCAAGGCCGGCGTCGCCGTCACCGACTTCAACGACGCAGCCCTTGGCAAGTGGAAGCAGATCGCGCAGGCCACCGCCTGGGCCGATTTCGCCAAGCGCAACCAGTCCTGCGCCGACCTGCTGAAACTCGCTGAGGCGGTGGCGTGACAGCCCACGCCGAACTCGATCTGACCACGATCGACGCACCGCGCGAGGGCCTCCTCGGCGCGGTGCAGTCGGTGCTGAACGTGGTCAACGACGCGCTCGCCGTGCTCTCGGCCCTCGCCATCACGGCCGCAGGCCTGGTGCTGACCTGGGAGGTGATCGGCCGCTACTTCCTCGGCATCGCCAGCGACTGGCAGGACGAGCTCTCCACCTTCCTGCTGATCGGCGCCACTTTCGGCTCCGCCGCCTGGACCCAGGCACGGCGCGGCCATGTCGGTATCGATGCGCTCTCCATGCTGCTGCCGCCGCGTGTGGACGCGCTGCGCCGGCGCCTGGCCGATCTGCTGGCCTGCATCTTCGTTGTCTTCTTCACCTGGAAAAGCTGGCAGCTGCTGGTCGAAGCCTGGGTGGATGACCAGACCACGCCAACCTCCTGGGGTCCGCCCCTGTGGATCCCCTATGCGTGCATGACCGCCGGCATGGCGTTGCTCGCCGTTCAGCAGGCCGTTCAGGTGATGAAAACGAAATGACCACGCTGCAGCTTGGCCTGATGTATGGCGGGGCGACGATCGCCGCCCTGTTCTCCGGCATCCCGATCGCCTTCGCCCTGGGCGGCGTCGCCACCATCTTCATGGCGCTGTTCATGCCGGCGGCCTCGCTCGATACCATCGCCCAGAATGTCTACGAGGAACTGGCGAGCATCACCCTGCTGACCATCCCGCTCTTCATCCTCAAGGGTGCGGCCATCGGCAAATCCCGCGCCGGCAAGGATCTCTACGACGCGCTGCACACCTGGCTCGGCCGCGTGCCGGGCGGGCTTGGCGTGGCCGTCGTGCTGGCCTGCGGCCTGTTCGCGGCGATGGCGGGCTCCAGCCCCGCCACCTGCTCCGCCATCGGCAGCTCCGGCATCCCCGAGATGCGTAGGCGTGGCTATTCCCCCGGCTTCGCGGCAGGGCTGGTGGCCGCAGGCGGCACGCTCGGCATCCTCCTGCCACCCTCCATCGTGCTGATCCTCTACGCCGTCGCCTCCGAACAATCGCTCGGCCGCCTCTTCCTCGCAGGCCTCGGCCCGGGCGTGCTGCTGGTCATCCTCTTCGCCCTCTTCGCCGTCTTCCAATGGCGCCGCGAATACGCCCGCGCCGCCAAGGGAGCGGTGGGCGAAGCCGCCCATCACCCGATCCTGGCCGACGAGCATTTCACCATGCGCGAGCGCCTCACCTCGCTGCCGCGCGTGCTGCCCTTCCTCGTCCTGCTCACCGGCGTGATGGTCGCCCTCTATGGCGGCATCGCCACCCCGTCCGAGACCGCGGGTCTGGGCGCCGTCATGGCGATGATCCTGGTCGCCGTGGTCTACCGCACCGTGCGCCTGTCGGACATCAAACCCATCTTCCAGGGCACGCTCGGCGAAAGCGGCATGCTGCTGATGATCATCGGCATGAGCCTGCTCTACTCCTACGTGATGAGCTATCTGCACATCAGCCAATCGGCCGCCGAGGCGATCGTGGCACTGCATCTGTCGAAATGGATGCTGCTCACCGCCATCCTGCTGCTGGTGGTCTGCCTCGGCTTCTTCCTGCCGCCGGTCTCCATCATCCTGATGACCGCCCCCATCATCCTGCCACCGCTGCGCGCCGCCGGCTTCGACCTGATCTGGTTCGGCGTGGTGATGGCGATCGTGATGGAGATGGGGCTGATCCACCCGCCGGTCGGCCTGAACATCTTCGTCATCAACCGCATCGCCCCCGATATCGGCCTCGGCCCGATCATCCGCGGCACCATCCCCTTCGTGCTGCTGATGGCGATCGGCGTCGTCATCCTCAGCTTCCTGCCCGGCATCGCCATGTGGCTGCCGGATGCGGTGTATAACAAGTAGCCGGCCGGCGGTTGAGATCGCGTCGGCAACAGGCAATGCCCCCGCCCGCAAAGGACCTCAGCCATGATGACGATCGAAATCCTGGAAGCCTTCTGTGCCGCCTGGAACCGGCACGACGTGGACAGCCTGATGTCGTTCATGACCGATGACTGCGTCTTCCAGTCATCGTCCGGTCCCGACGCCAACGGCACCGTGTATTCCGGTCGTGATGCGGTCCAGCGCGGCTATACGGAGGTCTTCGCCACCTTCCCGGACGCGCAGTGGAGCAACGCCCGCCACTTCCTCTCGGGGGATCGCGGCCTGTCCGAATGGGTCTTCACCGGCACGCGCAGCGACGGTCGCAAAGTCGAGGTGACCGGCTGCGACGTGTTCACCTTTCGCGGCGACAAGATCGTCGTGAAGAACTCCTACCGAAAACAGCGCGGCTGACCGCGCCCTATCCCGTCTGATCCACCATGAACGCCGCGAAGAACGCCGCAAGCTCCGCATGCGCGTCCAGCGGCAGCACATGCGCCACGAACTGATCCGGCCGCACCACCACAAGCGCGCCCCGCACGCGGTCAATGCCGCGCAGATCGAAGATGTCAGGCCCGGTCTTCAGGTCGGGCGTGAACGCCTTCTCGAAATCGATCAGCCCGAACACGCCCTTGCGCGGCAGCAGCAGGGCCGGCAGCTCCTCCACACGCAGATCGCGATGCCCCTGCTGGAAAATCCCCCGCACATCGATCACGCTGTCGATGTCAGCCCCTTTCGGCGTGAATCGCAGCACCGGGGAGGCCGCATCCTCCGCCAGGAACGCCATCAGCGCACGCATCTGCACGCCCTGCGCATCGGCAAAGGCATAAAGCCGCCACGCCCCATCCGCCCGCGCCACATTGCCCAGATGCAGCCGTTTGGCGTCCGCAAGCCGGATCACCGGGGCGGAGTGAAACCGCATGCCGATGGTGAAGCCTTGGGCCAGATGCTGGTGCGCGGCCTCTGCCGTCAGCATCGTGTGCGGCGGATAATGCGTGCCGACACCCGCGGTATAGGCGCCGGATTTCACGAACGCCGCCTGCAGCTCCGCCGGATCAACCCCACCCAGCTCCGGCCGCGCCGGGTCCTTCGGCGGCGAGCCCATGATCTTCGACCATTCGCGGTCAAAATCAATCAGCACCTGCGCCACCGGCTGGCGCTCCGCGCTGTAGGTGGCAAGCAGTTCGGGGCGCGCGCGGCCCTCCAGCACCGAGGCCAGCTTCCAGCCCAGATTGAACGCATCCTGCATCGACACGTTCATCCCCTGACCGGCCTTGGCGCTGTGCGTGTGGCAGGCATCGCCCGCGATGAACACGCGCGGCAGCCGCGTGGCGCGCACCTCCTCCGGCACGTCGTCAAACCGCTCGGTCAGGCGCTGCCCCACCTGATAGACGGCAAACCACGCGGTGCTGCGCACATCCAGCGTGTACGGGTGCAAGGCGCGCTGCGCGGTGGCAATCACCTGCTCCTGCGTGATGCTGCGCACCGCCTCGCGATTGGCCGGATCGACCTCGCCCAGATCGACATAAAGCCGCACCAGATAGCCGCCCTCGCGCGGGATCAGCAGAATATTGCCGGCATCGGCGGACTGGATGGCGGCCTTGAGGCGGATATCCGGAAAATCCGTCACCGCCAGCATGTCCACCACGCCCCAGGCATGGTTGGCGAAATCGCCCTTCAGCTGCAGCCCGATCGCCTCGCGCACCCGGCTGCGCGCGCCGTCACAGCCCACCACATATTTGGCCCGCACCACGCGCGTCTCGCCCGAGGCCACATGCCGCAACGTCACCGCCACCGGATGCGCGTTCGCCTCCTCCACCGCAAGCGAGACGAACTCCCAGCCATACTGCACCGCAAGCCGGGCGGCGGATGTCATCATCCTCTCCTCCAACAGGCTCAGCAGCCGCGCCTGGTTGACGATCAGATGCGGAAACTCCGAAAGCCCATCCGCCGTGTCCTGCACCCGCCCGGTCCGCACGATGCGGGAGCGATCCTCGGGGGAGGGGCGCCAGAACGCCACCTCGTTCACCCAATAGCCTTCCCGCACCAGCCGCTCGCTGAGGCCGAACGCGTCGAACATCTCCACCGTGCGGCACGCCACGCCATCCGCCTGGCCCACCTGCAACGGCCCGTCCCGCCGCTCGATGATGCAGGTGTGAATGCCGGGAAACGCCGCCATCTGGGCGGCCAGCAGCATGCCGGCGGGCCCGGTGCCCACGATCAGCACATCCATCGTATCGGCCAGGCCCGGCGCCCGCGCCGCCGCGGCCTCGCTCGGCGCCACCAGATCGGGATCACCCGGCCGGTAGCCGTTGAGGTAGAATTGCATGCCGAGCCCCCCATTGTTCTTGCGTGGACATCCTCTGTATACATTCATTCAGTATACGGTCAATCTATCATCCGAGGTCCCATGACCGAGTTTTCCGCCATGCCCGGCCATCTGATCCGCCGCGTGCATCAGATCTCCATGGCGATCTTCGCCGATCAATGCGCGGCCTCCGGCCTCACCTCGGTGCAGTTCGCAGCCCTGGCCGCCATCCGCGACAATCCCGGCGTGGACGCAACACGGCTCTCAGCCCTCGTCGCCTTCGACCGCTCCACGCTGGGCGATGTGCTGGACCGGCTGCAGACCAAGGGTTGGGTGGCGCGCAGCCCAAGCCCGCATGACCGCCGTATCAAGCTGCTGCATCTGTCACAGGCGGGCCTGGCTGTGCTGCAGGCGGTCGAGCCCGACGTGCATCAGGTCCAGCAGCGCCTGCTCGCCCCATTGTCCGAGCCCGATCGCCAGCAGATCATGCGCCTGCTCGCCCTGCTGGTCCAAGGCCACGAACCCGCCCTCGCTCACGATCAACTCCCAAGCGAAACCGCCGCCTGAGCATCCCCACCGCTTGCCTGCCGCACCGGACCAGGGAATGCTCAGCGCATGGACACTCACAGCTTCGACATCCTCATCATCGGCGCCGGCATCGCGGGCGCGTCCTCCGCGGCCTTTGCCAGCCAGACCCACCGCGTGGCCCTCATCGAGGCGGAGGAGGTGGCCGGCTATCACAGCACCGGCCGTTCCGCCGGGGTGTGGATCCTGAATTACGGCCCGCCGGATGTGCAGGTGCTCACTGGCCTGTCCCGCCCGTTCTTCGAAACCCCGCCGCCGGGCTTCACTGAGGTGCCGCTGATGTCCCAGCGCCCGGTGGTAAGCCTCGCACCGCCCGCGCAGCTGGCGCATCTCGATGAAAAACTCGCCGAAGGCCAGGGGCTGGAGGAGATATCCATCGCCGAGCTGCGCCGCTGGGTGCCCGCCCTCAACCCCGATTACGCCAGCCGCGCGTGCATCGAGCGCGACGCGTTCGACATGGATGTCGCCTCCCTGCACCAGGGCTTTCTGCGCCAGCTGAAATCCCAGGGCGGCACGCTCGCCCTGCGCAGCCGCACCGGGCGCATCGAACGCCATTCCGGCCTCTGGCAGATCGAGGTCACCGGCGGCGCACTCTATCACGCTCCCATCCTCATCAACGCGGCCGGCAGCTGGGCGGACGAGGTGGCCATCCAGGCCGGCCGCCGCCCGATCGGCCTGCAACCCAAGCGCCGCACCGGTGTCATCGTCGACCCGGCGCCCTTCACGCCCACCGATTGGCCCCTGCTCGGCGACGTCGATCACAGCTGGTATTGCCGGCCCGAGGCCCGCACCCGCCTCATGCTGTCCCCCGCCGACGAGACCGACATGGACCCGCAGGACATCCAGCCGGACGAGCTGGACGTCGCCATTGCCATCGACCGCGTGCAGCAGGCGCTCACACTCGACATCCGGCGCGTCGAACACCGCTGGGCCGGGCTGCGCAGCTTCACGCCCGATCGCAGCCTTGCCATCGGCCTTGATCAGGACAGGGATGGTTTCTTCTGGTGTGCAGGGCAGGGCGGCTATGGTATCCAGACCTCGCCCGCCGCGGGCCGCCTGGTGGCGGACCTTGTCTGCGGGCGTGACCCGGGTGACGCCGCCAAAATCCTGGCACAGATCGATCCGCGCCGCTTTGCCTGAGCCTGCACCGATCGGCCCGGGCTGGCATCAGCCTTGCACCACCGTCACGTGACGTGTCACACGCAGCCGGGTATTCGGCTGCGCAACAGTCCTGATCTGAGAGCACAAAATGTCCCTGCACGTAGCCCTTACGCACCGGACGACCTATCGCTATGACCGCGCCGTCAGCATGGGGCCCCAGACCATCCGCCTGCGCCCCGCCCCGCACGCGCGCACGCCGATCCTGGCCTATTCGCTCAAGGTCACGCCCGAGCCGCATTTCCTCAACTGGCAGCAGGACCCGCAGGGCAATTTCCTCGCCCGCGTGGTGTTCCCCGAAAAGGTTACCCATTTCGACGTCGCCGTCGACCTGGTGGCCGACATGGCGACCATCAACCCGTTCGACTTCTTCCTGGAGCCGGATGCGGAGGAGTTTCCCTTCACCTACGATCCGGTGCTGGAAGAGGAACTGGCCCCGTTCCGCAAGCTCTGCGCACTGACACCGAAGCTTGAGGCGCTGCTGGCGGAAATCCCGCGTGAGCCCAAGCGCACCATCGACCTGCTGATCGACATCAACCGCCTCGTGCAAAGCAAGATTGCCTATATCGTGCGCATGGAGCCGGGGGTCTACACGCCCGAGGAAGCGCTCACACTCGGCAAAGGCTCCTGCCGAGACAGCGCCTGGTTGCTGGTCAACACGCTGCGCCATCTGGGCCTCGCCGCCCGCTTCGTCTCCGGCTACCTGATCCAGCTCGTCGCCGACGTGAAGCCGATCGATGGCGGCCCGGAAGGCCCCACCGAGGATTTCACCGATCTGCACGCCTGGGCCGAGGTCTATCTCCCCGGCGCCGGCTGGGTCGGCATGGACGCCACCTCCGGCCTGATGACCGGCGAGGGCCACATCCCGCTCGCAGCCTCGCCGGAGCCGCAATCGGCCGCCGCCATCTCCGGTGGCACCGACAAATGCGAGGTCGAGTTCGGCTTCGAGATGAGCGTGCGCCGCGTGCTGGAAACCCCGCGCGTCACCAAGCCCTACACCGCCCGCCAATGGCAGGACATCCTCAACGCCGGCCAGAAGGTCGAACGCACGCTCACCGCGTCCGACATCCGTCTGACCATGGGCGGCGAGCCCACCTTCGTCGCCGCCACCGATGTCGAAGCCCCGGAATGGAATTTCGACGCCCTCGGCCCCACCAAGCGCGGCTATGCCGGCCGCCTGATGCGCCGCCTCGCCCCGCTCTGGGCGCCAGGTGCCGCACTCCACCACGGCATGGGCAAGCTCTACCCCGGGGAGCCGCTGCCGCGCTGGGCGCTCTCCGCCCATTGGCGCGCCGATGGCGAGCCGGTCTGGACCCGCCCCGAACTCCTCGCCGATCCGGATCGCGACCAGGACAACGCCACGCCAGACGACGCCCGCGCCTTCACCGAGGCACTGGCCGAACGCCTGCAGGTCGATCCCTCCTGCATGCTGCCCGGCTATGAGGACGTGCATTACTATCTCTGGCGGGAGCACCGCCTGCCGGCCAACGTGATCGTGGAAGACAACAAGCTGGCCGACGCGATGGAGCGCGCCCGCATGGCGCGCATCTTCGCCCAAGGCCTGGCCTCCCCGGTTGGCTCCGTCCTGCCGCTGCGCCGCGTGCTGGATCGCGGCGAACGCCGCTGGCAGACCGGGCGCTGGTTCATGCGCGGCGACACGCTGTTCCTGGTGCCGGGAGACAGCCCGATGGGCTTCCGCCTGCCGCTCGAAAGCCTGCCCTGGGCCGATCCGGACAGCATCGACCAGGTCTTCGACCCCGACCCGATGGCCCCCGTCGAGCCCTTCCCGAGCCAGCGCATCCTGCGCCGCACCTATGAAAAGCGCGGCCTGCAGAGCAGCATCGAGAATTTCCGCCCCGTCCCGCAGGCCATTCCGGAAATCGGCAAGGAAGAACCGGACCTGGTCCGCACCGCGCTCTGCGTGGAGCCGCGCTCCGGCCTGCTGCACGTCTTCTTCCCGCCCGTCTTCGCCGCCGAGGACTGGCTCGATCTGGTCGCCGCCGTCGAAGCCACGGCCGAGGAGTTCAACCGCAAGGTCGTCCTTGAAGGCTACCTCCCGCCGCACGACGAACGCCTGGTCAATTTCTCCATCACCCCCGATCCGGGTGTCATCGAGGTCAACGTCCACCCCGCCCATAGCTGGGCCGAGCAGGTGGAACGCACCGAGCAGCTCTACACCGAGGCCCGCGCGGTCGGCCTCACCTCCGAGAAATTCATGCAGGATGGCCGCCATGTCGGCACCGGCGGCGGCAATCACGTGGTGATGGGCGCCAACTCCGCCGCCGAAAGCCCGTTCCTGCGCCGCCCGGATCTGCTGAAATCGCTGCTCGGCTTCTGGCACAACCACCCAAGCCTCTCCTTCCTGTTCTCAGGCCTGTTCATCGGCCCCACCAGCCAGCACCCTCGCATCGACGAGGCGCGCGACGACGCGGTGGCCGAGCTCGAGATCGCCTTCAGCCAGATCTCCCCCTTCCAGCAGACCCCGCCCTGGCAGACCGATCGCATCTTCCGCAACATCCTCGTCGACATGGCCGGCAACACGCACCGCACCGAGTTCTGCATCGACAAGATGTTCGACCCCGGCAGCGCCTCAGGCCGCCGTGGCCTGGTCGAGTTCCGCGCCTTCGAGATGCCGCCGCATCAGCAGATGTCGGCCGCCCAGATGCTGCTGATGCGCGCCGCCGTGGCCGCCTTCTGGCAGCGCCCCTATGAGCGCCGCATGATCCGCTGGGGCACCCGCCTGCACGACGATTTCATGCTGCCGCATTACGTCGAGCAGGACTTCACCGACGCGCTGGCCGAGCTGCGCGGCTACGGCATGCCGCTGGAGGCGGACTGGTTCGCCCCGCATCTGGAGTTCCGCTTCCCGCAGATCGGCGAGATCGACGTCCGCGGCATGAACATCGAGCTGCGCCACGCCCTCGAACCCTGGCACGTGCTGGGCGAGGAAGCCGGCGCCGCCGGCACCGTCCGCTATGTGGACAGCTCAGCCGAACGCCTGCAGGCCCGCGTGCGCGGCTGGGTGGAGGAGCGCTATCTGCTCGCCTGCAACGGCGTCGCCCTGCCGATGACCCGCACTGACCGCGCCGGCGAATACGTGGCCGGCGTGCGCTTCAAGGCCTGGCACCCCCCGCACGCGCTGCACCCCACCATCCCGGCGCAGACACCTCTGGTGTTCGACGTCTATGACCGCTGGACCGGCCGCAGCCTGGGCGGCATGCAGCACCATGTCTCGCACCCGGGCGGGCGCAGCTACGACGACTTCCCGGTCAACGCCAACGCCGCCGAGGCCCGCCGCCGCAGCCGCTTCTTTCCCTTCGGCCACACCCAGGGCACGACGCAAGAGCCCAAACTCGTCGTCGGCCGCGACCACCCCAGAACCCTCGACCTCCGCCGCTTTTCGTAGGGCGGAAGTGCGAAGCACCTCCGCCAGGGACCTGAAGAAGGAGCCCCTGGCGGAGACGGCACAAACGAGGCCATCCTCCCCCCCCCTACCGCCCCGCCTCCTCATCAAACAAAATCCGCTGCGCCGCCCCCTTCAGATCCTCATACTGCCCGTTGCGCAGCGACCACAGAAACACCGCAAGCCCACCGCCCGCCACCAGCAGGCTCCCCAAAATCAACCACAAAATCACATTCATGACCGCTGCCCCCGCAGCCGCAGACTGTTTGCCATCACCAACAACGACGAGCCGGACATCGCCGCCGCTGCCAGCCAAGGCGTGACCAGCCCCGCCACCGCCACCGGCACCGCCAGCAGGTTATAGACGATCGCCAAGCCAATATTCTGCCGCATCACGCGCCGCGTGCGCCGCGCCACCGCAAGCGCCACCGCAACCGCCCCCAGCCCCGCGCCCTGAAACACCAGATCGGCCAAGGTCTGGCTGATATCGGCAGCGCAGGACGGCGACATCGACACATCCGCGGCCGCCAGGCACGGCCCGTCATTCAACCCGTCCCCCACCATCATCACGCAATGCCCGTTGCCGCGCAGCCTTTCGATCAGCGCCATCTTCGCATCCGGCCGCAGCCCCGCATGCCACGCGCCAATCCCGGCCAAGGACGCCATCTCGCGCACCGCCGCCTTCCGATCGCCGGAGGCCAGCATCACGCCAATCCCCATCGCCCGCAGCCGTGCCACCGTCTCTGCCGCATCAGGCCGCAATGTCTCCAGGAAACAAAAGCGCAGCGCGCTCTGGCCGGGACGGGTCAGATAAAGCTCGGCACCCGCATCGGTCACCGTGTCGGCGCAAGCACTGCCCAAACAGAACCGCCGGCTGCCAAGCCGGATCTCGCCCGCCTCGGTCTGCAGGCTGAGGCCCTGGCCTGGATGTTCCACCACGCCACCCTCCGGCTGCACCGGCCCGTATGCCGCGCACAACGCGCGCGACAGCGGATGACGGCTGTTGGCGGCAAGCCCCGCTGCCAGCCGCAGGGCCTGCGGATCGTAAGCGCCCACCAGCGCCAGTTCCGGGCAGGTCAGCGTGCCCGTCTTGTCGAACACCACAAGGTCCACCATCGCCAGCCGCTCCAGCGCGGTGGCCGATTTCAGCAGAATACCCGCGGTGAACAGCGCCTGGCTGGCAATCACCTGGGCCGCCGGCACGGCCAGGGCCAGCGCGCAGGGGCAGGTGACGATCAGCACCGAACAGGCGATCAGCAGCGCCTCGCCCAGCGATGCGCCAAGGGCCGCATACCACGCCAGAAACGTGAGCAACGCGCACAGATGCACAACCGGCGCGTAAAGCCGCGCCACCCGGTCCGCCAGCACCACAAACCGCCCCTTGCCGGCCTGGGCGGCATCGATCAGCCGCGCCATCTCGGCCAGCAGCGTGTCCGCCCCGGTGGCCGTGGCCTCCAGCGTGATCGCGGCCTCCATGTTCAGCGTGCCGGCAAACACAAGGCTGCCTGGGCCGGCCGGGCAGGGCAGGGCCTCCCCGGTCACCAGGCTGGTGTCCAGGCTGGTCTGGCCATGGCGGATCACGCCGTCCACCCCGATGCGCTCGCCCGCCCCCACCAGCACCCGCGCCCCCGGCGCCACCGTCTCGGCCGGCATGCGCCGCAGCGTGCCGTCCGGCAGGATCACCGCCACATCCACCGCGCGCAGCGCCAGCAGGCGCTCGGCGGTGGCGCGCGCACGGTTGCGCGCACGATGGTCCAGCACGCGGCCGATCAGCAGAAAGAACAGCAGCGAGATCGCGCTGTCGAAATAGGTGTGGGCCCCGTTGCGCATGGCCTCCACCAGGCTCAGCCCGCTCACCAGGATCACGCCCAGGCTGATCGGCACATCCATGTTGGTGCGGCCATGGCGCAACGCCGAGACAGCACTGCGAAAGAACGGTTGCCCGGCATAGGCGATGGCCGGCAGCGCCAGCAAGGCCGACACCCAATGCAGCAATGCCCGCGTGGCGGGGCCCATGCCTTCGGTCAGACCAACCCAGATGCCGATCGACAGCAGCATCACATTGCCCGCGGCAAACCCCGCAACCGCCAGCGCCCGGATCAGCGCGCGGCCCTGCTCATCCGATCGCGCGGTGCTCTCGGCAAAGCGGAAGGGCACGAGCCTGTAGCCCAGCTGCTCCACCAGCGCGCACAGCCGCCCGGCCTCCTGCGCATCGCCCCGCCAGACCAGCGCAAGCCGGCCCGAGGTCAGATTTACCCGCGCTGACACCACGCTTCTCTCGCGGCCCAGAATCTGCTCGATCAGCCACACACAGGCGCCGCATTGCACACCGTCGATCGTCAGCAGCAATTCGCAGCTGCCATCTGCCCGGGTGTGGACGAAGGGGCCAAGATCGGCCCGCTCCACCATCTCCGGCCGCGGTGCCCGCGCATTCGGGTCCAGCAGGCGCTGCAGATAGTAAGTCCCAAGCCCCAGCCCCTGGATGGTGCCGAACGCCGCCTCGCACCCGCTGCAGCAGAAATCCGCGCCCTCCGGGCAGGCAAGGCCGCAATGGCGGCAGCATGACCCGCCGCCTTGGGCAATCGGCCGGTCGATGATGGCGTTCAACGAATGATGATCCGCCGTGTCGCCTGCAGATGATCCGCGCCACGCTCGACCGAGAGGCGCAGCTCCCATTGGCCCTTGCCCTCCAACGCCTCGCTGGCGACATAGGCGCCGTCCGGCCCACGCCGGAAGGTCAGCGGCAACGACACATCAGCACCCAGCGGACGCTCGGCGACACCGCTCACCAGCGTCGCCTCAAGCGGCCTGCCATCCGGCCCGAACAGCCGCAGCACCGCATGTCCGGCCTCGGCGGTGGCGTCCACCTTCCACCCCAGCGCCGCCTCCTTGGCGGCCAGTGCCAGCACGGCGTTGTAGCGGTTGGAGGTGCCGAAATCATCCTTGGTCGCCTCGCCCGGATAGGTGCCAAGGGCGGCCCAGGTCAGTCCGACATTGACGATCACCACAACACCAAGGGCCGCCACCGAGGCATGCGGGAACCACCGCCAGCCGGACCGGGGGGAAGCTGTGTCATGGGCGGAGCTGTGTGGGGACATTGCTGTGCCTCCTTGTTGGTTCATTGTGCCGGCCCCAGGAACACCGAGGCCTCGGTGGTGGTGTCGCCGCCCTTGGTGTCGTGCAGCACGAAATTCACCGAGGTGGAGGCACCATGGGACGGCGCCGTGGCCAGCACGCGGAAACTGGCAACCTGGTCCGGCCCCACCGGCAGCCGGAGCATGGTGGCGCGATCCGCATGCGCCTCAGCCAGGGCCAGCTCCCCGCCCGGCAGGCCCTCCAGATGCAGCTCGAACACCGCGTCGGTCTGATTGCGGTTGGCGATCTTCAGCGTGTAGCCGTCCCGGATCGTGCCGTCCGGCAGACGCACGAACAGCGGCGCACGGTCCGGCTGCACCGAGAGGCTCAAATCGCTGCGGTTGGACATCGCGATCACCATCACGGTGAAGGCCAGGCTCATCGCCGAGGCGTAGATCAGCGTGCGCGGCCGGAACAGATGAAAGCCCAGCGTCTCGCCGCGCGCCTTGGCGGCCTGGCGTTCCAGATTGTCCCAGGCGATCAGCCCGGTCGGCCGCCCCACCTTGGCCAGCGCCATGTCGCAGGCATCGATGCACAGCCCGCAGCCGATGCATTCCAGCTGGCTGCCATCGCGGATGTCGATGCCGGTGGGGCAGGCGGTGACACAGCCCGCGCAATCGATGCAGTCGCCATAGGTCTCACCCGGGGCCGCGTTGCGCTGCGCCTTCAGATGCCCGCGCTTCTCGCCGCGCCAGGCCTGATAGGTCACGATCAGGCTCTGCTCATCGACCATCGCCGCCTGAAACCGCGGCCAGGGACACATGAAGGTGCAGACCTGCTCGCGCGCCCAGCCGGCCAGCAGATAGGTGGTGGCGGTGAACAGGCCCACAAAGGCGTAGACCGCCGGATCGGCACTGCCGGTCCAGAACTCATGCACGGCGGTCGGCGCGTCGATATAGTACATGATCCACGCACCACCGGTCCAAAACGCGATGGCCAGCCACAGCCCGTGTTTGAGCGCCTTGCGCCAGGCGGTGTCGAAACTCATCGGCGCCGCGTCACGCCGCATCCGCTCGTTGCGGTCGCCCTCGATCTGGCGTTCGACGAACATGAACAGATCGGTCCACACCGTCTGCGGGCAGGCGAACCCGCACCACAGCCGGCCGAACAGGCTGGTCACCAGGAACAACCCCACCGCCGCCAGGATCAACAGCCCGGTGAGGTAGTAGATGTCCTGCGGCCAGAACTCCATGTTGAAGAAAAAGAAGTGCCGATCGGCGATATCCAGCAGGATCGCCTGATCCGGCCGTCCCTCTCCACGGTCCCAGCGCAGCCAGGGCAGCGCGTAATAGACCGTGAGGCAGATGACCAACACCGCCCATTTCACGCTGCGGACCCGGCCATAGACGCGCTTGGGATAGACCCGCTTGCGATCGGCGAAATACTGCAGAAAGCCCTCTTCGCCTTGCGCAAGCTGGTCAGGCCTGTCGATCCTGGACATGTCGGGCACCTCTACTCGCCGCCGCCCAGGTCATGGACGTAGATCGCCAGCGACTTGATGGTGGCAGGGTCGAGCTTGCCGCCCCAGGCCGGCATCACGCCCATATGCGGGTTGGTGATCTGGCCCTGCACGATCTCGAAGCTGTCACCATAGAGATGCGTGCGGCTGGCCAGCGCCGGTGCACCGAATTCGCGGTTGCCCTGGCCCTTCTCGCCATGACACGCGGCGCAGTTGTCGGCGAACAGCGCAGCCCCTGCCGCCACCGTCTCGGCGGAGGCCTCGCGGCGCGGCGTGCCGTAGAGTGTCATCACGAAGCTCGCGACCTGGACGATCTCCTCCGGCTTCAGCACGCCATCCACCCCGAAGCGCGGCATCTGGCTGTCCCGCGCCCCCTCGGCGCCACTGCGGATGCCGTGTTGCAGGGTCTGCTGAATATCCTCCAGCCTGCCGCCCCACAGCCAGGCGCCGGCGGCAAGCGCCGGATAGCCCGGCCTGCCACCACCGCCCGCGCCGTGGCAGGGCTGGCAGTTATTGGCAAAACTGGTCCGCCCCGCGGTCTGCGCCTCGGCCAGCAGCGCCGGCGTGGCGCGGATCTGCTCGAAGGAGGCGGCCGCCACCTTGTCCATCACCAGCGCGCGCTGGCCGGCGATCTTCGCCACATCCTGCATCACCTCGGTGCGGGTCGAGTAGCCCAGCAGACCATGCCAATAGCCGGTGAAATACGGCAATGACGGGTAGAGCAGCATCAGACCGAACGCCCAGACGATGCAGGCAAGCCAGGTGTAGAGCCACCATTTCGGCAGCGGCGTGTTCAGCTCGCGCAGCCCGTCCCACACATGGCCGGTGGTCTCGGTGCCGGAATGCGGGTCTTTTTCAATATGCGTGGTCATGACGGCACTCCGGTTTTCCGGCTGGACTCGGTGTTGGCTTCATCTTCGAGAAACGGGATCAGCCCGTTCTGCTCGATCGTGGATTTCCGGCTCGGCCAGTAGGTCGTGATAAAAATGCCCAGGAAGATCAGTACCATGAAGGCAATGCCGTAATGGTTGAACCAGTGGGCGAAACCCATGAGCGTGCTCATTGCTGCAGGTTCTCCGTGCTGGGATCGGCGAAATCGACCATCGTGCCGAGCACCTGCAGATAGGCGATCAGCGCGTCGAGCTCGGTGGGCGTGCGGCCATTGCCGGGGACCAGATTGGCCTTCGGATAGCGCTGCATCAGCCCGGTCACATCCGCCCCGGGCGTTGCCTGCGCCAGCAGATCATCCTGCGCGTGGGCGATATCCTCGCTGGTGTAGGGCACACCCACGATGACATTGGTGCGCAGGTGATCGGCGATGTTGTCGATCTGGATCGGCCTGGTGGCCAGAAACGCGTAGCGCGGCATCAGGCTTTCCGGCACCAGCGCCTGCGGGTTCTGCAGATGCTGGTAATGCCAATCGTTGGAATACTTGCCGCCCACCCGCGCCAGATCGGGTCCGATGCGCTTGGAGCCCCATTGGAACGGATGGTCATACATGCTCTCGGCGGCCAGGCTGAAATGGCCGTAGCGCTCCACCTCGTCGCGCAGGCTGCGGATCTGCTGGGAGTGGCAGAGATAACACCCCTCCCGCACATAGATGTTGCGTCCCACCAGTTCGAGCGGCGCGTAGGGCCGCACGCCCTTCACATGCTCCACCGTGGTCTCGATGGTGAACAGCGGGATGATCTCCACAATGCCGCCGATCGAGATCGCGATCAGCGCCAGGACCAGCAGAATGAACGCGTTGCGTTCGATGGTGCCGTGGGTGAAGCGGGGCTTCTTGGTGATGTCGGACATGGTTATTCCCCCGCCACGAAGGCTGCTTGCGGCATGGCGTTCAGCGCCGGGCGCGGACCGATGATGGTCATGATCATGTTGAAGGCCATCAGCAGCGCGCCGGTGAGAAAGCACAGCCCGCCCACAAGCCGGATCACCAGGAACGGATGCACGGCTGCGATCGACTCGATGAACGAGTATTGCAGGAAGCCCTGGCTGTCATAGGCCCGCCACATCAGGCCTTCCATGATGCCCGCCACCCACATCGAGGTGATGTAGAACACGATGCCCAGTGTGGCGATCCAGTAATGCCACGAGATCAGCTTCACCGAATACATCCGCTCACGGCCCCACAGCACCGGGATCAGATAGTAAAGTGCTCCGAACGAGATGAACGCGACCCAGCCGAGCGAGCCGGAATGCACATGGCCGATGCCCCAATCCGTGTAGTGCGACAGAGCGTTCACCGGGCGGATCGACATCACCGGCCCCTCGAAGGTCGACATGCCGTAGAACCCCACCGCGGTGACCGAAAAGCGCAGGCCCGGGTCGGTGCGCAGCTTGTCCCACGCGCCAGACAGCGTCATCAGCCCGTTGATCATCCCACCCCAGGACGGCATCCACAGCATGATCGAGAACGCCATGCCCAGTGTCTGCGTCCAATCCGGCAGGGCCGTGTATTCAAGGTGATGCGGACCGGCCCAGATATAGAGGAAGATCAGCGACCAGAAGTGAAAGATCGACAGGCGATAGGAATAGACCGGCCGGTTCGCCGCCTTCGGGATGAAGTAATACATCATCCCCAGAAAGCCCGCGGTCAGGAAGAAGCCAACCGCATTGTGGCCATACCACCACTGGATCATCGCATCCTGGGTGCCGGAGAACAGCGCGTAGCTCTTCGCCCCCCAGAACGACACCGGCACCGTGAGGTTGTTGCCCAGATGCAGCACGGCAACCGTCAGGATGAAGGCCAGGTAGAACCAGTTCGCCACATAGATGTGTGGCTCGGCGCGCTTGATCAGCGTGCCGATGAACACCACCGCGAACAGCACCCAGATCAGGGTCAGCCACAGGTCCAGATGCCATTCCGGCTCGGCATATTCGCGGCTCTTGCTGAACCCCATCACATAGCTCAGCGCCGCCATGACGATGAAGAACTGGTAGCCCCAGAAGATGAAGTCCGCGAGCGCCGAGCCGCCGAACAGCCGGGCGCGGCAGGTGCGCTGCACCACATACATCGCCGTGCCGAACAGCATCGAGCCGCCGAAGGCAAAGATCGCGGCCGAGGTGTGAACCGGGCGCAGCCTGCCGAAATTGGTGAACTCGTAGCCGAGATTGAAGGCGGGCCAGCTCATCTCGGCGGCCAGGTAGCAGCCGACACAGAAGGCCACGACCGCCCAGAACATCGCAGCGATCATGAATTTGCGCACCACCGCCTCGTTGTAGTCAACGCGCGGCAACCGTGCGGGCAGCGTCGCCCCATGCAGGACCGCGTCACTCATGATCGGCTCCCGGCATCCGGGCCGGCGCCGCCTCAAGGCGATCGTAATGGTCCTTGATCAGGCTGAAGCCGAACAGCGCGGCGAACAGGATCAGGCCATAGCCGAAGACCGACATCTCCGCATCGAGCGCGCGCGAGGCGATCAGCAATCCGAGCAGGCCCAGCGGGATCATGCAGATCCCCACGACCGTGTTGGCAGTTTCCGTCTTCATCAGCATGCATCCTTGGCAGCGGTTGAGGCAGCAATCGGGTTCCGAGCCGACACTGCCATGCGGGCTCCCTGGGGGATTTGACGCAGATCAAGGCTGGATGACCGGCGGATGACGAGACTGTCACCATGATCGATCACCTCCTGGCCCGGCTTGGCGCCCTCTGCTCGCCTGATGCGCCGCTGGGTCTCGCGGGCCCTGTGCTGGCGCTGCTGCTGGCGGGCCTCGTCGGCAGCGCCACGCATTGCGCGCCGATGTGCGGGCCCTTCGTGCTGGCGCAGGTCTCGGCCAACTGGGCACGGCTGAAGCCAGCGCAGCTCTGCGGGCGCCAGCGCCTGCGCCAGGGCCTGCTGCTGCCCTATCATCTCGGCCGATTGACCACCTATGCAGGCCTGGGCGCGGTCGCGGCCTGGACCGGCGGCGCGGTGACGCAACTCCCCGCGCTGCGTCTGCTGCCGGGTGTGCTGTTGCTCGCAGGCGCGCTGATGCTGGCCCTCCAGGCGCTCAACCGGATCCGACCCGCGGCCGCGCATCGCCGTCTGCCCGGTGACGGCGGTGCCAGCTGGTTTGCCCCGCTCGCCGAACGCGCCCGGCGGATCGACCGCAGCAGCACTCCGGGCGCCTATCTATTCGGCGTGATCCTCGGTTTTCTGCCCTGCGGCCTGCTCTACATGGCCCTGGCCGTCGCCGCCGGCACGCTGCGCCCGGCGCTGGGGGCGTTCGCGATGGCGGCATTCTGGCTCGGCACCACACCCTCCCTGCTGACACTGGGCGTTCTGGGGCAGGCGATCGGCCGCGGGCGGGATGCGCTGATGCGCAGCGCCGGGACCGGTCTTGCGGTGTTCAACGCGCTGCTGCTGGCGGCGATGGCCTGGCAGCGTCTGGCGTTCTGATCTCGCTGGGCTTGGGCGTGATGCCGTACGGCGCCAGCAGCGCCCACACATGCGACGGCACCATGCGCCGCAGGCGCGCCGGGTGATGCTGGCGCAGATGCAGCACCGATTCGGCCGCCTTCATCTCCAGCCGCGCGCGGGCGAATTCCACCCCGCGCGGGCCGATCCTCGGCATCAGCCAGCCCATCAGCGGCCGCAGCC
Organism: uncultured Rhodospirillales bacterium; assembly: GCA_903924855.1. Classification (GTDB taxonomy): domain Bacteria; phylum Pseudomonadota; class Alphaproteobacteria; order Acetobacterales; family Acetobacteraceae; genus CAIQQQ01. The sequence goes on along the minus strand of CAIYCW010000040.1, from coordinate 32,788 downwards.
AATCCGGCATCGCCCGCAGCGGCAGCCCACCGGCCGCGCGTTCCGTGTTGGCGATGAAGCCCGCCACCGCCGCCTTGCGCCTGCCGGCACTGCGCGGCGCCTCGGTGATCACGCTCTCCCCCAACAGGTCGAGCATCTCCTGGCCGCGCGCATTGCGCACCAGCAGCCATTGCTGCCCGCCACCCCCCATATAGCCCACCGTGATGTCAGACGCCGCGTTGGTGTAATCCACGCAGGTGCGACAGGTCAGCGGGAAGAAATCCGCCGGCAGCTTCGAGATCGGCAGTTGCAGGAACGGGATCTCACGCACCCGCCCATCCCTGAAGCGCAGCTCGACATGATAATCGGCGCGGAACTCCAGATAGGTGATCGTCTCCGGCCGCTCGTCGAGCAGGTTGAGGAACAGATGGAAATTCTCCGTCGTCGTGTTGTCCGAACACGGCGTGCCGATCACATAAAGTGCCTCAAACCCCAGCTCCGCCTCAAGCCTGCGCAGCGCATGCACCTGGCACGGTATGCCGATGATGGCGATGCGGGTGAAACCACGCGCGCGCGCCGGCTCCAGCAGCGCCAGCAGCGGCGCATATCCCATCCGCATGCCGCGCACCTGCGCCAGCGCCGAAGCCTCGGTCACGATCACCGGCATCGGCTTCCAGCTGTCTGTGGGATCAGGGGCGATGGTGAGCACGGCCTGCACCGCGCCCGTCTCCAGCAACCTTGCCGCGATGCCGGTGACAATGCCGGTCCATTGCGCCCCCGCGGCAGGATTGGCCATGCGCGCGCGCAGCATGCGCAGATGCGGGCCGAAATACAGCTCGTCAGGCTTCGCCGGATCGCGCGCCCTTCCATGCACCTGGGCTTCAAGCGCCGGGTAATCCGGCTGGATGAACTGGCACGCGGTGGCGCAGGCCTTGTGGTTCTGCATGCGCGACACGCCGCAATCGGTGCACAGGCCGCGCGGGGCCGCCGGTGGCAGGGCAGGGGCGTAAATCGCTGACAGATCAGCCTGGTCGTTCATCTTTTCTTCACCCGCCAGCCTGCATCATCGCAGTCTTTCACCCGAGGATAGACTTGGACCGGCTTGCTGCTCCAGGGCGCGGATTTCGTTTCGTCGTCCGCGTGCCGCCCGCCACCTTCGGCTTCAAGAAAACTTCACCCATCATGCCTGCTTGGCCACGACAGACTGAAACAGGGCTGTTAACCTCATGGGCTCATGAGGCCGGCAGACTGTCGCGCCGCAGGGAATCGGCGCACCGGCCGAGCAAGGAACCAGCAACGCGTGTCCAGAGCTGCCGCAATCGATGAAATGGTGGACGGCAAGGGTGGCATCCGGCCGCATTGGCGCGGGCTGATCGGCTCGTTCTCCGCCCTCGGCCAAGGCGGTCTGGCCGAGCGCGCGGCACGCCTGCAACGCGCCTTCGAGGAGGAGGGCGTCACCACAATCCTGCCCGGCGCCTCCGCCGCCGAGCACACCTGGCGCTGCGATCCGGTGCCGCTGCTGATCACGGCATCCGAATACGCCGATCTCGAGGCCGGGCTCGCCCAGCGCGCCCGTCTGCTCGACGCCGTGCTGTCCGATCTCTACGGCCGCCAAAGCCTGCTGGCCGATGGCACGCTGCCACCCGCACTGGCCTATCCCAATCCAGGGTTCCTGCGCGCCTGCTGCGGCAGCACCATCTCGTCCCATCTGCAGTTCTACGCGGCCGATCTGGTGCGCGGGCCGGACGGCGCCTGGTGCGTGCTGGCCGATCGCACCGGCAGCGGCGCCGGCCCCGGCTTCGCACGCGAAAACCGGCGCATGCTGTCCCGCGTGATGCCCGAGGCGTTCCGCCCGATGCAGGTGCGCCAGCTGCGCCCGTTCTTCGATTTCTGGCAGGATGGGCTGCAGAAACTCGCCCCACCCAGGCGCGGCATGATGCAGTCCCAAAGCATGGGGCAGTCCCAGCAGCAGGGCCCGTCCCAGATGCAGTCGCATCCCGATCTGGGCCCGATCCAGCATGGCGGCACCACGGTGGCACTGCTCACCGAGGGCACCGGCAGTGCCCAGTGGTTCGAGCATCTCTATCTCTCGCGCGAACTGTCCTGCGCGCTGGTGGAGGGGGGCGATCTCACCGTCCGCCACGGCATCGTCTTCCTCAAGACCCTGCGCGGCCTGAAACAGGTCGATGTGCTGCTGCGCCGCATCGATGGACGGATGGTCGACCCGCTCGAACTCGACCAGCGCAGCCATATCGGCGTGCCCGGGCTGATGGACGCAGCACGCCAGGGCTCCATCCGCATCACCAACGATGCCGGCTCCGCCGCCGCCGAGGCACCCGCGCTGGCCGCCTTCCTGCCCGCCCTGTGCCAGCGCCTGCTGGGCGAACAGCTGAAACTGCCCAGCATTCCCAGCATGTGGCTCGGCGAGGAACGCGCCCGCGCCCGGCTTGCACAGAACCCCAATGCCTGGCTGATCCGCCCCGCAACCGACGGTCAGGCCCATGCGCTGCATCTGGCCACCATGCCGCCCGCCGAGCGCGCCTTGCTGATGCGCCGCATCGAGCAGCGGCCCTGGGAATACGCCGCCTCCGCCGCCATGCCACCATCGGTAGCACCCTGCCTGGTCAGCGAGGGGCTGGAGCCGCGGCCCGTCAGCCTGCGCATGTTTCTCGCCCAGGACCAGGGCGAATGGATGGCGATGCAAGGCGGTCTCGGCCGCGTGCTCGAACCCGGCACCCATCTCGCCGGCAGCCTGCCGATGGGCGGGTTGTCCAAGGATGTCTGGGTGTTGAACGACGAACGCGGCGACATCGCGGGGCCACCGCCGATGGCCGCCCCCATTCTGCGCATCCGCCGCACCAGCGGCGACCTGCCATCGCGCGTGGCGGACAATCTGTTCTGGCTTGGCCGCTACGTCGAACGGCTGGAACGCTCGGCACGCCTGATCCGCGCCACCGTCACCCGCCTCGCCCGCGGCACACGCCTCACCCCGCGCGAATTGTCCGAGCTGCAATCCCTGGCCCGCTGCCTGGCCGAGGCCGGCTGCGTTCCGCCGGATTTCGCCCGCGGCGCCAGCGTGAGCCTGGTGCTGACCGACGCGCTGCTCGCCTGCACGCGCGACAATGGCGCGCTGATGAGCCAGTTCGCCTCCATCGCTCAGCTCACCGAAAGCGTGCGCGACCGCCTGACCGGTGACATGTATGCCACCTTCACCCACGCCCTGCGCGCGGCGCGAGAGGACGTCCAGCTTGTCGGCCGCAGCCTGGACGGGCTGAGCCACGCCATGGTGGCGATCCAGCGCTACTCCACCGCGGTGGCCGGTGTGGCCGCCGAGAGCATGGTGCGCGGCGGCGGCTGGATCTTCCTCGATCTCGGCCGGCGCATCGAGCGCGCCCATGCGGTGGTGGGCGAGATCGCCATCGCCATCGACCAGACCCCGCCGCGCATCGAAACCGGGCTGCGCCTGGCGCTGGAGCTGTGCGACTCCGCCATCTCCTACCGCACCCGCTACCTCAACGTGCTGCAGCCGGCCCCGGTGCTCGACCTGGTGCTGGTCGATCAGGGCAATCCGCGCGGCCTCGCCTTCCAGCTGGTGGCGATCCACTCCCTGCTCGATGAGCTGGCGGAGGATGGCGGGCGCGAATTGTTCGCAGGCGCCGCGGCCGGGCTGCTGGCCGAGATCGAGGCCTTGGTGGAGGGGGTGATGGCCGCGCGCGACCAGGCGCAGGCGGCCTCCGACCTGCCACCGCAGCTGGAGCAGATCTCAGCCAATCTGGCCGACCTGTCAGACCGCATCACACGGCGCTATTTCGCACTGCTGCCGGTGGCGCGCAGCGTGGGCGCCGGCGCCGAGCAGGAGGCCGAGGCCACCGAAACCGCGGCCGATGCCGATGAACTGCTGGGCGTGTCGTGAGATATCGGATCAGCCACACCACCACCTACAGCTATGCCACGCCGGTGGATCTCGCCAGCCACATGCTGCATCTGCAACCGCGCGATCTGCCGATGCAGCGCGTGCTCAGCGCCGGCCTGCGCGCCGATCCGCAGCCCACCCGCATCTCCTCGGCCGAGGATCATTTCGGCAACCATGTCAGCTGGATGTTCCTGGACCGCCGGCATGAGCGCTTCTCCGTGACGTTGGAGGCCGATGTCGTGGTGGAATTCCCCCTGCCACCGGACCCGATGGCCACACCGCCCTGGGAGAGCGTGGTGGCGGAGGCGGTGCGCGGCGGCGGCCAGGCCTGGCAGGCGGCGGAATTCATGTTCGACAGCCCGATGCTGCCGCTGGAGCCGGGGGCCGGCGCCTATGCCGCCCCCAGCTTCCCGCCCGGCCGGCCCATCCTCTCCGGCCTGCTGGACCTCAACACCCGCATCCGGCGCGATTTCGCCTTCCGGCCGGGTGTCACCAACGTGCAGACCACCGTTGCCCGCCTGCTGCAGCAACGCGCCGGGGTGTGCCAGGATTTCACCCATCTGATGATCTCGGCACTGCGCGCCCTGGGTCTGCCGGCACGCTACGTGTCCGGCTATCTGCGCACCCGCCCGCCGCCGGGCCAGCCGGCGCGGCGCGGCGCGGATCAGTCGCATGCCTGGGTCGGTGCCTGGCTCGGCAGCGAGTATGGCTGGATCGATCTCGACCCCACCAATGACCTGGTGGTGCGCGACGAGCATGTCGTGCTGGCCTGGGGGCGCGACTATGGGGATATCAGCCCCGTGCGCGGGGTGATCCTGGGCGGTGGCCGCCACGGGGTGACGGTGGGTGTCGATCTGGAGGCGGTGGACGGTTGAACCCACGCGCTTCAGCGCTTTTTTAACCAATTTCGACAAGGCTTGCGGCACCCGTTCGGAGCCAACGCCTTGCACCCAGCCCTCTGGCGTCACGCCACACCCGTCTTCTCGGCTGAGATTGTTCCCCCCATCGTGCAGGGGGCAGCGCATCTGGCAGCCCGGCTGCTGGCCGGCGAATCGGCGTCCGAGCTGGGGCGCAGCCTGTCCGGTCCGTTCGCGTCCGAGGATGCGATGATCGCCGCCGCGTTCGACACGCAGATGCTCTCGCTGTTGTCCGGTCAGCGCGAGATCGGCCTCGCCTTGCAGGAGGATGTGCTGGCGCAGCAGCGCCTGTACCGCGTGGCACCCGGTGCCGCCGCCATCGCCACCAGACGTCCCATCCGGCTGCTCGGCATCGCGGCCCCCGGCGATCTGCAGACCAACATGCCGATCGAGTTTATCGTGGCCCATCTGCCGGTCCTGCTCGACATCGTCTTCATCGCCCCGGGCGAAGCCTTGCCGGAGATCCTGCCGGAGCATGATCTGGCGATGTGCCTGGTGGGAGATGGCAGGCCGGGCCTGTTGCTGTCGCTGGCCGAGCAGATGGCGCATTGGCCCACCCAGGTGATCAACCATCCGGCCCGCATCCTTCAGGGCCGCATCGATCTGCTGAGCCGGGAAGGGATGTCACGCCTGTTCGCCGAACTGCCCGGCATTCTGGTCCCACAGGCGATCACCCACACGCGGGAGGCGGTGAGCCAGGCGCTCGCCCATGCCGATCCGCTGGCGGTTCTGCTGCCGGGCGGGTCCTGGCCGATCCTGGTCCGGCCGGAACAATCCCACGCGGGGCAGTTGCTGGAACGTCTGGAAAACGCCGATGAGCTTGCCGTCTATCTCGACGCGGTGCGCGCCCCGTCGCTCACGCTGTCGCAGTTCGTCGATTACAGCCAGGCGGATGGGTTCTTCCGCAAGCGCCGTGTGGCGCTGATCGATGGCGCGCCGTTTCTCTGCCACATGGCGATCTCGTCGGATTGGATGATCCACTACGTCAATGCCGGCATGCTGACCTCGCCGCACAAGCGCGCGCAGGAGGCGGCGGCGATGGCACAGTTCGATCACGGCTTCGCCGCCCGCCACCGCGATGCACTGGCGCTGATCCAGCAGCGCCTGGGGCTGGACTATCTGCTGCTCGACTGTGCCGAGGCGCCGGACGGGCGGTTGCTGGTGTTCGAGGTGGAGCTGGCCGCCGTCATCCACGCGCTCGATCCGGTGGATCTCTTCGCCTACAAGCAGCCAGTGATGCAGCGCGTCTTCGCCGCCTTCCACCGCATGTTGCAGGACCGTATGCCGGTCGCCGCGTAGGGCTGCGAAATCCCCTCCAGCCCGCGCTGCGTGCCGACCGCAGACGTCAGGGCGGTACCCGCAAAAGAAAAAGGCTGGCCGCACAATCGTGCGGCCAGCCTTCTCACAACGCGATGCCGACCGTGCTTCAGGCGGTCTTCATCTTCGCCTGCAGGTTCTCGTCCAGCTTGGCGAGGAAGGCCTGGGTGTTCATCCAGGGCTGCTGCGGGCCAACCAGGGAGGCAAGATCCTTGGTCATGTGGCCGGCTTCCACCGTCTCCACGCACACCGCTTCCAGCGCCTCGGCAAACGCCACCAGATCCGGCGTGTTGTCGAACCGGCCGCGATAGATCAGGCCGCGCGTCCAGGCGAAGATCGAGGCGATCGGGTTGGTGCTCGTCTCGCGGCCCTTCTGATGCTCGCGATAATGGCGCGTTACCGTGCCGTGCGCGGCTTCCGATTCCACCGTGTTGCCATCCGGGCTCATCAGCACCGAGGTCATCAGACCCAGCGAGCCAAAGCCCTGCGCCACGATGTCGGACTGCACGTCGCCATCGTAGTTCTTGCAGGCCCAGACATAGCCGCCCGACCATTTCAGCGCGCAGGCCACCATGTCATCGATCAGGCGATGCTCATAGGTCAGGCCGGCGGCCTTGAACTTGTCAGTGAACTCGGCGTCGAACACCGCCTGGAAGATGTCCTTGAACTGGCCGTCATAGGCCTTGAGGATGGTGTTCTTGGTCGACAGATAGACCGGGAAGTTGCGCGCCAGGCCGTAGTTGAAGCTGGCGCGGGCAAAGCCCTCGATCGAGGCGTTGGTGTTGTGCATGCCCATCACAACGCCCGGCCCCTTGAAGTCGAACACCTCCATTTCCACCATCGGCGAGCCATCGGCGGGAACGTAGTTCAGCGTCACGCGACCGGCCGCCGGGATCTTGGCTTCGGTGGCGCGATAGATGTCACCATAGGCATGACGGCCGATGACGATCGGCTGCGTCCAATGCGGCACCAGGCGCGGCACGTTGCTGCAGATGATCGGCTCGCGAAAAATTGTTCCGTCGAGAATGTTGCGGATCGTGCCGTTCGGCGAGCGCCACATCTTCTTCAGGCCGAACTCGGTCACGCGCTGCTCATCGGGCGTGATGGTGGCGCATTTCACGCCCACGCCATACTGCTTGATGGCAAGTGCGGCATCGACCGTCACCTGATCGTCGGTCTGGTCGCGATATTCAATGCCCAGATCGTAGTATTTCAGGTCAATGTCGAGATAGGGCAGGATCAGCTTGTCCTTGATGAAGCCCCAGATGATCCGGGTCATCTCGTCACCGTCGAGCTCCACAACCGGAGTTTTCACCTTGATTTTGGCCATCGTGTCCTCTTGAAAATCCAGGGCGGCGCCCAGTGCGGTCCTGTCTGTGCGGCGGGACAATCGCATCCGCGGCACCGTCCAGCAAGGCCCGGACCGGATGGCCGTGTTGCCGCAGACTGGGGGGAGAAGCTAGTGTCCGGCGCACAGTCCGACGAGGCCCTTCGATGAAATGCGCACATGCTTGATCGCCAGTCCTCGGATCGCACCGGGCAGGCGCTGCTGATCCAGACGGCCATCGGCATGGTGGCGATCGTCCTGATCGCCGTGATCTGGATGTTCACCCTCACGCTGACCCGGGCCGACGAGCGCGAGGCGGTGGCCTGGCTGCGCAGCAGCATGAACAATCTGGCCCTGAGCGTGGAGTGGCAGGTCGAGTCGACCCTGCAGCAGACCCAGGATCTGGTCGGTCAGGCGGCCCATGACTGGGCCAAGGACCCCGACAGGTTTGACGCCGACACCTGGCTTGCCGACCACGACAGCGCCGGCGATCCCGGCTTCCAGATGGTCAAAATCGGCATTGACGGCGTGGTGCAGTCCTCGAGCATGCCGATCCTGATCGGCCGCAACCTGTCGCATGACCGCGTGTTCACCGATCTCACCAGCTCCATCCTGGCCAACGCCCAGGATGATCTCGTCACCCAGGGGCGCGGGGCCGGCCAGTTCAACGTGCTGCGCCGGCTGCGCGATAAATCAGGCCAAGCGGTCGGCTACCTGCTGGTCAGCTTCGATCCGTGGCGCGGCATGCAGGATCTGCCACGCTGGGACCTTGGCAAATCCGGGCTGATCGCGCTGCTGCGGGACAATGGAGACGCGCGGGTTCTGGTGCCGGCCGGCGTGCCGACCCAGATCCAGCCAAGCGATGCGCACGCCCTCTTCGCCGCGGCCGGCGGGGAGTCGGATGGCACCTGGATCGGCAAGCTGCTCGCCGATGGTGTGGTCCGCCGCATCCAGTATCACCGTCTGCGCGATTTCGACCTGATGCTGGTGATCGGCACCGGCGAAGTGGAGTCGCTCGGACCCACGCATGCGCGCAACAACGGGGTGACCACCTTCGCGGCCCTGGTGTCGCTTGCGCTGGTGGTGGCGGCCATCCTGCTGATCCTGCAGGTCTCCGCCTCCAGGCGACGCGAGGAGCGGCTGGCGCTGGATCGCTCCACCATCGAACTGGCCTACACCGAACTCGCCCAGGCCAAGGCCAATGCGGAGGCCAAGACCAACGAGTTGCAGGCAACGCTTGCCGGCATGACCGATGGCGTGATGATGCTCGACGCCGACATGCGGCTGGTCAACTGGAATGAGCGGTTCTCCGAGCGCATCGGTCTTCGCCGCGACGTGCTGCGGGTCGGCCAGAAGATGGAGGTGCTGTTGCGCGCCCAGGCCGAGGCGGGAGAGTTCGGCGAGGTCGACATCGACACCGAGGTGGCACGCCGGATGGCCGATATGCGCGCCACCACCGGCACGGTGGTGATCGAACGCCAGCGTCCCAACGGTGTCACCGTCGAACTGCGCCGCTCCCGCCTGCCAACCGGCGGCCTGGTCACGCTCTACACCGACATCACCGCCCGCAAGCGCGCGGTGGAGGCACAGCAGGAGGCGATCCGCCTGGCCGGCGAGGCCGCCGAACAGAAATCGCGCTTCGTCGCCATCGTCAGCCACGAGATCCGCACGCCGCTCAACGCGGTGATCAACTGCCTCGGCCTGCTGGACGAATCCGAGCTCGCCCCCGCCCAGCGCCGCCTGGCGGACACGGCGCGCGAGGCCGGTGAGGCGTTGATGGAGCTGGTCAACGACATTCTCGAACTCTCCAACGCCGAGGCCGGCAAGCTGGAACTGCGCCCCAGCGTGTTCGAGCTGCAGCCCTTGCTGGAGGGTGTGCGGGCGATGTTCCAGATGCAGGCCGGCAAACGCGGCGTGCGGCTGGTGCTGGATGTATCGCCGGAACTGCCGCGCCAAATCCGCGCCGATTCCGGCCGTCTGCGCCAGGTGATGATGAATCTGGTGTCCAATGCCGGCAAGTTCTCAAGCCCGGGCGTGGTGTCCATCAAGGCCACGATGATGCTGGCCGATGGCAAGCCGATGCTGTCGATGGCGGTGCAGGACCAGGGGCCGGCGATCACGCCCGAGGATGCCGCCAAGCTGTTCGTGCCGTTCTCCCGCCTGCGCAACGCACGCAGCTCCGGCGCACCGGGCACCGGGCTGGGGCTTGCGATCTGCGACCGGCTGGTGCGGGCCATGGGCGGGCGGATCGGGCTGCGCCTCGCCCCCACCGGCGGCAACGAGTTCCATGTCGATCTGCCGCTGGAGGCGGTGGCACCGCAGGCGCGCGTGGCCGTGGCCGGCGATGTGGTGTCGCTGATCCAGCGCCCACGCGCCCGCATCCTCATCGTCGAGGACATCCCGGCCAACCATCTCGTGGCCGCAACCTTGCTGCGCCGCGAGGGGTTCAAGGTGGATGTCGCCGAATCCGGTCCGGCCGGCATCGCCATGGTGCAGCGTGTGCCCTACGACCTGGTGTTCATGGACCTGATCATGCCCGATATGGACGGGTTGGAGGCAACGCGCCGGATCAGGGCCCTGTCCGGCCCGATGGCGGACCTGCCGATCGTGGCGCTGACCGCCACGACCTCCAATGATGATCGCACGCGCTGCCTCAGTGCCGGGATGGACGACATGCTCGGCAAGCCGATCCGGCCTGTGGCGCTGTTCTCCACCGTGCAGCGCTATCTGGGCAATGTGCGCAGGCCCGGCGCGGGTGCCAGTGCCGCGGAACCGGGCCGCGGGTACGAGTCGCAGAACGCCGAGTCCGGCGCCATCATCGATGACAGTCGCCTGGTCGAGCTGAGACGGGGCCTGTCGCCCGCCACCTTGCTGTCGCTGGTGGAACAATGCCTCGGCGACATGCGCGAGCGGATTCCGGTGCTGCGCACGGCCTTGGCCGGCGGTGACCCCAAGGCGATTGAGGCCGGTGCGCATGCTCTGGGCGGGCTTGCCGCTTCCTATGCGTTGGCTGCAATCGAACGGCGCATGCGCCGCATCATCCGCCTCGCCCGGGCCGGCCAGATCACCGAGGCGCAATCGGCCGCCGAGGGTATGGAGGGCGACCTGGCGGTGGCCACCGAGACCATCCGTCTGCTGCTGCGCGCGGCGGTGGCCTGAGCGGCCTGATCGGCGTCAGCCCCGCCTCATCCCCGCGCCATGGCCGCGCATCGGTGCACCGGTCGTGTCCATCAGCGCCCAGCGCGGCACCAGGCTCAACCGCTCGATGCCGCGCGTGGTGACCGACATCAGCACACCGCCATCATAAAGCGGGACAATCTGCTCGATCAGCCCGGCCTGCTCCAACCGGCCCAGCGCCTCACCCACCGCATGCGGATCGGTGTCGATCGCAGACCGGCGCAAAGCTGCCGCAAGATCCGCCTGACGGCGCTTGCTGCGCACCGCCATGGTGGCCAGGGCGGTGAGAAGCCTGTCATCGAAGCGCGCCTGCGCGTCGTCCTCCGCGGCGAGGTCAGCGTCATCCTTCGCCAATATCTCCTGGGTCAACATCTCCGGCGGATGGTCGCCGCGGCTCAGCTTGTCTGCGGGCTGGTCCTGCTGGGTTGCCGCTTCGAGATCGATCAGGGCCTGAAACACGATACCGTCCTTTCCTCCACCCACGTTGCCGGGGCGACTGCGTGAGTATCAGCCTGCTGCGGCGGCAGGGCTGATGACAGTCAGGAAAGATACCTAAATCCAATTGATGCCGATCAACGGCAATGACTGTGCGCTCGGCTGGAACAACTCTGCTGTTTTCAAATCCACAAACATGTTCGCTTGGCTGTGACGCACATCACATGCAACGCACCAGAATTCGAGACCCGCTCAGGCAAGAGCGCTGAAATCCATGGCGGCCCATCCCGCCCGAAGCGAGTAATCGTTGCGTCCAGCTGGTATTGCAACGCACACTTCGCACATGCAGCACACACAGATCGCCCCCCTCGTCGACGAACTCACCTCTCTCGTCGCAACCCTGCGGGAGGCGGCGAATCTGGACCCGTTCGGCAATCCCATCCTGTCGGCGGCACTCTCGATCAGCCGCAGGCTCGATGCGGCGGAGTTCGATCTCGATATCATCGAGGCCATCGTGGTGGCCCTGCGCGATGCCGCCTTCGCCGATCGCGCGCAGCGCGTGGCGGCCTATGTCGGCGGCACCGAAGCCCACGCCAATCTGCAGGCCCTGGCGCAGATCGGCGCCCGGCTGATCCGGCCGGACCCGGCGGACAGCCCGGTGCCGTTCGCAGCCTTCCGCGCCGCGGTCGAGCGCACCCGCTTCGCCGCCGTCTTCACCGCCCATCCCACATTCTCGCTGCCCGAGCCGGTCGAACGCGCCCTGGCGGAGCGGGCCAGCGGCCGGAACGCGCCGGATTTCGCCAGCCACCGCCCGCAGCAGATTACGCTGGAGCAGGAGTTCAGCCGCGCCGGCCACGCCATCCTGCACGGGCGGGACGCGCTGGACGGCCTGTGCCGCGCCATTCTGGAACAGGCGCGCGACACCTGGCCCGGGCGTTGGCACGAGATCGTGCCGGTGCCGGTCATCCTCGCCTCCTGGGTCGGCTACGACACCGATGGCCGCAACGACATCTTCTGGTGGGACACCTACCGGCTGCGCCTGCGCATGAAGCAGATGCAGCTGTCACGGCTGGGCGCGCAGATCGCGGGCATCGGTGTGGCGGAGGGGCTGGCAGCCCGGATCGAAGCGGCCGAAGCCGAGGTCACACGCCAGCTGGCCGCCTGTCCCACCGCGCCGCAGTCCGATGCGGTGGCGGCATTCGCCCAGATCATGGTCTGCGGTCACGAGACCGCGCTGACCGGGATCGACACGCTGATGGAGCCCTTCGCACGCGCCATCGCGGCAGCCCTGCCGGAGGATGCGATGCGCCTTGCCGTGGCGCGCGCGGGGCTGGTGGCGCATGGCCTGTCGCTCGCCCACACCCATGTCCGTCTCAACGCGGCCCAGGTGCACAACGTGGCGCGCCAGCGCCTGGGGCTCGCCGATCAGCCGGAGGATCTGTCCCAGCGCCGCGGTCTGCTGGTGGCGATCAACGCGGCCCTTGATGCGGTGCGCCCGGTGCCGGTCGATTTCGGCGCGCTGATGAGCGAACAGGCCTCGGCGGCCCGGCTGATGATGACGGTGGCGCAGATCGCCAAGCACGTGGACAGCTCAACGCGGGTCCGCTTCCTGATCGCCGAGACCGAGACCGGCTACACGCTGCTCTGCGCGCTGTGGCTGGCCAAGCTGCTCGGCATCGACCGGCATATCGAGATCTCACCCCTGTTCGAGACCGCCGATGCGCTGGAAGGCGGCGCCCGGGTGATCGAGGAGGCGCTGCGCAGCCCGCATTACCGCGCCTATCTGGCGCAGACCGGGCGGATGGCGCTGCAATTCGGCTACTCCGATTCCGGCCGCTATGTGGGCCAGCTCGCCGCCTCCTATCTGATCGAGCGGTTGCGGCTGAAAGTGGTGGACGCGCTGCAGCGCTACGGCCTGCAATCGGTCGAGGTGGTGCTGTTCGACACGCACGGCGAAAGCGTCGGCCGCGGCGCGCATCCGGGCAGCCTCTCGCAGCGCCTTGCCTATCTGTCGCCGCCGCACAGCCGCCAGGCCTTTGCCGAGGCCGGCATCGCCACCCGCGAGGAAAGCGCGTTCCAGGGCGGTGATGGCTATGTGCTGTTCGGCACGCCGGAGCTGGCGCTGGCCAGTGTGGCGCGCATCGCCGAACACGCCTTCCCCCAGGGTCGCCCGCCGCAGGACCCGATCTATGAGGAGGCCGATTTCGCCGCCGATTTCTTCGGCACCGCGCGCGGCCAGATGCAGGCGCTGGTGGAAGACCCGGGCTACGCCGCCCTGCTCGGCGCCTTCGGCCCGGCCCTGCTCGACCCCACCGGCAGCAGGCCCTCGGCCCGCCAGATGGACGGCATGGGCGGGCCCGCCAGCATCCGCCACCCGCGCGAACTGCGCGCCATTCCCAACAACGCGATCCTGCAGCAGCTGGGCTGGATGGCCAACACGCTGCACGGGCTGGGGGCGGCGGCCGGCCGCAACCCGCCGATGTTCGCGGACATGCTGCAAACCAGCCCGCGCTTCCGCCTGGCGCTGGACCTTGCGCGTCACGCCATGGCGCATTCCGATCTGGACGTGCTGCGCGCCGTGGTGGCAACGCTGGACCCCGGCACCTGGCTCGACCGCGCCGGCCATGCCAGGCTGGAAGGCCGTCACGAGCAGCTGGTCTCGGTGTCGCGCGCGCTCGAACGGCTCGGGCTCGGCGCCCAGGTGCAGGCGATGTTCCGCCGCATCCAGGCCGATCACGTGGCGCTGAAGGCCGCCTGGCCGGGCGTTCCCGCCATGTCCACCCGCGCCGTGCTGCTGCACGCGCTGCGCCTGGCGCTGGTCCATCGCATCTGGCTGCTGGAGACCCGCATTCCGGATTTCTCGCCCCGCCACGGCGTCACCCGCGCCGCGATGGAGCAGCGCATCCTGCGGCTGGATATTCCACAGGCCATGGCCCTGCTGTCGGAGGTGTTCCCCGCCGCCGCCGATCCGGAGGCCGATCGGGATTATGGCGAGCCGGCCGGCCCGCGCGACAATCTGGCCTATGCGCGCGAGCATTCAGAGATCTTCGCCCCCATGCTGCGGCTGTTCGGGCTGCTGCGCGAGGTGGGAACCGCGATCACCCATGAGGTGGGGGCGTTTGGCTGAGCGCCCAGGCGGGTCGTGCCACCCACCCCGTCGCATTCACCCCTTGTGGAAATGCGCCGCGATCGCCACCCGCACCGCTTCCGCCAGGCTGCGGCAGCCGAGCTTTTCCATCAGATTGGCGCGGTGGATCTCCACCGTGCGCGGGCTGATGCCCAGCGCATGGGCGATCACCTTGTTTGGCCGCCCCTCCACCAGACAGGTCAGCACGTCGCGCTCACGCGGGGTGAGGGTTGCAATCCGCGCCCGCGCCGCCTCGCTCTGGGAGTGCGTGTGGCTGTCATTCTCACAGCGGGCCAACGCCGCCTGGATCGCGCGCAGCAGCACCGCCTCCGAATACGGCTTCTCAATGAAATCCAAAGCACCCGCCTTCATCCCGCGCACCGCAAGCCCGACATCGGCGTGTCCGGTCACCACCACCACCGGCAGCTTGCAGCCCAGGTTTCGCAGCGCGTCCTGCAATTCCAGCCCATCCATGCCCTGCATGCGGACATCGATCACCAGGCAGCCCGGCTCCAGCTGATCCACCACCTCCAGCACCGCCTCGGCGCTGGCATAGACCCGTGTGTCCAGCCCGTGCGAGCCCAGCAGAACCGCAAGCGAGCGCCGCACCGCCTCGTCGTCATCGACGATGTGCACAACCAGATGCGCCGTCGCGGCACCGATTGCGGGAAGGCGCGGGCGATCAGCACCTTGCGGTGGGAATGCGACATTCATGCGGGCTCTCCAGGACGGGGCAGAACAGGAAGCAGGATTCGGAACACCATGCCGTCACAGGCGCCGGCATGGGCGGTGAGCCACCCGCCATGGCCTTCAACGATGGTGCGGCAGATGGCGAGGCCGATGCCCATGCCGGCGCGCTTCGTGCTGACGAACGGCTCGAACAGCCGCTCCGCAATCACCGGGGACAGGCCGGGGCCGTTATCCGCCACCTCGATCACCGCGGCCGCACCCTGACCGGCGCTGCCCTGTTCGAGCCGTGCGCGCACATCGATCCGGCCATCGCCTCGCTGCGGGCCGATCGCCTCCGCCGCGTTGCGCACCAAATTCAGCAACACCTGGCCGATCTGCACCCGGTCCGCCAGCACCGGGCTGAGCCCGGGGTCGACCGTGACCGCAAGCGCGATGCCCGCATTCACACCATCGCTGCGCAGCAGGTCACAGGTTTCGCGCAACAGCTCGCCGATATCCTCGGTCTGCAGCTCCGCCTCGCCGCGATCGACGAAATCACGCAGGCGCCGGACGATGTCGCCGGCGCGCAGCATCTGGTCCGCCGCATCCAGCACGGTCTCGCGCGCAAGACGCAGGCTGGGGTTGGGTGCGCCGGAGGCGTGTTGATCCGCCCGGTCAAGCAGCCGTCCGCTGGCATTGAGATAGTTGGTAGCCGCGGCAAGCGGCTGGTTGAGCTCATGGGCCAGCCCCGCCGCCATGGCGCCCATGGCCGAAAGGCGGCTGGTGCGCAGCAATTCCGCCTGCAGATGGCGCAGCCGCTGCTCTGCCCGTCGCTGCTCGGTGACATCGCGTGAGACCGAGACCACCCCCACCACACGCCCCTGCGCATCCTGCCAGGGTGTGATGGTCATGGCGATCCATCGCGTCTCCTGCGCGTTGCCGGTGCGGAATTCCTGCTCGAAGCTGCTGATCTGGCCGGTTTCCAGCACCAGCCGGTCCGCCGCCTCGATGCGCTGGGCCAAAGCCTCGGGGAACAGATCGGCGGTGCGCCGGCCCAGCACCTGCCATTCCTCCAGCGCCGCGCCTGCGGTCTGCAACCCGGCACGGTTGACCAGCACGTAGCGCAGCTCCAGATCCTTGACGTGAATGGATTCCGCGGTGCCGTTGACCACGGAGATCAGCAATTCGTGCCCGGTGCGCGCCTCGCGCAGCGCCATGCGTTCCGCGGCACCCCGCCTGCGCAGCACCGCATCGGCGCGCAGCATGCTCTGGCGCAGATCCTCGAACTCGGCGATCCGCATCCGCGGTGTCACCGGCGCGCGGTCGCCACCTGCGGTGACGCTGCGCGCCAGCTCGGCAAGTGAGGCCACGCGCCGCGCCGCCCGCCGTCCCAGCACGCTGATCAGCGCAGCACTGATCAACAGCGACACCAGACAGCCGAGCATCGTGCGGCCAAGCGGCCCCGCGGTCAGATCAGGGTCGGGTTGGGCGTGGCGATACAGCACGCGCCAGCCCGGCTGATGATGCAATTCAACGGTGATCAGATCCGGATCATCGGGACTCTGTGCGGCTATCGGCTGATCTGGCACCGCGGCCGCCTGCTCCGCCTGAAACGAGGCGGCGGCAATATGGCCCTCAGGGTCGATCAGCAGCCCCGTGCCGTGCGCATCCGCCACGGTCCGGCGCATGATCATCGCCAGTTTTTCCGATGGCAGCTGCATCTCCAGGAGGCCGATCACAACGCCGTCCTGCCGCAGCGGCCGCAGCAGCGGGATCAGGATCTGGTGCTGGCCCTCGGTTGCTGTCGCACCTCCAAGGCCGATCACGCCCGACTGCAACACCGTATGCCGCCAGTCATCGGGCCGTGCCGCCGCAGGCTCGGCCAGGCTTGCGGCATGGGCCTGCAGGCGGGTGTGACCCTGCGTGTCCATCAACCGAAAACCGGCACCGGTGGTGGCGGCGGCAAGGGTCAGCAGCCTCTGGGCGTCTGCCTCCGGCCCGTTGGCCTCGGGCAGGGCGCGGATATCGATGGCTTCAAGCGCTGCGCAGGCATCGGCGAAGGCGCCCTCGACGGCCTGCGCCAGGCTGCCCGCGATGCGATGACGTTCGCGCTGATGGATCTGCGCCAGGATCCTGCTGTCCGAAATCCCGGTCAGCACGGCAACGCCCAGCGATGGCAGGCTGACCACAAGTGTGAGCAGCAACAGATAGACCAGCAGGCTGTGCGGCCGCCCGGAGTGGGAGGGCGGGATGTCTCGGGGCAGCGGCTGCGGCTGCCTCAGTTTGATGGGCAGGCGCAGGCCTTGCAGCAGGCTTTGCACCCGTCCTGAAACACGCAGTTCAGGCACGCGCGGATGCAAAGCGCCGTGCTGCCGCCAGACTGGGGAAAAATTGGCATCGGCCTTGTCGATGGCGACCTCCTGGTCGAAGCACCCAACGACACTAACCTAACGCAACGGAGCACACCGATACGCGATATCACGTAGAGTGTGATGACCGCCTGGGTTGGCGGCTAGAGCACGGTCCGACCGATTGGAATCAGTCGGTCGGACGGTCGTGCTCTGAAAATCATAATATATAGAGCAACTTAGTCCGATCTGACTGACCGCAAAGCGGTTCAGTCAGATCGGAATTTGCTCTAAGCGCTTCCGGCTCAGATACCCGCACCCTTCTGATGCTCCGCCACCACCGCCAGCGCCAGTTCCTCCAGCATCGGATCGACGATGCCAAGATTGCGCAGACCCTCGCAGGTGTTGAACAGGTAATCGGCCGCGGTGCCAAGCCTGCCGCGGGCATGCGCCAGCCTGCGGATCAGCTCCTGATGCGGCAGACCGCCTTCATAATTCGGCCCGGCCGGATTGATGGTGAAGCCGATCGCGTGGCCCAGCGGCGCATTGTGGGCGTTGGTCACCCGAAGCCAGCGCGGCACATAGCCTTCGGACACCATCTCCCGGCGCCACAGAATGTCCAGCTCCTCCTCGATCGCGTCCTCGTCCACGCGCAGCACGGCACCGGTGCAGGTGCCGCCCTGCTCAAGCCCCAGCATCATGCCAGGCGTCGCCTCATCGCCGCGCCCGCCCTTGGTGGCCAGGCAGAAGCTGCGATGCCAGCCATGCGAGGTGGCCAGTTCGCGGCCCACCAGATGGATCGTGGGATTCCAGATCAGCGAGCCATAGGCGAACACCAGCACGCCGCGCCCGCGATCGGGGCGCTGTGCCAGGATCGCCTGCAGGCTTGCCTTGCGCTCGGCCTCCGTCAGCACCTTGGCCTGCGGATTGGCCCTGCGCACAAACTCCTCAAGCCCGCCGGAGCGCAGGAACTCCCGGGTCAGCGCATGGGTCTGCGCCGGCGGCGCGTCAGCACCCGCCACGGCCTCGTCCACCGATCAGCCCTGCTTCTGGCTGAGCAGATCGCGGATCTCGGCCAGCAGCAACTCGGTCTTGGTGGGGGCTGGCGCGGATTTCTGCGCGAGCGACAGGCGAGACAGCGCCTTCACCATCCAGAACACCGCAAAACCCACGATCAGGAACTGGATCACCGCGTTGAGGAACAAGCCGATATTCAATGTCACGGCGCCCGCGGCCTTTGCAGCCTCCAGCGTGGGCGCGCTGGTGCCTTTCAGCGTGATGAAGATGTTGCTGAAGTCGATCCCGCCCACCAGCAGGCCGATCAGCGGGGTGAACACATCCTTCACCAGGCTGCCCACCACGCCGGTGAAGGCCGCACCGATGATGATGCCGACCGCGAGATCGACCACGTTGCCCTTCATGATGAAGGCCTGGAATTCCTCCACCCAGGCCGGGCGCTTGATCTGGATCGGTGCCTGCATGTTCTGCTCTCCGCAACGGGGCGGCCAGGTGGCCGCATTCACAAAACATCACTACGATGTCGTGGCGAATCCCGATAGGCACAGAAACGCGAGAGGCGAAATTTCCCTGCGATGTCAGCCGTGGCCGGCGACATAGGCCTTCAGCCCGTCCACCTCATCCTGCTGCTGGCTCATCCGCGCCTTCACCACATCGCCGATGCTGATCATGCCCACCAGCCGCCCCTGTTCCAGGATCGGCAGATGGCGAAACCGACCGCAGGTCATCATCTGCATCGCCTCGGCCACCGTCGTGCGGGGCAGGGCTGTGGTGACATGGCGGGTCATCAGCGTCTCCGCCGATTGATCGAGCGCACTGGCGCCATGCGAGGCGAGATGCGCCACGATGTCACGTTCGGACAGAATGCCCATCATCTCGCCGCGCTCATTGCACACCAGCACGGCGCCGATGCGGTGTTCGGCCAGCACATGCGTCACTTCGGCGATGCTGGCCTGCGGCGGGACGGAGATGGTGGCGTGGCCCTTGTGCTTGAGGATGGCGGCGACAGTCATGGTGTGACCTCCGGGTCCGGGCGGTCCTGCGTGATGCGGCCGCCTCTTCTGGACCTACGAGCCTGCGCCTTTTCCATCATCCGCCGCAACCGGGTAGCAGTGCGTTGCAGCAAGGGCGCAAGCACTCAGACCAGCTGCGCCTCCACCAGCCGGCTGAACACGCCGTTCTGGGCGATCAGCGCATCAAAACCGCCGGCTTCCACGATCCGGCCCTGGTTGAACACCAGGATGCGATCGGCATGACGCACGGTGGACAGGCGGTGCGCCACGATGAAGCTGGTGCGCCCGCGCATCAGCTCGGTCAGCGCCTCGGTCACCCGTGCCTCGGTCTCGGCATCGAGCGCCGAGGTCGCCTCATCGAGGATCAGGATCGGCGGGTTCTTCAACAGCGCACGCGCGATCGCCAGGCGCTGGCGCTGCCCGCCGGACAGGTTGACGCCGCGCTCCCCCACCACCGTGTCGAGGCCGTTTGGCAGATGCCGGACGAAATCCGCCGCCTCCGCCCGCGTGCAGGCCGCCATCAGCTCCGCCTCGCTGGCCTCGGGGCGGCCGATCATCAGATTGTCGCGGATCGAGCGGTTGAACAGCAGCGATTCCTGGAACACCACGCCGATGGCGCGGCGCAGACTGTCGATCGAGACGTCGCGTATGTCCTGATCATCGATCAGAATGCGCCCGGCGGTCGGGTCCCAGAAGCGCTGCAGCAGCGCCATGGCGGTGGATTTGCCGGCACCGGTCTGGCCCACCAGGGCGATGCGGCTGCCGGGCTCGGCCACGAAATCAACGCCGTGCAGCACCGAAGCCCCGCTGGGATAGGCGAAGGTGACACCCTCGAAGCGCACACAGCCCGGGCCCGGGCGCAGGGCAGGGGCGTGCGGCTGCTCCGGCACCTGGCTTGCGGTGTCCAGCACGCGGAAATATTCGCGCAGATTGGGGGCTTCAAAGAACAGTCGGGCGGCAAAGGTCATCGCACCGTCCAGCTTGCCGATCAGCAGGGTCGCGATGCCCACGAAGCTCGCCACCTCATCGATGCTGGCCTTGCCCTGCGCATGCAGCCAGGTGCCGAGTGCGACGATAGTGATCACGGTGAGCGTGCTGGCGCCGCGCGTCATCACATTCACCACCGCCCACCAGTTCAGCACCGGAAACTGATGGGTGATCACCTGATGGATGATCTCCTCGAATTGCCGCAACTCGGCGGGCAGCCGGGCGAAGCTTTGCACCACCAGCACATTGCCCAGCGTGTCCTGCGCGGTGCCGACCAGCCGGCTCTGGTAAAGCTGGGCCCGCGCCTGGCCGGCCTCGGTGCGCGAGATCACCAGAAACACCAGGGTGCAGAACAGCAGCGCCAGCACGATCAGCGCGATCGACAGCCGCCAGTTCAGCAGCACGGTGAGCGGCAGCAGCACCAACACGGCGACCAGCGTGGTCAGCGCCTCGCGAAACAGCGTGAGCCAGGTGCCGAACATCGCATCCGCACCGGAGAGCATGGTCTTGATCAGCACGCCCGATTGCGTGGCGCCATGAAATCCCGGCGGCAGGCCCAGCACATGGCCGAAAAACCGCTGCATGGCGCGCAGCCGGTTGCCATGGGCGAGGCGCTCGGTCTGCAGCGCGATCAATATGTTGGCGGCAATCGCGGCCAGCCCGACCCCAGCCCAGATCGCAATCACATGGCGCGCCTCCGGCCAGAGCTGCCCCGGCGCCAGCGTGTCGGCACGCGAGATCAGCCCGATCACCCGGCCGAACAGCAGCGGGTCGAGGAATTGCAGCCCCGCCAGGATGAAGTTCGCCAAGGTCAGTGCCAGAACACTGCGCCAGTACGGCCGCAGCTGTCCCAGCACACGGGCGTACAGCCTCAGCATGAAACAGCGTCAAACACGGTGCTGGGGATGACGAATTCCTGCTGCGCCGCCACGATCTGCAATTCACGCTGACCGGTTGCCTGGGTGTGGCGCAGCACGCCGAAGATGGAACTGCCCGCGGCAGACAAAGCCGCGGCGGCATCGCCGCTGGCTTGCATATGGAACAGGAACAGGCCGGACAGCGCATCTCCCGCCCCGTTCACCCGCACCGGCAGCACTGGTGTGCGCAGAAGGTGGAACGCGCCGTCCTGCCCGGCCAGCATGTCGATATGG
The DNA here is from genome assembly GCA_903924855.1 of uncultured Rhodospirillales bacterium. Taxonomy (GTDB): domain Bacteria; phylum Pseudomonadota; class Alphaproteobacteria; order Acetobacterales; family Acetobacteraceae; genus CAIQQQ01. The sequence continues at coordinate 11,411 of CAIYCW010000040.1, read as the reverse complement.
CCTTCCGGCGTGTCGTCGGTGACGAGGCTGGTGACCAGCACGGTGCGCGGGCCGATCGCCTGCAGCGCCGCCACCGCGCGCTTCGCCTCGGCCAGAGTGGAGGTGGGAAGCCCGGTGAGGTGCGACAGCTCGAAGCGGTTGGGCGTTGCGATGTCTGCCATGGGCAGCAGCTTGTGGCGCAGCAATGTGTCAATGCCGGGGCGAACATACACGCCCGGCCCGTCATCGCCGATCACCGGATCACAGCAATACAGCGCGCCCGGGTTCTCCTGCTTCACCCTTGTGACCGCATGCAGCACCGCCTCACCGATCGCAGCCTCTCCCAGATAGCCGGACAGCACGGCATCACACCGGCCCAGCACGCCGCGTTCGGCAATGCCGTCGACCAGGGCAGTGATCTGAGCACCCGAATAGACGTCACCGCGATGGCCGCCATAGCCGGGATGGTTGGAGAACTGCACGGTGTTGACCGCCCACACCTCCGCCCCCAGCCGCATCAGCGGAAAGGCGGCCGAGGCATTGCCGACATGGCCATAGCAGACCCAGGATTGCAGCGAGAGAATGTTCAGGACACGCGCCGCCCGGCGGCAATGCTCCAGCGCTCCACACTCACATGCAACGCGGTGGCGGTGGCAAGGATCAGCACAAGGGCCAGGCTGAGGGCGGCCGGATATCCCCAGCCCCAGGCCGCCATCGCATGGCGCATCACGGCATAGCCCAGCACCGCGTGCACCAGATAAAGCGGGTAGCTGATCGCAGCGAGGCCATCGAACAGCGCCACGCTGCGAAACCGGTCGCGCAAGGCATAGCCGGTGGCGAAGATCGCAAGCCCCAACCCGTAGCTGACCCCGATCAGATCCGTCTCGGCCGCGCTGGGGCCCACCGCCCAGGACAGCACGAACAGCGCAAAGCCCAGGCCGGTGAGCAGCGACAACGCCCGTGTGGACAGTCGGCCGCGCAGATGAAAGTTGAACACTGTGCCGAGCGTCATGAATCCCAATGCCGCGCTGTAGCTGCCAAGCGTGATGGCGCGGGTCGCCCACGCCTCCCCCAACATGACGCCCATGCGCCCAAAGGCAAGATTGCCGATCACCGAAATGAGCCAGACACCCACCAGAGCGCTGACCCGGCCTTCCCGGAGGAAGCCGGCCCCCAGCGCCGCCAGCACGTAGAACTGCGCCTCCACCACCAGCGTCCAGTTCACCGTGTCGATCGAGCGGACATGGGCGAAGTTGAACAGCAGCAACGCATTGGCCAGCACGCGCCGCAGGCTGAGATCAGGCTCGGCGTTCCACACCCAGCCCACCAGCAGCAGCACGCCAACCTGCACGGCCAGCCCCGCCCAATAGGTGGGGAAAATCCGCAACAGCCGCGCCAGCCCAAACGCGCCGGCGCTGCGCGTCTGCAGCGAGATCGGGATCACAAAGCCGCTGATCAGAAAAAACAGCGAAACGCCAAGCGCCCCGAAATTGATCTCCCGCACCGAGGCCAGCACATGCGCGATCCAGGGGATCTCAGCCTGGGGGGCCGGGGCCAGCACGGCAGCGCTCACCAGCTCCGGCGCATGCCAGAACAGCAGCAGCAGATGGCCGATCATCACCAGCAGCACCGCCAACCCCCGCAGCTGGTTGGCGAAAGCGATCTTTCCCGTTTTTGCAAGCATGGCAGCTGGATACCACAGCCCCCCGATGCCGCCAACGAACCGCGCAAGATCGACACGAGCCCACTGTGAGAAAGTTTTTTGGTCCTTTTTTTCAAAAAAGGACTTCTTCTTTTTGTGAACAAAAAGCAGCAAAAAAACTTTTCAACCTTTGGCTGCGTCTGGCTTGGCAAACAGCCGCCCAGGCACCCAAATGCTGCGCATCCATGATCAGGAAACAAGCTGATGTCCCGTCTACCAAAGCTGTTCGAGCCCGCCACCTTCCGCTCCGTCACGGCGCGCAACCGCATCGTGGTGGCACCGATGTGCCAGTATAGCGCCCATGACGGGTTGGGCACCGATTGGCACGTGCAGCATCTGGGCGCCCGCGCCGTGGGCGGTGCCGGCATCGTGCTGACCGAGGCAACCCATGTCTCGGCCCTCGGGCGCATCACGCCAGGCTGCCTCGGCCTGTGGGACGACGCGCAGCAGGCGCATATGAAGCGCCTGGCCGAGGTCATCACCATGGGCGGCGCGGTGCCGGGCGTGCAGATCGCCCATGCCGGGCGCAAGGCCAGCTCGCAACGGCCATGGGAAGGCGGCGCGCCGATCCCGGTCTCCGAAGGCGGCTGGGTGCCGTGGGGACCGTCGGCGCTGCCGTTCAGCGACAAGGCCACCGTGCCGCATGTGATGAGCGAGACCGACATCACGCAGGTGGTGGGCGAGTTCCGCGACACCGCGGCGCGCATCCGCGACGCCGGCTATAAGGTGATCGAGGTGCATGCGGCACATGGCTATCTGATCCATTCCTTCCTCTCGCCGCTGTCCAACACCCGAAACGACCAATATGGCGGCGATCTGGCTGGCCGTGCGCGCATGCTGCTGGAGGTGGTGGCCGCCATCCGCACCGAATGGCCGGATGATCTGCCGCTCTTCGTCCGCCTCTCCTGCACGGATTGGATGGAAGGCGGGCTCGACCTCGCGCAGACACTCGAGATCGCGCGCCTGCTGAAGGCCACCGGCGCCGTCGATCTGATCGATTGCTCAACCGGCGGCATTCTGGCCCAGGGCCCGGTGATCCCGTCGCTGCATCCGGGCTATCAGGTGCCCTATGCCGAGGCGGTGCGCCGCGAGGTGGGCATTCCCACCGGGGCAGTGGGGCTGATCACCACGCCTGAGCACGCCGAGGAAATTCTTGGCAATGGCCGCGCCGATCTGGTCTTCGTGGCGCGCGCCATCCTGGCCGACCCGATCTGGCCGCTGCGGGCTGCGATCGCCCTCGGCGCGCCGCTGGACATTCCCGGCCAGTATCAGCGCGCCGGTCTCGGCCGCCGGTAGAAGATGCGCGCGGCCCTGCTTGCTGTGGTGCTGGCAACAGCAGCGGTCGGCAGGGCGCTGGCGGCCCCGCCGGATATTGATCGCAGTGCCGATGGCATGCTGGAGGTGACCGATTTCGGCACCTACCGGCTTGATCTGGTCGGCAAATCCGCGGCACCGGACACCGTCTCCGGCACGCAGAACACGGTGGATGACGTGGCCCTGCTGCGGCCGGGTTCAGAGGTGTGTGCCGTGCTCGGCACCTCGTTCGGCATGCGCTACCAGGTGTCCGGCGACCTGCCGGACCCGCTGTGGCGGGTGGAGGTGGAGGCGGATCACCCGATGCTGCATTACGCCAACGGCAATTCCGGCACCCATGGCATCTATGCCCGGCTGGTGACGGCGGGCAGCGAGACCTACAATGGCTGGACCTTCGAGGAACCAGGCGAGCTGGAGCCGGGTGATTTCACCTTCACCATCCTGCGCGGCGGCGAGGTGAAGCTGCGCAAAACCTTCCATGTGCGGGTCGATTGCAGCGCCAGCGTGTCGTAAGGCGTCGTTCGCGGCTGCGGCTCATCCCAACAGCTGTCTGGCGGCGGCCAGAACCGCTTCCACCGTGAGATCCTGCATCCGCGGCGTGGGCGAGACCACCGGAGCCGCACATCGCCCGGCCGGGCCGTATTCGGCGGACGGGGTTGGGCCGAACAGGCCAAGCGTGGGGCAGCCGGAGGCGGCTGAGAGATGCATCAGCCCCGAATCGTTGCCGATGAACAAGGCGCAGCGGGCCAGGCAGGAAGCGGCCTGTGGCAGATCGAGCCTGCCTGTCAGGTCGATCGCATCGGAAAACGCCGCCAGCACCGGGGCGGCCAGCGCCGCCTCCTGCGCGCCCGGCCCCGCGAAGATGGCAATCCGCGCCCCTGGCAACAGTGTCTCACGCAGGCGATGGGTGAGGGCGATGAAAGACTCCGCCGGCCACACCTTGCCGGTCCAGTTGGCGGTGGGGGCAAGGGCGATGATCGGGGCACCATCTTGCAGCAGGCTGGCAGCCAGGCTGCGATCGGCGTCATCCGTCCAGTTCACCGGCATGGGCGGTGGGTCTAGCCGCAGCAGACGGGCAAGCTGGACGATCTTGTGCCCCTGGCTCTTGCGCATCACCGCGCGCCGCCGTGTGACCAACACATAGGACAGGGCGGAGGCGCGGATATCCACCACCAGATCCCAGGCGGTGGTGACGGTCTCGGCCCACAGCGTCAGCCAATGCCGGCCAAACCGGGCCTTGTGCATCAGCAAGGTGCGCTCGCGGTTGGGCATGCGGGCAAACACCCCCTCCGCCACCGGGCCGGTGGCAACCGTGATCCGCGCATCCGGATAGGTGCGGATCAGATGGTCGAGCAGGCCGGTGGTGAGCACGGCATCGCCGATGCGCGAGGAGGAGATGAACAGGATCCGTTTCATGGGGCGCCGATAGCACGCAATGCACGTGGCGCCGATGGGGGTGTTTCGCGCTGCATGTTTTGCGCGAGTCGGGCTGCGGTAGTAGAGCGGCATCGGGCTTCGGCAGAGGGTTGGCGCATGTGCGGGATCGCGGGACTGATGACATGCGACGGCAGCGCGCCACCCATCGCCCTGCTCGACCGGATGCAGACCGCCATCGCCCATCGCGGGCCGGATGGCTTCGGCCGGCTGCTGCGGGCGGACACCGCCCTGCTGCAGGTGCGGCTGGCCATCGTCGATCTCGACACCGGCGACCAGCCGCTGTTCGGCATTTCCAACGACTCCGTCGGTGGCACGGCGCTGATCGGCAATGGCGAGATCTACAACAATCCGGAATTGCGCCAGGCGCTGAGTGCGACCGCGTTTCGCACCCGTTCGGATTGCGAGCCGCCGGTGTTCCTCTACGACATGTTCGGCGCGGGCTTCGCCGACCGGCTGCGCGGCATGTTCGCCCTTGCCGTGCATGATCCGCTGCAGCAGCGCCTGGTGCTGGTGCGCGACCCGTTCGGCATCAAGCCGCTGTATTACGCGCAGAGCGAGACGATGTTCGCCTTTGCCTCCGAACCGCAGGCGCTGCTGGCGGCAGGTTTCGGCGCGCGGGAGGTGGGAGGCCCGCAGATGGCGGAGCTGCTGCAGCTGAAATTCACCACCGGTGCCGCCACGATCTTCCCCGGCATCTTCCGCGTTCTGCCAGGTGAGACGCTGGTGGTGGAGCGCGCCCGCATTGTCGAACGCCTGCAGCGCAGCGCGCTGCCGCCGGGCCGGCCGCAGCGCATCGGGCATGACGCGGCGCTGCGCCAGATCGATGCCGTGCTGTCGCAGTCGGTCGCAGCACATCTGCAATCGGACGTTCCCTACGGCCTCTTCCTCTCCGGCGGCATCGATTCGGCGGCCTTGCTCGCCTTGATGACGCGCGTGACCGGCAGCCGGATCACCGCACTCACGGTGGGATGGGCCGGTGCTCAGGGTGTGGATGAGACGGCGGAGGCGATGCGTCTCGCCAAGGCCCAAGGGGCGGACTGCACCCGGGTTGAGATGGGGGAGGCGGATTTCTGGGCGCTGGCCCCGCAGATCGCCGCCTGCATCGATGACCCGACCGCCGATGCCGCCGTGTTGCCAAGCTGGATGCTGGGCCGCGCCGCGCGCGCGGCCGGGCTGAAGGTGACACTGTGCGGGGAGGGCGGTGACGAGCTGTTCGGCGGCTATGCCCGCTACCGCAAGCAGCGCGCGCCGTTGCGCTGGATCGCCCGCAAACCGCGCTCCGGCGGCGTGTTCGGCGCCGGCCTTGCCGGTGTTGCGGGCTGGCGGGACGGATTGGCTTCGGCCGAGGCCACCATGCGGGATCGCAGTGCCGTGCAGGCCGCCCAGGCGGTGGATTGCCAGGAATGGCTGCCCAATGATCTGCTGATCAAGCTGGATCGCACCCTGATGGTGCATGGCGTGGAGGGGCGCACCCCGTTCCTGGACCCGATGGTGGCGGATTTCGCCTTCTGCCTGCCGGATTCCGAGAAGGTGGGGCTGCGCATGGGCAAGACCTTGCTGCGGTCCTGGCTGGCGCAGGCCTTCCCGCAGGCCGGAGCCTGGGCCCGCAAGAAAGGCTTCAAACCGCCGGTCGGTGGCTGGATCGCAGCCCGTGGGGCGGCCCTGGCCGACCAGATCGCAGCTCAACCCGGCATTGCCGCAACAGTGCCCAAGGATATGGTGCGCCATTGCATCTCAAACGCGGCGCAGGACCCGCAGCCGGCCTGGAGCCTGCTGTTCGTGGCCCTGTGGCATTCGGCCCATGTGCTGCAGATCGACCCCTCGGGCGATATCGGCAGTGTGCTGGAGGCCGCCGCCCGGTATTGACCCGCCATTGGCGAGGCACAACCGACAGCTTGATGTTCGGGCGACGCAGCCCGGCAGGCGCTGGCATCGACCAGCAGGCTTTCGAGATGCGGGCTTTCGAGATGCCGGCAGCAAGTTGCCGGCATCGAGTTGCGGCTCTCGACTGGCGGCTCCGGTCTATCTGCCTTCGAGACGTTGCTCTCGTGTCTCCGCCTGCGAGACGCTGCTGTCACGCCGTAACTCGAGAGACGCGCCTGTTGAGGCGCACCGAGCCACACGCGGCTGTTCAGGCGAAGCCTCTCAACATGCCACGGCCAAGAGACCATTGTTGAGACGATCGCACCTTGTCTCCCGCGTCCCCGTCGCCGCTTGGATCAGGCCGCCTTCACCTCCGCGGTGAAGCGGGCGATCTGGGTGATCATGGCGTTGGCCTGACCTGCCACATCGGTGGAGACTGCGTGCATGTCCTCGGCGGCACTGCCGGTGCGGCGGGCGGCTTCGCGAACATCCACAATCAAATGGCTGACATGATCGGTGCTGCTCGCGGCCATCTCCACATTTCGGGCAATCAGTGCCGTGGCGGTGCCCTGTTGTTCGACGGCGGCTGCGATGGCGGTGCCGATCTGGTTGATCTCGGTGATGATGGCGGCGATCTGGCCGATCTCCTCCACCGCATTGCGGGTGGCGGTCTGAATGGCGGTGATCTGGGATGCGATGTCATCCGTGGCGCGGGCGGTGGCGGTGGCCAGGGATTTCACCTCGGAGGCAACGACGGCAAATCCCTTGCCGGCCTCCCCGGCACGGGCGGCCTCGATGGTGGCGTTGAGCGCCAGCAGATTGGTTTGGCCGGCGATCGAGCTGATCAACTCCACAACCTCGCCGATCTTCTGCGCGCCGGTGGCCAAAGCCTGCACTGTCACATCCGTCTTGCGCGCCCCCTCCACCGCGCGCTGTGCCACGGCGGTGGACTGCATCACCTGGCGGCTGATCTCCTGAATCGAGGATGCCAGCTGCTCGGTAGAGCCCGCGACATTCTGAACCGATTGCGACGTGTCCTGTGCGGCGCCGAGCACCTGGCTTGATTGCTGCGTGGTCTGCGCCGCGGTGGCCGCCAGGTCGCCGGCCGTGCTCTCCATGCGGGCGGCCACCTGCGTCAGGCCCTGCGTCGCCGCGGCAATGCCGGCATCGAATTGTTTGATCTGCCGCTCCAGCCGCTCGTTGCGGGCGCGCTGGGCCGCCTGGGCCTCCAACTCCTTGGCGGCCAGCGCCTCGGCGCGCAACGCATTGGCACGGAACACCTCCAGCGTGCGGGCCATGGCGCCGATCTCATCGGCGCGGGCGGTGTGCCGTATGCGGGTGGTGTGATCCCCCTCCGCCATGCGGCGCATCGTCTCGGTGCTGGAGGCCAGCGGTGGGATGATGCGCCGCACGATCAGCACGGCCAGCCCCACGCCGATCAGCAATGCCAGACCCGCCACGACAAGGCCGGTGATCATGCCCCTCTGGCTTTGCTGGGCAGCGGCCTCGCGCGCCTGGCGGAACTGTTCGGTGAAGCCGGTGTCCATCTGGCGCAGACTCTCCTGCAACTGGCCGATACCGGGGCGCAACGCGCCGTTGTAGAGCCGGTCCGCTGCAATTCCAGCCTCCGACCATGCCTTGAACTGGACGCGATACTCGGTCAGCAACGCCTCCACCGGGGGCAGCTCGGCGGCTGCCGGGCCCAATGTCTGGCGGGCGGAATCGATGATTGTCTGCACGTTGCGCGCCGTGTTGTCGAATGTGCGGGCACTCTCGGCGTTGCGACGGGTCTGAAACTGCAGGCTTACGATCTGCATCTGCATCAGCCGTCTGCTGATGATGTTGGCGGCGGCCGCACTGGTCGACTCGGTGTCCCCATCGACAGCTGCCACCAATTCGTTTCCGGCGTTGTTGATCGCCGCCCCGGTTGCGCTGAGCTGATCGGCGGCGGATTGGGTGGCACCGGCAAGGCGGAAGAAGTCCGCCTGCTGTTCGCCGTGTTGCGCCAGCTGCGTCTGCAGCGCCGCGATCTGGCTGCGGTCGCTGTCCTGCCGCGCGGTGTCATGCAGATCGGCGATGGCGGCATTTGCAGCCTCCATGGCCGCCAGAGACTCCGCCTTCTGGGACGCACCTCCGCTCAGGCGGAAATTGGTCTCCGCCAGCTCCAGCCGATCCAGCGCCAGGCTTGCGGTGGTGATGCGGTTCTTCTGGCGCGACAGGTCCGACAGCAGCGTGACACGGCCGCCCGCTTGCTGCTCCCGCTGCACGGACAGCAGGCTGACGACAAGACCCAGAAGGACCAGGGCGGCGAAGCCCGCGCGGATCTGGAGTGCGATGGTAAGCTTGGGTCGCTGCATGCCAGTTCCTGCACAAAATGAACCCGCAGCCCCGATTGTGCGGAGACTGCGGGTTCAATATGGCAGGGACTGGTTGACGCAGGGTTAACCGGCGTCACCACAGCCCAGACCGCGTCAGGATCAGATGGCGAAAAACACCGTCTCGCCGGCCCCCTGCAGCACCATGTCCAGATGATAGGCGGCAGGCCCTGTAGCCTTGGCGATCAGCGTGGCACGGCGGGCCGGATCCTCGATCAGGTTGAGCACCGGGTCGATATCGTGCCCGGCATCACCCTCGAAATAGATCCGCGTGGCCAGCGCCTTCATCAGCCCGCGGGCCATGATGGTGATCGCCACATGCGGCGCCTGCTGCACATTGCCGGCAGCCCCATGCACGCCCGCCACCGGGCCCGGGCGCAGCGTGGTGAAGCTGAACCGGCCCTCGGCATCAGACGCACAGCGGCCAAACCCATCGAAATGGGCATCGGCCGCGGGGCTCGGCTGCCACAGCTCCACGCAGGCATCCGTCACCGGATCGCCCGCCCCATCAACAATGCGGCCGGTGATGGTGATCACATCCCCGGTGGCGCCAAAGCGGGTGAGGTCGTTCCAGCCCTTGTAGGGCAGCAGATGCCAATACGGGCCAATGGTCTGGCTTGCGGTGGCGATCGGGGTTGCAAGCGTCATCTCAGTGGCCCTCATGCGAATGGTCGTTGCCATCCTCGAACGGCGTGGCGTCGCGGCCGCGCAGCACGATGTCGAAGCGATAGCCGAGCGCCCATTCCGGCACCGTGAGATCGATGTCGAAATCGGCGATCAACCGGTTGCGCGCCGCCTCGTCCGGGATGGAATGGAAGATCGGGTCGAGCTTCAACAGCGGATCACCCTCGAAATACATCTGGGTGATCACCCGCGTGCCGAAACCGGGCCCGAACAGCGAGTAATGGATGTGGTTGGGCCGCCAGGCATTGTGGTGGTTGCGCCACGGATAGGCGCCCGGCTTGATCGAGGTGTAGCGATAGCGCCCCTCGGAATCGGTGAACACGCGCCCGGCACCCTGGAAATACGGATCGAGCGGCGCATCATGCTGGTCACCGGGATGATGGTAGCGGCCGGTCGAGTTGGCCTGCCAGATCTCGATCATCGTGTGCGGCACCGGGCGGCCATTCTCGTCCAGCACACGGCCTTCCACCACAATGCGCTGGCCCTGCGCCTCGCCGCCATTGACCTTGGTGAGGTCGATCACGCTCGGATAGCGGCTCTCGCTGAATTGCGGGCCCGTCGCCTCGGTAATCGAGGTCGGCACCTGCACCAGGGCCTGCTTCGGCGCACGCAGCTTGGTGCTGCCATAGATGCCCGCGTCATAGGGCGGCTGGGTGCCGCCCACGAGCGGGCGATAAGGCGTCAGATCGCTCACTGTTCCATCTCCTTGAAGGTTTCCTTGGCAATGCGGAAGGCAGAGTTTGCCGCAGGAATGCCACCGTAGACCCCGACCTGGATCAAAGTCTCAGCAATGTCTTCTGGGCTAGCACCGGTGTTTTTGCTGGCGCGGATGTGCAGCTTCAGCTCCTCGTGATGCCCAAGTGCCGCCATCATCGCGATGGTGAGCAGGCTGCGGGTGCGCCGATCCAGCCCCGGGCGGGTCCACACGCCACCCCAGGCGGTGCGGGTGATGAAGTGCTGGAAGTCCCGGTCGAACGCGGTGATCGCCGCCCCGGCACGCGCCACATGCGCCTCGCCCAGCACCTGCTTTCGCACCGCCATGCCGGCGTCGTAATAGTCGTGGATATGCGGCTGCAAAAACGCCTGCATCGCCGATGTCACCGCATCCGGGCATTCCACGGTTGGGATATGAGCGGCATTTGGCAGCACCACCAGCTTGGAATGGCGCAACGCCGCCTGCATCGCCTCGGCACTGGCAACCGGTGTGGCCTGGTCCTGATCGCCCACAATGATCAGCGCCGGCATGGCAAGCATGGGTGTCTTGGCGGAATGATCGAACGCCGCAATCGCCTCGGCCGCCGCCGCATAGCCCTCCGCCGGCGTGCGCAACAACACCGCGCGCAGCCCCGAAGTCTCCGGCGCATCCAGGAAACCTGGCGTCACCCAGCGCGCGATCACCGGTTCCACCACCGCCTGCATGCCCTGTTCCCGCACCAGCGCCGCCCGCGCGATCCAGCTCTCCGGCGGCGGAATCACCATCGCGGTGTCACACAGAATCAACGACCGCACCCGATCCGGCGCCTGATGCGCCAGGCTCTGCGCAATCAACCCGCCGATCGAAAGCCCGGCCACATGCGCGGTCTCAACACCCAGCGCATCCATCACCGCCAACGCATCTCTTGCATATTGCTCAATGCTGCCAGGGCCCGCCAACAGCGAGGTCAGCCCATGGCCACGCATGTCCGGGCGAATGACACGAAACCCGTGCGACAAAGCCTGCGCCTGCGCGTCCCACACCTGGGCAGAGGTACCCAACGAATGCAACAACACCAGCGGCTGACCGCCCGGCGGACCCGACACCTCAACATGAATGTCGATCCCATTGGCACGCACAAACATCGCGATCCCCCTCGCAGCATTGCCCCCGTTATTCTCCCTGGGAGATCGGCTGGCAAGGCTGCGGCTGTGGGGGAGATGGCCTTCGGCCCGAGCAGGGCGCCGCCCTTGTATCTTGACGCCTGCCTGATCGTTTAGGCTGACGAAGTCGGGTGCACGGGGGAGCCCGCCTTGCCCTTGGGCGTTTGAGCCCGCGGTGCAGCACGGCGCCCCCTGTGCTT
>CAIYCW010000039.1 GCA_903924855.1 uncultured Rhodospirillales bacterium | reverse complement strand
GTGACGGCGGGTGACGGGCTTTGTCGTGGGGCGCGGATGGCGGGTCGTGGACCCGCCCTACGGGTTCTCGAAATCACAGAACGCGGCGGCTGTTCGATGGATTGCTTCGCTGCGCTCGCAATGACGGGTGAGGGGTGCACTGCCGGGTTCAGCGGCCTCACCGGATGAAAGTTTTTTTGTTTCTTTTTTTTCAAAAAAAGAAGCGCTTCAGCTCGCCTTGAAATCCTTGATGTCCTTGAACGTCAGAGTCGGCGCGAGTTCCGCCGTGCGGCGCATCATGAAGTTCGATGTGGCGAGGTAGACCGGGTCGCCGTCGACGTCGTCGGCCATGTTGGTGCGGTTGACCTGGGCGAATTTCTCGATGTCCAGCTTGCCGCCGGACATCCAGCGGGCGAGTTGGAAGGGTGTGGTGTCGAAGCTGATCTCGACGCCGTATTCGCCGGCCAGGCGGGCCTGCAGCACGTCGAGCTGGAGTGTGCCGACGACGCCCACCATGGGCGGCGAGCCATCCTGCGGGCGGAAGAGCTGGACCACGCCTTCCTCGGCGAGTTCCTGCAGCGCCTGGCGCAGCTTCTTGGCTTTCATCGCGTCCTTGATCTGCACGCGGCGCAGGATTTCCGGGGCGAAGTAGGGGACGCCCACGAAGTTGAGGTCTTCGTTTTCGGAGAGCGTGTCGCCGATGCGCAGTGTGCCGTGGTTGGGGATGCCGACGACGTCGCCGGCATAGGCCTCATCGGCGATCTGGCGGTCGCGGGCGAAGAAGAACTGGGGGGCGTGCAGCGGGATGAGCTTGCCGGTGCGAACCTGTTTGAGGCGCATGCCGCGGACCAGCTTGCCCGAGCAGACGCGGGCGAAGGCGATGCGGTCGCGGTGGTTGGGGTCCATGTTGGCCTGGATCTTGAAGACCAGGGCGGTGAGGTTGCTCTCCGACGCCTCGACGATGCGGGTGTCGGCGGGTTGGGCGCGCGGGCGGGGGCCGTATTCGGCGAGGCCGCGCAGCAGGTCTTCCACGCCGATGTCTCGGATGGCGCTGCCGAAGAAGACCGGGGTGAGGTGGCCGGCCGCGAAGGGTTCGACCTCGAATTCCGGAAGCGCCCCGCGCACCAGGTCGAGCTCCTCGGAGACCTGGATCATCCGCGGGTCGGATTGCGCGAGATCGGTGGTGAGGTGGTATTCGCGCTTGCGCAGATCATAGGTGCCGACGAATTCGGAGGCACGGCCCACCGGCCAGGTGACGGGGGCGGTGTCCAGTGCGAGGGCGGAGGAGACCTCGTCGAGCAGGGCGAAGGGGTCCTGCGCCTCACGGTCCATCTTGTTGATGAAGGTGAGGATGGGGATGTCGCGCAGGCGGCAGATCTCGAACAGCTTGCGGGTGCGGGCCTCGATGCCCTTGGCGGCGTCGATCACCATGACGGCGGCGTCCACCGCGGTGAGGGTGCGGTAGGTGTCTTCGGAGAAGTCTTCGTGGCCGGGTGTGTCGAGCAGGTTGAAGACGCAGTCCGCAAATTCGAAGGTCATCACGGAGGTGACGACCGAGATGCCGCGGTCGCGTTCGATGCCCATCCAGTCCGAACGGGTGCGCCGGCGTTCGCCCTTGGCGCGCACATTGCCGGCGAGCTGGATCGCGCCGCCCGCGCGCAGCAGGCGTTCGGTGAGGGTGGTTTTGCCGGCGTCCGGATGGGAGATGATGGCGAAGGTGCGGCGGCGCGCGATTTCGCTGGTCGTATCGGTGCTCATGGCGGCGGTATACGCGCGGATGGCGCGGGCGGAAAGCGTGCTGTCCGCCCGAGGGTGCGAGGTGGGTGCGAGGTGGGGCTCCACCCCGCACCTGGCAGGCTCAGTTGACCTTCACCCAGCGCATCTGGATGGCGTTGTCGGCCGGTTCCACGATGTCGATGTTCTTTTTCGCGGCCCAGACGATGGTCTGCTGGTGCAGCGGGATGGTGGCGAAATCACCCTGAATGGTCTTCATCGCCTCGTCGATCATGGCGCTGCGCTTCTTCATATCCAGTTCGACGGCGACCTTGCGGATCAGGTCGTCCACCTTCGGGTTGGAATAGCCGCCATCATTGCCGATGCCCGAGCCATCTGCCTGGCGCGAGGCCATCAGCTGGTTGAGGGCGTTGTGGGCGTCGTAGGTGGAGGGGGTCCAGCCCAGGAGGTAGAAGCTGGTCTGGTAGTTGGGGTAGCCGACCTCGGAGAAGAACTTCACCTTGGTGCGGGCATAGACCTGCACCTTGACGCCGACCTTGGCCATCATCGAGCCGATGGCGGTGCAGATCGCCTCGTCGTTGACGTAGCGGTCGTTCGGGCAGTCAAGCGTGATGGAGAAGCCGTTGGGGTAGCCGGCTTCGGCGAGCAGTGCCTTGGCCTTGGCGATGTCGGCCTTGGGGCGGGTGTTCAGCGCCGGGTTGAAGCCGTTGATGCCGGCACCATACAGCTCGTAGGTGGGCTTGGCCTGGCCGCGCATGACGACCTTGGCGATGGCGTCCTCATCGATGGCAAGGGTGAAGGCCTCGCGCACGCGCTTGTCCTTCAGCGGGTTCTTGCCCTTCACGTCCGAGAACAGCAGCTCGTCACGGGCCTGGTCGAGGCCCAGATAGATGGTGCGCAGCTCGGGGCCCTGGATCAGCTTCAGGCCGGGGGTCTGGGCGATGCGGTCCATGTCCTGGGTGGGGACGGTGTAGATCAGGTCTTCCTCACCCGACAGCAGCGCTGCCACCCGGGTGGGGGCGGAGGCGATGACGTCGAAGGTGAAGCGCTGGAGGTTGTGCTCCGGCTTGTCCCACCAGTTGGGGTTCTTTTCCATCACGGTGCGGCGATCCGCCTCACGCGAGACGAGATGGAACGGGCCGGTGCCCATGGCGTTGCGCAGCGCGAAGTTCTCGTTGGTGCCGACGATGGCCGGTTCGACCGAGTTGTTCTTGGTCATCCAGGCGGCGTTGACAATGGCCCAGCCGGGCAGCTCGGAGAGCAGGATCGGGTCCGGGCCTTTGGTTTCGATCTCGACCGTCAGGTCATCGACCTTGCGGACCTCCTTGATGGAGGCCACCACGTCTGCCAGCTGGGAGGATTTGGAGGCGACGCGCTTGTAGGAGAACACCACGTCATCGGCGGAGAGGGTTGAGCCGTCTTCCCATTTGACGCCGGGGCGGAGATGGAAGGTCCACACCACCGGGCTTTTCTGCTCCCAGCTGACGGCCAGCGCCGGCTCGGTGCCGAGGGTTTTGTTGCGGCGGACCAGCGGCTCGTAGATGTTGCTGAGCACGGCGTTCTGCACGGTCTCGTTCAGCGTGTACGGGTCCATGGCGCGGATATCGCCGTTGTTGGCCCATTTGAACTCGGCAGCCATGGCTGGTGCTGCGAGCAAGGCGGCGACGGAGGCCGCCAGAATTCCCTTACGCATGGTTGATCACCCCTTGTTGACGGACGGGATGATAGACGCAGAACAGCAATGCGCAACAGGCAAGGCCAAACGCGCGCTCATCCCAGCAGGGCGGCGGCGGGGCGGATCTCGCCGACCTTGGTGCCGGCCCAGTTGTGCAGCTCGGGGCGCAGCAGGGCCGCGAAGTCCGGGTTGTTGGGTTTGAGGAAGCGATCGACCAGCGCTGCCGTTGCAACCTCCGCGGCACGGCCGGCGCCGTCGCGGCATTTGACGGCGAGGCCCAGGCCGAGCTCCGGCAGGGCGGCGCAGAACACGCCTTCAGCGCCGGTCTTGCTGAACACGCGCGCGCCGAGCGCCGTCATCAGCCTGGTGTCGAAGCGGTTGGTGCCGGCCACCATGAACGGGTTGGCGGCCACCGCCCGGCGCAGGCGGCTGGCGGCCAGGGCGCGGTCGGCGGAGAGGCCAACACCGCTGCCGAAGCGGGCGAAGGCGAGTGCCAGCGCGTGCAACGGGATGGCGAAGGTGGGGATCGAGCAGCCATCGATGGCGCGGTTGCTGGCATCGAGCCGCGTGCCGGTGGTGGCGGACAGCGCCGCGGTGACGGTGCGCATGGTCTTGTGGTCCGGATCGACATAGCCGGCCGGGTCGGTCTGCTGGTCGCAGGCGAGGCAGATAAAGCCCGCATGCTTGCCGGAGCAGTTGTTGTGCAGGGCGGTGGGGGTGATGCCCTCGGCGGCCAGGGCACGGGCGGCCTTGGTGTTGCTGGGCCATTGCACGCCGCATTCGAGGCAGGTTTCATCGCGGCCGGCCTTGCGCAGCATGCCAAGGGCCGCGCGCTCATGCGCGATCTCGCCGGAATGCGACGAGCAGGCCAGGGCCAGCTCGGCATCGGTGAGGCCGAGGCGATCGGCCGCGCCGGTTTCCACCAGCGGCAGCGCCAGCAGCGCCTTCACCGCCGAGCGCGGAAACACCGGGGCCATCACATCCCCCGCGGCGAACACCGCGCGGCCGGCGGTGTCCACCACCACGGCGGCCCCCGCATGTGTGCTCTCCACCAGTGCCCCGCGCGTGACCTCAACCAGGATCGCGTCCATCGATCATCCCCAAGAAAAAACCCGCCACACGATATGTGCAGCGGGTTTGGCAGAAGTGCCAGAGTGGGCACGCCGCTTTCGCGGCGCACACCTCAACGCGAGTAGAATTCCACCACCAGGTTCGGCTCCATCTGCACCGGATACGGCACATCGGACAGCTTGGGCGCGCGCACGAAGCGGCCCTTCATGGCGCGGTGGTCGACTTCGATATATTCCGGCACGTCCCGCTCGGCGGACTGCGTGGCGTCGAGCACAACGACGAGCTGCTTCGACTTCTCGCGCACCTCGATCACGTCGTTGTCCTTCACCTGGTAGGACGGGATGTTCACGCGCTTGCCGTTCACGGTCACGTGGCCGTGGTTGACGAACTGGCGCGAGGCGAACGGGGTGATGGCGAACTTCATGCGGTAGATCACCGCATCCAGGCGGCGCTCCAGCAGCTCGATCAGGTTCTCGGAGGTGTCGCCCTTGCGGCGCACGGCCTCGAAATAATACTTGCGGAACTGCTTCTCGCCGATGTTGCCGTAGTAGCCCTTCAGCTTCTGCTTCGCCATCAGCTGGATGCCGAAATCGGTGGGCTTGCCCTTGCGGCGCTGGCCGTGCTGGCCCGGGCCGTATTCGCGCTTGGCGATGGGCGACTTCGGGCGACCCCAAAGATTCACGCCCAGACGGCGATTGATCTTGTACTTGCTCTCTGCGCGCTTGGTCATGCGCGTGGTCCTTCATGCTGTGCCGCGCTCTTCTGAGCTGTTCGGCGGGTGTACCGGTAGTCCCGATGAGGTTTCGCTTGCGCGCAAACGCCAAAGGGCGGGCGCGACCAACTGGTGATCGTCCACGTTCCCGGCAGTGCGCGGGGGGATAGGCCTCACCGCCGCTCTTGTCAAATACCCACCGGGCGCTTAGCTCCCGCGCATGATCAAACGCGCGGATATTCTGGTGCTCGGATTGCAGGCGGCAGGCTTTGGCGGCCTGGTGGGCGGCATGCTGCTGTTCACCGGCATGAACCTGGTGATAGGCGGGCAGAACGCCGGCTGGCTGCTGATGCTGGGCGCCGCCCCCGTCACCGGCGGCATCGGTCTGCTGCTGGCCCGCCGCCTGGCGCGACGCCTCGGCCTTTAGCCCACAGCCCCGCTTGGCGGCGGCGGCCCGCAATGCCACGCTCCGTCCCGGACACGGAGCACACACATGACAGACCCCGCCCCCCTGCGCTACGGCATCCTTGGCGCCGCCAACATCGCCCGCCAGTTCTGCAAGGGTGTGGCCGGCTCCCCCCTCGCCCAGGTTGCGGCCGTGGCCAGCCGCGATGCCGCCAAGGCCACCGCCTTCGCAACCGAGCTCGGCATCCCACGCAGCCACGCCTCCTACGAGGCGCTGCTGGCGGACCCCGAAATCGAGGCCGTCTACATCCCGCTGCCCAACCACATGCACGCCGAATGGGCGATCCGATGCGCCGAGGCCGGCAAGCACGTGCTGTGCGAAAAACCCCTCACCCTCACCACCGCCGAAGCCCAGGCCATGTTCGCCGCCGCCCGCACCCATGGCGTGCACCTGGCCGAAGCCTATCCTTATATGTCTCAGCCACAGACACTTCGCATGCGCGAGCTGCTGCGCGAAGGCGCGATCGGCCAGCTGATCAGCGTCTCCGCCGCCTTCGGCTTCAGGCTCTGCGCTGCGGACGGCACCCCGCTGCGCGACCCTGGCAATATCCGCCTCAATCCCGCGGCCGGCGGCGGCGCGCTGCTCGATGCCGGCACCTATGCCGCGAGCCTTGCCATCATCGCACTGAACGAAGCCCCCAGGCGCGTGATCGCCACCGCCAGCTGGACCAAAACCTGCGTGGACATGACGGTGAACGCCACCGTCGAATTCACCTCCGGCGCCATGGCCAGCATCACCTGCAGCTTCGCCACCGCCGGCCACCGCTTCGCCACACTGATCGGCACCGACGGCATCATCGAAACCGGCTACGCCAACCACGCCCCGCCTGACTGCCCCACCCTCCCCCTGCGCATCCGCCGCGGCGCGCTCGCCACCACCGCGTGGGAGACCGAGACGCTGGACACAGCCGACGGATTCCGCCTGGAAGCCGAAAGCTTCGCCCGCCTGGTCCGCCACGGCCCCACCCACTGGAACGGCGCCAGCGAGACCGAATCGCTGCGCACCGTGCAACTGCTCCAGGCCATCGCCAGCAGCATCCGCGGCGCCGGGTGGATCACCCTGGACTGACGCGGCACCCTTCGGGAGGACCCAGAGATGCGGCTCACTCAAATTCACCCGCGGCGGCACAGCCTCGCTTGCCTGCTGTTTGCACTTCTCACCACACACAACCCGGCCCACGCCCAGGCGCCACGCCACTCCTTTGTGGACGTGCCGAACGCCCGCCTCTTCGTGACCGACACCGGCGGGCCCGGCCTTCCCGTGGTGCTGCTGCACCCCACCACCGGCACGTCGGACATCTTCGACCCCGTGCTGCCCACCCTCACCCAGGCGGGGTTTCGCGTCATCACGCTGGACAAACCCGGTTGGGGCCGCAGCCTGGTGCAGCCCGGCCAGAAACCCGCGAGCCTCGCCGAGGATCTGGACGCGCTGTTCACCCAACTCAACCTGCCGCGCGTGCACCTGGTGGGCGTGGCCAATGGCGGCTACGCAGCGCTGGACTATGCTGCCTGGCGGCCGGACCACGTGGCAAGCCTGGTTCTGTCCAACACCGGCCTCGGCCTGAAGGGCGACGACGAGGGCGAGGCCTTCCGCCGCAACGCCGCCATCCCGGGCTTTGCCAAACTGCCGGCCGAAGCGCGGGAGATGAGCCCCACCTATCGCGGCCTGCATCCGGACGGTGTGGCACGCTGGAAAACCATCGAAGCCCACGCCGCGCAGCCAGGCGCCGAGGAACCGCCGATGCGCACCCCCAACACGCTGGACAAGGTGGCCTCCCTGCACATGCCCGTGCTGGTCCTGGCCGGTGACGTCGACCTCACCACCCCCTCCGGCGCCATCCGCCTCTGGGCCAAGCATCTGACGGCGCCCTACGACTTCGTCCTGGTGCCCGAGGCCGGCCACGCGCTGAGCTGGGAACAGCCGGAGGCCTTCAGCACGGCTGTGATCGGGTTTTTGAAGAAGCAAGCCCCGTAGGCTGCGTTCGCGCAGCAAACACACCAGCCCACGCCGTGATGTTCCGGTGCGTTTGCTGCGCGAACGCACCCTACGGGCTGACGCCCGGCAACGCAGAAGCCTCGTTCTTTTTTGAAAAAAAGAACCAAAAGACTTTCAAAACACTGGCGCCGTCACTGACGGCAACAGCGCGCTGCGGGGTTTCCCGGACTGTCGTTCAGCCATGGTCGTGGCAAAGTGCGCAATCCCTTGCAGCCACGGTATTTTGTATATACAAAACCATGTACGAGATTACCTTTGATCCGGCCAAACATGCGGTGACGCTGCGGGAACGTGGATTGGATTTCCGGGATGCCGCAGAGGTGTTCGCCGGCCCTGATATCACCGTGATCGACGCCAGGCGGGATTATGGGGAGATTCGCTATATCACCGCCGGATATCTGGACGGTGATTTCGTGGTTGTGGTGTGGACGCCGCGTGGGGCGGCACGGCACGTGATTTCGATGAGGTATGGCCATGCCAAGGAAGCCGCACGGTTCGGTCTCAGCCTGGACCGACCCTGACGACGCACCCGAGCTGACCCAGGCCATGCTGGATGGCGGGCAACTCAGCGTGGGCGGTGTGGTGCTCCGCCCGGGGCGGAAGCCGGGGCCGTATCCGAAGGACCTGATCAGCCTGCGGGTGGATCGCGACGTGCTGGAGAAACTGCGCGCGCTGGGGCCGGGGTGGCAGACACGGGTGAATGAGATGCTGCGGAAGATGGTGGGGTAGGGTGGGTTTCCGCCCTGAAGTCTGAGCTGTGGCCCTGAGCGTTCGTTGGGACCCTGCGGGCCCACAGTTGCGCCAATACCGACGGAAACATCGTTAGGCTCAGGACTCATTGATCCAAAATATCATGGTGGCTGCGATGACGATGGCCGACATGAATGTGTGGGCGCATCTGTCGTAGCGGGTTGCGACGCGGCGCCAGTCCTTCGGCTTCGCGAACATGTTTTCAATACGATGGCGCTGCCGGTAGAGCTTTGGGTCGTAGGCGGGCTGAACCTTTCGGTTCTTGCGTCCGGGGATGCATGGCGAGATGCCCTTCGCCTGAAGGGCTTGGCGATGCCAGTCGCTGTCATAGCCGTGATCAGCCAACATTTCCTTGGCCGGTGGCAAGGCATCCAGCGTGAGGGCGGCTCCTTTGTCGTCGCTCATTTGCCCTTCCGAGAGCAGCAGCACGATCGGCCGGCCCTGGCCGTCGCACACCGCGTGCAGCTTGGAGTTCAGGCCGCCTTTGGTGCGTCCGATACGGCGGGGAACAGCCCTTTTTTGAGCAGACCGGCCGCCGTGCGGTGCGCCTTGAGGTGGGTTGCGTCGATGCAAGGAATTTAACGGGTCCTGAGCCTGGGTGTCGGAAACACCTTGCCTCCAGCCACCCCGTATGAAACACACTGGTGGATGGAGTCCCAGCCCACCACCGACACCTTCGTGACCCTGCCCGACGTGATCCTTGGATTGCGTGCGGGTGTGGCTGCGTGGGGTGCGCGGGGGGTGTTGGGGCGGGTTTTGATGTTTCTGCTGTATCGGCGGCTGGGGGAGATTGACCGGCGGATTGCGAGGATGCTGGCGCGGTTTCGGGCCGGGCAGGTTTTGCGGCGGCGGGGGCGCGTGGCGGAGGGGCCGGGCTTGGCTTTGGGCCCCGCAAGCGTGCCGGGCTGCGCGGACGAGGGTTCGATTGCGGTGGAGTCCTGCGCTGTGCGCGCAATGGCGGGTTTTTGGGATGGTGAGGCGGTCTCTCCGGATGGCGTGACGGGGGAGGGGGCGGGTCTGCCACCGGTTTCGGGGGCGGGGCCGCGCAGGCTGCGCGTCAAGCGGGTGTGGCCGGGGCGGTTCGGGTGGCTGGTGCGGGCGTGCGGGTTTCAGGCGGCGGGGTATGCCGAGCAGTTGCGGTTTGTGCTGGCGCAGCCGGAGATGGTGGCGCTGCTGGCCGCTTCGCCGCAGGCCGGGCGGGTGTTGCTGCCGTTGTGCCGGGCGCTGGCGGTTGAGACGGATGTGTTGCGGCCGGGGGTGGTGCGGCCTGTGCCAGTGCCACGGCCGCCGCGGGCGCCGCGGGTGCGCAAGCTTCGGCCGAAGTTGGATCTGGGGCGGATTCCGCTGCCGCGCGGGGTGCTTTCGGCGGCGCGGCGGGAGGGGTATGGGCGGCTTTGGTGAGGGGGTGGGACGCGGAGGTGCGCCCGGTTTGTTCCGGGGTGTTTATTTTTTATGGGTGGATGGTGCGTTTGCGAAGCTAGCGCACCTTACGCGGTAGGTGGGGCGGGGAAGGGTAGGGTTCGGTGGATTGCTTCGCTTCGCTCGCAATGACGGAAGGGGGCTCGCGATGACGGGAACGGGGCTCCACCCCCGCCAGGGGCGAGGCTGACGGGGTTGGGGCGGGCTGTGGGGCTGATGGATGAAGTTTTTTTGCTTCTTTTTGTTCACAAAAAGAAGGGCTTGCTTCGGTAAATCTTCCCTACGCCTTCTGGCCTGGGGAGGGTGGGTCGAGACCCGCCCTACGCCGCCCAATCCGGCGCAAAGGCCGGATTCACAAACCGCTCAGCCTTCGGCAGAGCCGCAATGGCCGCCCTGTCCAGATCATCGAGCGTCACATCCCACGCCGCCAGATTGGCCAGTTGGCTTTCGGCGCGGCCGGCCTTGGGAATGGCGGTCACGCCATCCTGGTCGAGCAGCCATTTGAGGGCGATCTGCGCGGGGCTGGCCTTGTGTTTGGTGGCGATGGTGGCAAGCGAGGGGTGGTCTGCCAGGCGGCCCTGGGCGAGGGGGCAATAGGCGGTCACCGCGATGTTGCGGGATTGGGCGTAGGAGACGAGCGGGGTTTGGTCCAGCAGCACATGGTATTCGAACTGGTGCACCACGATGGGCGCCTGAATCTCCTCCACGGCGCGGCGGAACATGCCGAGCGGGAAGTTGCACACGCCGATGTTGCGCACCATTCCCTGCTCCTTGATCGCCATGATGGCGTGAAGCGCAGCGGCCAGGTCCATGCCCGGGGCCGGCCAATGGATCAGGAACAGATCCAGGTAATCGGTGCGCAGCTTGGCCAGGCTGTCATCCAGCGAGCGCTGCATGGCATCCGGCGCCAGGCTGTCCCACCAGACCTTGGTGGTGAGGTGAATGTCGGAGCGTGCAACGGCGCTGTTGGCCATCGCCTCGCCCACCGCCTCTTCGTTGGCGTACATCTTGGCGGTGTCCAGATGCTGGTAGCCGCGGTCGAGTGCGCCTGAGACGGCGGCCACGCATTCCTCGCCCTTCAGGCGAAACGTGCCAAGGCCGAGCTTGGGCATGTGCAGACCGTTTGTGGTGATGATCGTCATGGGGCCGCCTTATCGCTTGGTGAAATCAACCACGGCACAAAAGCCGGTCTCGGTGCCGAAGGCCAGATGCGTGCCATCCCGGCTCCACGCAATGGCGGAGACGGCGCCGCGCCCGGGGGCGGCGATCGGCAGGATGCGGGCATTGGGAATATCGGCCATCAGCACCAGCCCGTCGCTGAAGCCGGCCGCCACCGCCTCCTGCACCGGGTGGCAGGTGAGAACCGAGCACAGCGCCTCGTCTCCGCCGGCCAGTTCGGTGGGCGCCTTGCCCATCGGCCCGCCATTGAAGAACGGCCACAGCACGATGGATTCAGCACCGGAGCTGGCCAGCCATTTGCCGTTGCGGGTGAAGGAGAGGGATTGGGTTTTCGATGGATAGCCGGACATGCGCATGTTTTGCCCGTCCGACAGGCGCCAGCCATGCAGGGAGTTCTCCTGCATCGAGGTCACCACCACGTCGCCATCCGGGCTGAAGGTGATGCCGGTGTGGCTGCCCTTCCAGTCCAGCTTGCGGGGGTTGTCGGTCTTGCTGGCCACGAACCAGATGCTGGCTCCGTTGTAATGGCTGGCGGCGAAGCGCTTGCCCTTGGCGTCAAACGCAATGCCGGTGACGGTGGAGGGATGTTCCACCGTCTTCAGCGTGGCGCCGGCGGCGGTGAGGATGTGCAGCCTCTTGCCCACGCCGGCTGCGATCAGCTGGGTCTTGGCATCGCCGAAGCTTGCCACCTGCTCCACCCATTTGCCGCCAAACCCGGCCACGCGCGTGGCCTCGGCCGCGGGGGTGATGCGCATGAGCGCGCCATCATCGCCACCCGAGATGAAGCCCGTGCCGGACGGATCGGTGCACAGGCCGAGCAGGGCGCCGTCATGCGCGTCGGCAGAAAGCCAGCCGAGGGGTTGGGCGTGCGGGTTGATCCGCACCGTGCCGTCGCCCAGGCCGAAGCCAGCGTTGCCCTTGGCATCGAAACAGGCCGAGACCGTGTAGGCGTCGAACTGGCTGAACACACCGCGCGTCTGCAGGATGTGATCGGCGCTGACCGTCTCGCCCATGCTCAATCCGCCGCTTTGCTGTCGGCTTGGCAGGCTTCGAACCCGCGCCGCAGCTGCGGCCGGTTCAGGTTGCGGCCGATGAACACGATGCGCGAGGTGCGCTCCTCCCCCTTCCAGGGGCCGATGAAATCGCCATCCGCAATCATGTGCACCGCCTGGAAGGCGAAGCGCCGGTCATCCCCCTCGTATGAGAGGATCCCCTTCGTGCGCAGCAGATCCTGCCCCTTCTGCGCCAGCAGCTCGCCGATCCAGGCGTTGAACTTCTCCGGGTCCAGCGGCCGCTTCGCCTCAAAGCTCATGGAGGCGATGTCGTCATTGTGGCTGTGCTCATCCGTCTCCAGGAAGGAGGGCAGATGCTCCAGCACGCGGGAGAGGTCGAACGCGCCCTGGTTGAGCAGTGCCGAGATATCGACGTTGGATTTCTCCGCCCGGATGATGCGCGCGGTGCGGTTGATGCCGCGGATCAGCGCCTCCACCGCATCGGCTTCGGCAGGTGTCACCAGGTCGATCTTGTTGAGCACGATGGTGTCGGCAAACGCGATCTGCTCGGCGGCTTCGCTGCTGTCGGCCAGGCGCTGCGGCAGATGCTTGGCATCCACCACGGTGATGATCGCATCCAGACGCGTGCGGCTCTTGATGTTGTCATCCACAAAGAAGGTCTGCGCCACGGGTGCCGGGTTGGCCAGGCCCGTGGTCTCGATGATGATGCCGTCGAAGCGGCCCTTGCGCTTCATCAGCGCACCGATGATGCGGATCAGATCGCCGCGCACCGTGCAGCAGATGCAGCCATTGTTCATCTCGAACACCTCTTCATCGGTGTCCACCACAAGGTCGTTGTCCACGCCGAGCTCACCGAACTCGTTGATCACCACGGCGTATTTGCGGCCGTGCTGTTCAGACAGGATGCGGTTGAGCAGCGTGGTCTTGCCGGCCCCCAGATACCCGGTGAGCACGGTGACAGGGATCAGCGCTTGGGTTGCGTCAACAACGGACTCAGGCATGGGGACAGCTCCGGCAGAGGTCAATTGCAGTCCATATAGGCAGGCATCACGCCCGCGGCCATTCCCGCAGCACAAGGCTGCGCATGGCAGACAGCCGCGCCAGCGCATCCTCGGCGGAGAACTGCGCCGCCCGCGCCAGCCCTGCGCGCGAAAGTGCGGCCCGGCGCGGCCTGTCCAGCGCCAGGGCCACGATATTGGCGGCGATGGTGGCCGGATCATCCGGGTTGATCGGCAGGGCCGCATCCCCCATCACCTCGGCCAGCCCGCCACGCGGCGCGCAGAGCAGGGCGGCGCCACAGGCCATCGCCTCAAGGGCCGCCAGCCCGAACGGCTCCGGCAGCCGACTCGGCACCACCACAATGGCCGCGCGCGCCATCGCGTGCAGCACGTCCACATGCGGCCGCCAGCCCAGCATCCCCACATTGGCCGCATCCGCCTCCTGGGTGATGGAGGCGATGAACGCCGCATCCACCCCCGGCCAGGACGGATCATCCGCCCCCACAATCTCCGCCCGCCAGCCCGGCAGCAGCTTCAGCGCCCGGCCACAGGCGGCAACGAAACTGTCCGCCCCCTTGTCCGCCGCCACCCGCCCGGCAAACAGAATGCATTTCTGCGGCTGCGGCGCGGGCATCGCCGCCAGGTCGACGAAATTGGCAAACACCTCGACCCGGGCCCGCGTGCTCACCCCTTCCAGCAGCCGGTCGCGCACATAGGCGGAGACCGGCGCCACCAGCGCCAGCCGCGCCAGCAGAAAGCTGCGCTGCTCGGCGGTCTGCGCCTGCCGCATCGCCTGCGGGTCGTTGTGCAGAAACAACGTCACCGGCACTTTGGGAAATTTGCGCGCCAGATGCAGCGCCAGATCCGGCTGGTCATGCACCTCGATCAGATCCGGCAGCGCCCGGCCGATCGCCTCCGTGGCACCGGCCGCATAGCGCGAGCCGGTCTGAAACGGCCGCCACGGCCGCGCCACCGGCTCGAACGCCACATCGCCGAACGGCACCGCAACGCCAGCACCATACACCACAGGCGCCATCCCATCGCGCGGGCGCGCCATCACACGCGCCAGCAAGGCGATGGCGTGGGCGGCGTTGGGCGAGAAGCGTTCCTGCTCAGGCAGCAGAACGGCGATACGGGGCATCGTGCCGAACATCCTTGGGCGTGCGGGGGCCTGCAACTATGCGGCCCCGCTTCCCCTCACTGCAACCCTTCCAGACAGGGTTCCTGTCCGACCTGCCGCTCCATCACAGCGCCGCCTCCATTGAGGCGATCCACCAATCCTGCGGCTCCAGCGCCGCATCCGCGTACCAGGACTGCATCAGATGATGCGCGCGCATCTGCGCGCAGTACGCCTCCGACGTCTCGGACAGTGAGGGCGCATAGGTCATGAACCGGAACACCACCGGCGCATACATGCAATCCGCAATGCCCGGCTGCGCCCCGTTGAGATACGGCCCGCCCGATCGCGCCAGCGTCTCGGCCCACACACGCTCGATGCGCGCGATATCGGCCAGCACCGCAGGCGCGGCCCCCGCCCCCTTGGCGCTGCGATACAGGCTCATCGGCATGTTGATGCGCAGCTCGCGAAACCCGCTATGCATCTCCGCCGCCACCGCCCGCGCATGCGCCCGATCCGCCCGCGCCGAAGGCCACAGCCCAGGCTCCAGCTCCGCGCAATATTCCCCGATCGCCAGACTGTCCCAGATCCGGTTGCCGTCATGCTCCAGATACGGCACGAACCCCGAAGGCGAGGCCGCCTTCACCGCGGGCGTGGACCCGCCGGCCAGCGGGATCATCACCTCCTCCACACGCAGCCCCGCCAGCCGCACCGCCATCCACCCGCGCAGCGACCACGAGGAATAGCGCTTGGTGCCAAGATAGAGGCGGTTTTCAGTCATCTGCGGTCACTCCCGGCTTGAAGCGCGCCAGTTTTGGCGCGACGTTGCATCCCTATTCCGCCCCCTCACCGCCGCCAGGACAAGCGCCATGAACGAGATCGACTCCATTCCCCTTGGCCGCCCCAACAATCTCGACGCGTTCTGGATGCCCTACACCGCCAACCGCGCCTTCAAATCCACCCCGCGCATGCTCGCCCGCGCCGAGGGCATGCTCTACTACACCAACGACAACCGCGAGGTGATCGACGGCACCGCCGGCCTCTGGTGCTGCAACGCAGGCCATGGCCGCCGCGAGATCACCGAGGCGATCCAGCGCCAGGCCGCGGTGATGGATTTCGCCCCCACCTTCCAGATGGCCCACCCCATCGCCTTCCAGGCCGCCGCTAAAGTGGCCGAGATCACCCCGCCCGGCATGGACCGTGTGTTCTTCACCAACTCCGGCTCCGAATCGGCGGACACCGCGCTGAAGATCGCGCTGGCCTATCACCGCGCCCGCGGCGAAAGCAGCCGGGTGCGGCTGATCGGCCGCGAGCGCGGCTATCACGGCGTGGGCTTCGGCGGCATGTCGGTGGGTGGCATCGGCACCAACCGCAAGCAGTTCGGCGCCCTGCTGCCCTATGTCGATCATCTGCCCCACACCCACTCCCTGGAACACAACGCCTTCACCGACGGCCAGCCCGCCTGGGGCGCGCATCTGGCGGACAATCTGCTCAACCTCATCGCACTCCACGGCGCCGAGACCATCGCAGCCGTCATGGTCGAACCGCTCGCCGGCTCCACCGGCGTGCTGGTCCCGCCGGTCGGCTACCTCGAACGCCTGCGCAAGATCTGCACCGATCACGGCATCCTGCTGATCTATGATGAGGTCATCACCGGCTTCGGCCGCATCGGCGCCAATTTCGGCGCCGAGCGCCTGGGTGTC
Organism: uncultured Rhodospirillales bacterium; assembly: GCA_903924855.1. GTDB lineage: Bacteria > Pseudomonadota > Alphaproteobacteria > Acetobacterales > Acetobacteraceae > CAIQQQ01. The sequence continues at coordinate 16,361 of CAIYCW010000039.1, read as the reverse complement.
GCACCGGACATCATGACGATGGCCAAGGGCCTCACCAACGCCGCCGTGCCGATGGGTGCTGTCGCCTGTCACGACACCGTGTATCGCACCATCGTCGATGGCGCCCCCGCCGGCATCGAGCTGTTCCACGGCTACACCTATTCCGGCCACCCGCTCGCCTCCGCCGCCGCCATCGCCTCCATCGACCTGCACCGCACCGAGGATCTGCCCGGCCGCGCCCGCGCGATGGAGCCGGTCTTCGGCGCCGCCGCCCACCAGATGCGCGGCCTGCCCAACGTGATCGATGTGCGCAATCTCGGCATGGTCGCCGGCATCGAGCTGGCCCCCCGCCCCGGCAAACCCACCGAACGCGCCATGGCGGTCTTCCATCGCTGCTTCGACAACGGCGTGCTGATCCGCGTCACCGGCGACATCATCGCCCTCTCCCCGCCGCTGATCGCCGAACACCACCATGTCGACCGGATTTTCGACGTGCTGGGCGAGGCAATCCGCGCCGAAGCCGCCTGATGCCGCGTGGCACCATTGCGGGGAGGCCCAGGCTTCGCTAACCGATGGGCGCCCGAGAGCGGCCAGGTGGGAGAGTGATGATGCAGGCGCAACAACGTCCGGTGATGCTGGTGATCCTGGATGGCTGGGGCGCTGCCGCCCCCGGGCCGGACAATGCGGTGACCCAGGCCAACACCCCGCATTTCGATCGGCTCTGGGCCGCGAACCCGCACGCCTTCCTGCGCACCTCCGGCCTCGATGTCGGCCTGCCGGACGGGCAGATGGGCAATTCCGAGGTCGGCCACCTCAATATCGGCGCCGGCCGCGTGGTGATGCAGGATCTGCCGCGCATCGGCACCGCCATCGCGGACGGCTCGATGGCCGCGATGCCGCCCCTGACCAGCTTCATCGCGGCGATGCAGGCCTCGGGCGGCACCTGCCACCTGATGGGCCTGCTCTCCCCCGGTGGCGTGCACGCGCATCAGGACCATGCGGTCGCCCTCGCCCGCATCCTGGTGGCCAACAACATCCCGACACTGGTGCACGCCTTCATGGACGGGCGGGACACACCGCCCCAGGCCGGCAGCGAGTATCTGCGCAAATTCCAGGCCGATCTGCCGCAGGGTGTTGCCGTCGCTACCGTCTCCGGCCGCTACTACGCCATGGACCGCGACAAGCGCTGGGAGCGTGTCTCGCGCGCCTATCTGGCGATGGCGGAGGCCGAGGGCCCGCGCCTCGCCGATGCCGCAAGCGTCGTGGACGACGCCTATGGCAAGGGTGTCACCGATGAGTTCATCATCCCCGCCACCATCGGCAACTATGCCGGCATGAAGGATGGCGACGGCCTGCTTTGCTTCAATTTCCGCGCCGACCGCGCCCGCGAGATTCTGAGCGCCTTTGTCGAGCCCAACTTCGCAGGCTTCGCCCGCCCGCGCTCGCTGCGCTTCGCGGCAACGCTTGGCATGACCTTCTACAGCGACGACCTGGCACCCTATCTGCCGGCCTTGTTCGCGCCGCAGACCATGAACAACCTGCTCGGCCAGACCGTGGCGGCCGCCGGCCTCGCCCAGCTGCGCATGGCCGAGACCGAGAAATACCCCCACGTCACCTATTTCCTCAATGGCGGCATCGAGACCCCCAACCCGCGTGAGGATCGGGTGATGGTGGCCTCGCCCAAGGTCGCCACCTACGATCTGCAGCCCGAGATGTCCGCCCCCGAGCTGTGCGACAAGGCGCTGGCCGCCATCGAGGCCGGTCAGCACGACATGATCATCCTCAACTTCGCCAACCCGGACATGGTGGGCCACACCGGCGTGCTGGCCGCGGCCGTCAAGGCCGTCGAGACCGTGGACACCTGCCTCGGCCGCATCGCCGATGCGGTGCAGGCCAAGGGCGGCGCCCTGCTGGTCACCGCCGATCACGGCAATTGCGAGATGATGCGCGACCCCGAAACCGGCGGCCCGCACACCGCCCACACCACCAACCACGTGCCTGTGCTGCTGGCAGGCCATGCAGGCCAGCTGCACGATGGCAGGCTTGCCGATATCGCGCCCACGCTGCTCGCCCTGCTGGGTGTGGCGCAACCGGCCGAGATGACCGGCCGGCCGCTCTTCGTGGCGGCGGGGTGAGCGCAGGGCCGGCCTTGCCCAAAGCAGGGCACACGATGATGCGGTGCCAGGCCACCCTGCCAAACGCAATCGTTGCAATAGCGTTGACTTTCAGCGGCGCCCTCACGGCGCGGGCAGCAACACCCGCGCCGCCCAAGGCGCAGGAGCTGCAGGCCGCCGAACAGGCGCGCATCGCCGCCCAGAAGGCGCAGGCCGCGGCCGCCGCCCAGGCCGCCCGCACCGCCGCCGAGGAAAAGCGCCTCAGCGACGCGCGCATCGCAACCGCCGCACGGCTGCGCGTGATGGAAGCCGATCTGGCGGATGCCGCCGACAAGGTGGCCGATCTGGCCCGCAAACGCGCCGACACCCAGGCCGAGATCGAACAGCGCGCCGCCTCTCTTGCCCCGCTGCTGCCGGTGATCGAACGCCTGCAGCAATATCCCGCCGAAACCCTGCTCGCCATGCCGCAACCGGCGGACGAATCGGTGCGCGGCCTGCTGGTGCTGGGCGGCATCACCCGCCAACTCGCCAATGACGTGGCTTCCCTGCGCGCCGAACAGGGCCAGCTCTCCCAGCTCGGCCTGGCGCTGGAGGACGCACGCCAGCGCCTGGTGACACGCCAGGCCACCCAGGCGCGCGAGGCCGCGGTGCTCGATCGCCAGCTGGACGCGGCCCGCCTGCAACGCCACGTGGCCGAGGACGACGCCGATCAATGGACCCGCCGCGCCGCCGAAGCCGCCGCCAAGACCGATTCGCTGCGCCAGGCAATCGCCCGGATCGAGGCCGAACGCCAGGCCGCCGCCGAGCGCCAGGCCGAGCAGGCCCGCGCCGAGGAGGCCGCGCGCCAGAAGGCCAACCTCCACGCCCCCTCCCCCACCCCGCCCTCACGCCAGGCGGCACAGCCCGGCGCGGTGCCCAGCACGCTGCTGGTGCCGGTGGCCGGCTCCGTGGTGCGCAATTTCGGCGATGTGGTGGACGGCATCAGCGCCACCGGCCTTGCCTACCGCGTGCCGCCAGGTGCGCGCGTGGTCGCCCCCTGCACCGGGCGCGTGGTGTTCGCGGGCCTGTTCCGCAGCTACGGCCTGCTCACCATCCTCGATTGCGGCGGCGGCTATCACGCGGTGTTGTCCGGCTTCGACCGGCTCGATGTCAGGCTCGGGCAGAACGTGCAGCAGGGCGAGCCGATCGGCGCGATGCCCAACTGGAACCCGCTGGCCGTGCAGAAATCACCCACCCTCAATCTGGAAATCCGCCGGGATGGTCAGCCGATCAACCCCACACCCTATCTCAAGGCCAGCTGATCCCAGGCCGGGGATGGCGATCGGCGCCGGAAACATCCCGGATTGCGCTCTGTTCACTGCCGGTTCATCTCAGCCCTCTTGCAAGGTCCAGCCCGAGCCACGCAGTGTAGCAGAGGATTGGCGACCGGCTGCCGCCGCCGATTGGCAAATTGCCGCCCAGCGCCCATGTGTTGGTTTCACGATGAGGAAGAGATGATGAAGCTCCGCACGGTCCTGATGCTCGGCACCGCCTTTGTGGCCGGTGTGGTGGCAACGCCGGCGTTGAACGTGGCAACGCAGCGCTGGGGTGTAGAACTGATGCCGCAGGCCTGGGCGCAGGAAGCCAGCCAGGCCGAGACCTATCGTCTGCTCAACCTGTTCTCGGACGTGTTCGAGCGCGTGCGCGCCGAATACGTCGAACCGGTCAAGGACAAGGACCTGGTGGAGAACGCCATCAACGGCATGCTCACCGGCCTCGACCCGCATTCCAGCTACATGAACGCCAAATCCTACCAGGAGATGCAGGTGCAGACCACCGGCAGCTTCGGTGGCCTCGGCCTGGAAGTGACCGGCGAAGGCGGATTCGTGAAGGTGATCTCCCCCATCGACGACACACCGGCCGCCCGCGCCGGCATGAAGGCCGGCGACCTCATCCTGTCGATCGACGGCAAGACCGTGCAGGGGCTGACCCTGAACGAGGCGGTGGAGAAGATGCGCGGCGCCCCCGCCAGCAAGATCCAGCTCTCCGTCAAGCGCGTCGGCGTGGACAAGCCGTTCGACGTGTCGCTGACGCGCGAGGTGATCAAGGTCGCCGTGGTGAAGTCGCATCTGGAAGGCGATGATATCGGCTATATCCGCCTGTCCAGCTTCACCGAGCAGAGCGATTCCGGCATCCGCAAGGCGATCGCCGACCTCAAGGCCAAGGCCGGCCCCAAGCTGCGCGGCTTCGTGCTCGATCTGCGCAACAACCCGGGCGGCCTGCTCGACCAGGCGGTCGATGTCGGCCAGGACTTCATCCATGACGGCGAGATCGTCTCCACCCGCGCCCGCCATCCGGAGGACAGCCAGCGCTGGGACGCGCATGACGGCGACATCACCGGCGGCCTGCCGCTGGTGGTGCTGATCAACGCCGGCTCCGCCTCCGCCAGCGAGATCGTCGCCGGCGCCTTGCAGGACCATCGCCGCGCCATTCTGGTGGGCGAGCGCAGCTTCGGCAAAGGCTCGGTGCAGACCGTGATGCCGCTGCCCGGCAACGGCGCCATGCGCCTGACCACGGCGCGCTACTACACGCCCTCCGGCCGCTCGATCCAGGGCCTCGGCATCACCCCCGATGTGGAGGTGCATGACAGCCGGGTGGAGCCGCCCAAGATCGGCATGGAGCACGAGGCCGATCTGAACGGCATCATCGAGAACAAGGGCGGCGTCACCGAGGCAACCCTGCCGCCGCGCACCGATCTTCCGGCCATCGTGAAGGACATCCCGAAGCTGCCGCCGGAAAACCAGCCCGCCTTCGACCCGCTGAAGCCCGAGACCGACTTCCAGCTGCAGCAGGGGCTGAAGATCGTTCGCGCCATGTCGCCGGAGCGCCACGCCGCCAACTGACCGCTTCGCCGCTTGTTAACCCGTCTTTGCCATCCTGCCGCCAGCGCATGAGATGGACAAAGACGGGCCATGCTGGGCAACACCGCAAAACCGCGGAAATCGGCCGAAGCGAGCACGGCCAAGTCGAACACTGCGACCAGGCCAGCCTCCGCGCTGCGCTGGGGCTGGCGGCTGCTGGCTCTGCTCTGGGCCACAACGCTGCTGGGCGCTGCCGCAACAGCCGTGCTGATCAGCGTGCAGCCCGCGCAGGACGCCAAGCCGCAGATCGCCCAACTGGCCGCACAGCCCGCCGCACAGCCAGCCGCGCATCCAGCCGCGCATCCAGCACTGCATGAAGCCGCGCAGGATCCCGCGCGTGAAGCACCCGCTCCCACACCCCCACCACCTCTCCCATCCGGGGCGGAACCGCATCCCGGCGATCCCATCCCACCGCCGCAATCCGCCCTGCTGGAGCCATCCTCCCTGGTGCCGGCGGGCATGCTGCCCCGCATCGCGGCCGATGGCAGGCAACCTTTCCAGGTCTACGCCGCGGGCAGCCCCCGGCCGGACGGCACACCCCGCGTGGCGCTGCTGCTGGCCGGCATCGGCATGAACGAGGCGCAGAGCATGGCGGCCATCACCGTCCTGCCCGCCGCCATCTCGCTCGCCCTCTCCCCCTACGCCCCGCGGACAGACGCGCTGCTCGCCCGCGCACGCGACACCGGGCACGAGGTGTTCCTCTCCCTCCCGATGGAACCGCAGGGCTACCCGCTCAACGACCCCGGAGACCGCGCGCTGCTCACCGGCGCCAGCCAGCAGACCAACGCCCAGCGCCTGGAATGGGCACTGACCCGGTTCTCCGGCTATGTCGGCGCCACAGGCGCACTCGGCGGCGAACAGGGCGGGCTGCGCGGCGAACGCTTCGGCGCCGCGCTGGACCAGATGCTGCCCCTGCTGGAAACCCTCGGCCGCCGCGGGCTGCTCTATGTCGACCCCAGGCCTAACGCCGCCTGGACGGCCACAAGCCTGCCCGCGCCCACCAAGGGATCGCAGCCTCTGGCCCGCAGCCGCGGCGTCGATCTCGTGGTGGACGAGCAGGCAGGGGACAGCGCGATCGACGCCGCCCTGGTCCGGCTCGAGGTCATCGCCCGCAAACGAGGATCGGCGATCGGCCTGCTCGGGCTGCCAGCGCCGGTGGCCATGGAACGCGTGGGCGTCTGGGCGCTGGGCCTGCCGGCGCGCGGTGTCAGCCTTGCGCCCGTCAGTGCGGTGGTGCAGATGCCGGTCATGCCACTCACCACGGCGCGCAGCGATGCGCCGCCCCCAGCGCGAGGTCAGCCATGACGGATCCCACAACCCTGCCCTACCGCCCCAATGTCGGCGCCGTGCTGTTCAACGATCAGGGCAAGGTCTGGGTCGGCCGCAGGCGCCAGCACCCCACGCAGGAAGCCGCCCCCGGCGGCTGGCAACTGCCGCAGGGCGGGATCGACGCTGACGAGGACCCGCGCGTGGCCGTGCTGCGCGAGCTGGAGGAGGAGGTCGGCACCGCCAAGGCCGAGATCATCGGCGAACACCCCGAATGGCTCACCTACGACCTGCCGGTGGAGGTGATCGGCACCGCCCTCGGCGGCAAATATCGCGGCCAGCGCCAGCGCTGGTTCGCCCTGCGCTTCACCGGCACGGACGCCGATATCCGCCTCGACCATGACGAACACCCCGAATTCGACATGTGGCGCTGGGCGGACATCACCGAACTGCCCGACCTCGCCGTCGCCTTCAAACGCCCGATCTACGAAACGCTGGTCCACAGCTTCGCCCGTTTCGCGCAAAACGGTTGAACGGGCCTTTCACCAGAAAGATGTCCCTTTTTGAAAAAAGGGACCCAAAAACTTTCATTCGTTTGGGGCCGCACCCACTCTCTAAGCTGCGCCGTAACAGGACAGGACACTCGACCATGCGCTTGGCACTTTCGGTGATGCTGCTGCTCTCCATCGCCGCTCCGGCCTCAGCCGAGGACGGCACCCGCGTCGGCGCCGTCAGCACCACCTTCCGCCTCGTCGGCCGGGACGACAAGGTCGTCGTCGACCGTTACGACGACCCGAGGGTCGATGGCGTCAGCTGCTACGTCTCGCGCGCCGAAACCGGCGGCGTCAAAGGCACGCTCGGCCTCGCCATGGACCCCAACCGCTTCTCCATCGCCTGCCGCGCCACCGGCCCGGTGTCGCTGAAAGGCAACGTGCCGGACAACGAGGTGGTGTTCGGCGAAAAGATGAGCGCCTTCTTCAAGGAAATCCGCGTCTCACGCATGTTCGACAAGGAAAAACAGGTCCTCGTCTACCTCGTGTGGTCCACCTTCAAGGTCGGCACCGATGGCAGCGCCTATAACAGCGTCACTGCCGTCCCGCTCAATCACTGAGCTTGGCCTGATCCACCGCCCGGGCCAGCGCCTTGCGCTCCGCCTCGGCGGCCGCACGCACAGGCTTGGGCGCACCAAACCGCACCCGGTTCGCCGCCGCCTGCTCCGCCTCAGCCTCACGCCTCAGCGCCTTTTTCACCCGACGAAGATTGACGATTTCGGCCATGCCGGCATCGTGCAACCCTGCAAGCCGAAGTCAACACCACACCAGGAGACTACCATGGGCGAATTCATCACCCTCACCGCCAGCGACGGCCACAGCTTCCAGTCCTGGACCGACGGCCCGGCGGACGCCAAAGCCGGCCTCGTCGTGGTGCAGGAAATCTTCGGCGTGAACCACCACATCCGCGACATGTGCGCCCGCTTCGCCGCCAAGGGCTACCGCGTCATCTCCCCCGCCCTGTTCGACCGCGCCGAGCGCGGCGTGGAGCTCGGCTACACCCCGCCGGATGTCGCCCGCGGCCGCGCCCTGCGCGGCCAGGTGCCGGATGACGGCGTGATGCTGGACGTGGTCGCCTGCGCCGAAGCGCTTGGCGATCGCAAGCTTGGCATCGTCGGCTATTGCTGGGGCGGCACCGTCGCCTGGTGGGGCGCCACCCGCACCACCAAATTCAAGGCCGCCATCGGTTGGTATGGCGGCGGCATCGCCGGCACCCGCACCGAACAGCCAAACGCCCCCGTCCAGCTGCATTTCGGCGAAAAGGACGCAGGCATCCCGATGACCGACGTCGAAGCCATCCGCGACGCCCAGCCCGGCGTGGAAATCTACGTCTATGACGGCGCCCAGCACGGCTTCGGCTGCGACGAGCGCGGCAGCTACAGTGCCGCCGACTACGCCCTCGCCCAGGAGCGCACGCTGGAATTCTTCGCAGCCAAGCTCAGCTGATCACGCCAGATGGGCGGCACGGGGCCAACCAGCCCCGCGCCAGACTCAGCGGCCCAGGCCCTTGCGGTTGAACGCCAGCTCCTCCGGCGACAGCCGGAACGCCACCACAACCCGATACCCGGCCGCACTGCCATTCGCCGCCACCGGAAAATTCAGCGTCAGCTGATCCGTCGTCACCGTCACCGTGCTCACATTGGGCGGAAACACCGCCGTCAGTGGCACATCGGTCTCATCAACCACCGCATCCCCGCGCAACACCGCCACAATCGCCGTGGCATTCGCCGTGTTGCTCTTCGCCGCCGGCCCGCGCGTCAGCGTGGCCACGATGTTGAGCTCGGTCTGCACAACCGTGTCCGAAGACCGGCCGCATTTCGCCGGGATCGACGACAGATGCCCGCTCAGCACCACATCGGTGATGTCATGCCCCTGGCCATCAAACCGGGTGAAATCCAGCGCATCCGGCGCCATCGACAGACGCGGACAGGCCGACCGCTCAATCTTGCCGCTGACACCACAGCCGGCCAGCATCAAAAGGGCTGCAAGGCTTCCAGCAAGATGAACAAGGCGGGACATCGTGGCTCCAGCTCGGCAATGTGTGGCTGGGTTTTAGCGGCGCGCGGGCCGATTGCGCAAATCGCGTGACGTGAAGCCCGCTTGCGGCCACATTGCGCAGCCCTCTCCAAGTCCCGGATTCGTCTCACCGATGGCCGTCTACACCGAAGTCTCCGACGAAGCGCTGATCGCGTTTCTCACCGAATATGAGCTGGGAGAGCTGGTGGCTTTTCGCGGCATCGCCGAAGGGGTGGAAAACAGCAATTTTTCGCTGCGCACCACCAAGGGCGATTTCATCCTCACCCTCTACGAAAAGCGCGTGAAGGTGGAGGAACTGCCCTGGTTCCTCGGCCTGATGGACCATCTGGCCCGCGCCGGCCTGTCCTGCCCGCTGCCGGTGGCCGCGCGCGATGGCCAGGCCCTGCGCCAGCTGGCCGGCAAGGCCTGCGCCATCACCACCTTCCTGCCCGGCGTCTGGCCGCGCCGGGTGCGCGTCGAACACTGCGCCCCGCTGGGGGAGGCCTTGGCCCAGCTGCACCTGGCAGGCCAGGGCTACGCCCCCACCCGCCACAACGCGCTCGGCCCGCAATCCTGGGCCCCGCTGCTCGACCGCTCGCTTGCGGGTGCCGATGGCGTGCAGCCCGGCCTCGGCGCCGAGCTGCAACAATCCCTCCCCGGCATCGTGGCCGCCTGGCCGCACGACCTGCCGATCGGCCACATCCACGCCGATCTCTTCCCAGACAACGTCTTCTTCCTCGGCGATGCCGTCTCCGGCGTGATCGACTTCTTCTTCGCCGCCACCGACCTGCTCGCCTATGACGTGGCGATCTGCCTCAACGCCTGGTGCTTTGAGACCGATGGCAGCTTCAACATCACCAAGGGCCGCGCCCTGCTCGCCGGCTATCAGCGCCTGCGCCCGATGTCAGACGCCGAGCTGGCCGCCCTGCCCGTGCTCTGCCAGGGCGCTGCGCTGCGCTTCGCCCTCACCCGGCTGTATGATTGGGTCAACACCCCACAAGGCGCCCTCGTCACCCGCAAGGACCCGATGGACTATGTCCGCCGCCTGCGCTTTCACCTGCACGCCACGGGAGCAGCCGATTATGGCGGATGAGCCAAACCCCGACGATGTGGTCGAGATCTGGACCGATGGCGGCTGCAAACCCAACCCCGGCCCCGGCGGCTGGGCCGCCATACTGCGCTTCCGCGGCGTGGAGCGAGAGCTGACCGGCGCTGAGAAACAGACCACCAACAACCGCATGGAGCTCACCGCCGCCGCAAGCGCGCTCGAAGCCCTCAAACGCCCCTGCCGCGTCGTGCTGCACACCGACAGCGAATATTTGAAAAACGGCATCACCCGCTGGCACACCGGCTGGGTGCGCAAGGGCTGGAAGAACGCCAGCGGCGACCCGGTCGCCAACATGGACCTCTGGCGCCGCATCCTCGACGCCGCCAAACCCTACCAGATCGAATGGAAATGGGTCCGCGGCCACTCCGGAGATGTGATGAACGAACGCTGCGACGTGCTGGCCACCCAGGCCCGCGAAGCCTTGGGCGGCTGACCGAAGCCTCGCATCTTCCACTCCTTCCGCGGACGCGATAAAAACGTTATCGGTCGGATTGGGGAGGGCGAAGCATGGTGCGATTGACGGTTCTGGTGTCGGCTGTCCTGCTGGCATCCCATGTTCAGGCACAGGATCTGAGCTGGGCCTATCCGATCTCGCCGCCGCCGTCGCCGCAGATCGATGCCAGCACGCCGGTGACCGTGCCCGGCAGTACCGCGCAGTACACGCTCGGTGACGTCAATAATTTGTTCAAGGTGCTCGACTGGTTCCCCACCGAACATCCGCCGATGCCGAGCGTGCCGGTGGCGATGGGGCGCGAGCCGGATCTGCGGCCCTGCGGGGTCTGCCACATGCCCAATGGCGCGGGGCATCCGGAATCATCCAGCATCGCCGGCCAGTCGGAGGCGTATATCATCCGCCAGATGCACGCCTTCGCGCATGATGAGCGCGGCAATCCGCGCAGCAAGCTGATGGCGGCCGGGGCCAAGGCTGCCAGCGAGGCGGAGATCGCGGCCGCGGCCGCGTATTATGCGAGCCTGCCGCGGGTGAACCCCAACCGTGTCGAGGAGGCCACCATGGTGCCGCGCACCGTGGTGGGCGCTGGTGCGATGCGGCTGCTGGACCCGGCGGGCGGGACGGAGCCGATCGGCCAGCGCATCATCGTCGTTCCGACCAACGGGCCGAACGATCTGGCCCGCGACTGGCATGAAGGCTTCATCTCCTACGTGCCGCCCGGCAGCGTCGCCAAGGGGGCCGCCCTGGCCGCGGAGCACCCGCGCAGGACAGGCCATCCTGTGTCAGCTGCCACGGCAGCGGGCTGCGCGGCACCGACCTTGGGCCGAACCTGGTCGGCCAGCACCCGCTCTACGTGTTCCGTCAGCTGAACGACATCAAGACAGGCAAGCGGACCGGCGGCACCACGGCCTTGATGGCGCCGGTGGTGCGGGAGATGAGCACGGACGACATGATCGCGCTGGCCGCCTATATCGGCACGTTGCAGCCCTGATCGGCCAACGGGTCGGCGGGGCCGTCAGCCCAGCGCCCGCTCCATGAGCGCGTCGGCATGAAGGGCCGCGCAATCGATCAGCGGGAAGGGGGCGGGCGCGTCCTTGAAGACGAGTGCCAGGTCGGTGCCGCCCAGCATGATCGCCTCGACCTTGTCCTGCGCGATCAGGCGCCTGGACGCCGCCATGAAGACCCCGCGCTGCGCTGAATTCAGCCCGGCAGAAATGCCCGGCGATGGAGGTCACCGCCACCAGCCCGTCACCCTGGCCGCACACCAAGCACGCATGGCGACCACCCGGCAAATTTTGCCGCCCTTCAGCCATTCTTCACGTTTGTCAACAAAACTGAGACCCAGTCGCGTCCCAGGAGACAAACATGACCATCTCGACTGCAACCAAACCCGGCTGGCTTTTCACCCTCGATGACAGCCCGTTCGTAGAGGACAGCACCGCAACCCAGCCCACTTCCGTGGACACCGCCACCACCACCGCCACCAAAACCACAGCCGCCGCGCCCAAAACCGCCCTCTTCCTCACCGAGTCCGGCGACAGCACGGCCATCAGCCTCAACGACCTGCACCAGGGCCAGATCGGAGACTGCTTCCTGATCTCCTCCATCGGCGAGCTCGCCCGCACCGAAAGCACCGCGATCAGCAACATGATCAAGGTCAACGCCAACGGCACCGAAACCGTCACCCTGCACGTGGCGTCAAACGGCCAGCTGCCAGGCTTCGGCACCACCGCGTTCAAAACCACCACCGTGGTGGTCACCAACAGCTTCCAAAGCACCTCGGTCAACAACGGCGCCACGCAGGATGTGGTGGGCGGGGTGAAGGAAATCTGGCCACAGGTGCTGGAACAGGCCGTGGCCCAGCTCAACGGCGGCTGGAGCAGCATCGCCTATGGCGGCAACCCGGTCATCGCGATGGAAGAACTCACCGGCCACGCCGCCACCGCCATGAGCCCCGCCTCGGTCACTTTGGCATCGCTGCAATCCATGATCACCGCCAACGACATGATCGCGCTGGACACATCGCCCCTTGGCAACGCCACCTACAATCTGGTCGGCAGCCACGCCTATATGTTCGAAGGTCTGGTCACCAAATCCGGCACCACCTATGTGCAGGCCGGCAACCCCTGGGGCTTCGATCAGCCCTCGCTCATCCCGGTCTCAGCGCTCAAAAGCGCCTTTGCCGAGATTGACGTGGGCCACCCAACCTGACCCGCCGCACACCGGCAAGGCCGAACGCGATCAGCCCGGCCGAGCCCAGCATCGCCCAGGAGGACGGCTCAGGCACCAGGTTGGCGCTCTGAATCACCTGGTAATACTGATAGTCCGGCGTGCTGGGATCGATCGTGATCGTGGGATCAACAAACGCCGTCGCGGACGAATTGTTGTCGTCGGTCACCACAAACGCCTCGACCTCAACGCCTTGCACCTTGTTGGTCGGGAAGGTGAAGGAGAACCCGCCACTGGCCTGTGAGTACGTGGCCGTCCCCACCGAGCCATACGTCACAGGGGGCGTCAGCGGGTTGTTCGGCCCCGGACAGGTGTTGGACGTCCCCTCACCCACATCGTTGCCATAAGCACAGCTGTAGAAGAACGTCCCAAGCTCCACCACCGGCGAGTCGGTCAGATAGAACTCCGCGATCGACTGGAACGCCCCTGTCCCGGAAGCCGAGGTCATCCCCCCCACATCCAGCGTGACCGTGGAGGCCGGCACGAAGCTGGAGGGAGCGCCAGGCACCGCGACGATCTCGAAATCCCAGGTCACGGAGGACATCACCGTCACCAGCCCCAACGTGTTCACAATGGCGGTGGCGCTCGGCGTGATCGTCGAGGCGGCAAACGGCACCCCCGGCACCACAAGGCCCGCATCACCCGTCCCGTTGGTCGAAATGATCGCGTTTGGCCCGCCCTGCGAAGCCGGCGGGGTTGCGACGAAGTTGGTCGGCGACACGGATTGATCGTCGATGGAGACCGAAAAATCAGCGGGATTGAACGTCTGGGTCGTGGGGCCCAGCGGCGTGACCGGAGGATCCAGCGCCAGAGCCTGCGATACATGCCCCAACACCGCCATCTGCAAAATGGCGACACCGGCCAACAGACGATTGCGCATACCCTGCACTCCCGAGCTTCACATCTCTTAATATTCGCTTAACGCAAATGTTCCGGGAAATCCATTACATTTTCAAACAAACACCCAAACGTCACAAAAAAACCCCGCCCGGTTGCCCTGGCGGGGTTTTTCAAACCAAACCCGAAGGCTTAGAGCAACGTCCGGTCTGACTGAACCGCTTTGCGGTCAGTCAGATCGGACCAAGTTGCTCTAGATATTGTGATTTCTAGAGCACGACCGTCCGACCGATTGATTCCAATCGGCCGGACCGTGCTCTAGCCAACCAGCTCGATGCCCGCGAAGAAATACGCGATCTCGATGGCGGCGTTCTCGGCGCTGTCCGAGCCATGCGCGGAGTTCGCCTCGATGCTCTCGGCGAATTCCTTGCGGATGGTGCCCGGCGCGGCATTGGCCGGGTTGGTCGCACCCATCACATCGCGATAGGCGGCAATGGCGTTCTCGCCTTCCAGCACCTGCACAACCACCGGGCCCGAGGTCATGAAGGTCACCAGATCGCGGAAGAAGCCGCGCTCACGGTGCACACCATAGAACGTCTCGGCCTGCGCCGTGGTCATGTGGATGCGCTTCTGGGCGATGATGCGCAGACCGGCCTTCTCGATGACGGCGTTGATGGCACCCGTCAGATTGCGGGCCGTGGCATCCGGCTTCAGGATCGAAAACGTGCGTTCGATGGCCATGACTGGTCTCTCTTTTTGAATATGTTGCGTGCGACCGCGCTTTAGAGCAGGCCAGATGCCCCGGCAACCCCTTCCCCCGCATGCCCCCAACCCTGTATCAGCCTGCGCATGAGCCTCCTGATCCTCTCCGGCGTCACCATCCGCATGGCAGGCCGCACCCTGCTCAACCAGGCCGACCTCACCGTCGACCCAGGGCGGCGCATCGGCCTCGTCGGCCGCAACGGGGCCGGCAAATCCACCCTGTTCAAGGCCATCACCGGCTCGGTCGCGCTGGACGGCGGCGATATCCGCCTCGCCGCCCGCGCCAGGCTCTCCTACCTCAAACAGGAAGCCCCCTCCGGCCCGCAATCCCTGCTGGAAACCGTGCTGCGCGGCGATGAGGAACGCGAAGCCCTGATGGCCGAGGCGGACGACCCCAACACCGAGCCGATGCGCCTGGCCGAAGTGCATGACCGCCTGCACACGATCGGCGCCGACGCCGCCCCCGCCCGCGCCGCCACCATCCTGGCAGGCCTCGGCTTCGATGCCGCAACCCAGGCCCGCCCGGTCGATGAATTCTCCGGCGGCTGGCGCATGCGCGTGGCGCTGGCCACCGCCCTCTTCTCCAACCCGGACATCCTGCTGCTCGACGAGCCCACCAACCATCTCGACCTCGAAGCCACGCTGTGGCTCGAAACCTGGCTCGCCAAATTTCCCGGCGCCTGCCTGCTCATCTCGCATGACCGCGGCCTGCTCGATCGCTGCGTGGACAGCATCGCCCATCTCGACCAGGCCAAGATCAGCCTCACCCCCGGCGGCTATGACGAGTTCGTCCGCATCCGCACCGAACGCGCCATGCAGCTGAAATCCCAGGCCGAAAAGGTCGCCGACCAGAAGGCGCATCTGCAGCAATTCGTCGACCGCTTCCGCGCCTCGGCCGCCAAGGCCAAACAGGCCCAGGCCCGCATCAAGGCCATCGCCAAGCTGCCGCAGATCGAAAGCGTCATCGAAGACACCGTCACCCGCTTCAACTTCCCTGAACCCGCCCAGCTCGCCCCGCCCATCCTGTCGATGGACGGCGTCTCCGTCGGTTATGACGGCAAACCCCTGCTGCGCAACATCAGCCTGCGCATCGACATGGGCGACCGCATCGCCCTGCTCGGCGCCAACGGCAACGGCAAATCCACCCTCGCCAAACTCATCGCCGGCCGCATGGAACAGATGGGCGGCAAAACCTTCCGCGGCCCCAAGCTGCGCGTGGGCTTCTTCGCCCAGCACCAGGAAGACGAGCTGATCGGCCACGAAACACCGATCGACCACATGCAGCGCGCCCTTCCCACCGCAACCCTGCAACAGGTCCGCAGCCAGCTCGCCCGTTTCGGCATCGACAGCGAACGCGCCAACACCAAGGTCTCCGCCTGCTCCGGCGGCGAAAAGGCCCGCCTCCTGCTGGCACTCGCCACGCGCGACGCACCGCAGATGCTCATCCTCGACGAGCCCACCAACCATCTGGACATCGACGCCAAGGACGCCATGGTCCGCGCCCTTGGCGCCTATTCCGGCGCCGTCCTGCTCATCACCCACGACCCCAACCTGGTCGAACTCGTGGCCGACCAGCTCTGGCTGGTGGCGGACGGCCAGGTGAAACCCTACGACGGCGACATGGACGAATACCGCGTCTTCCTCGCCGAACGCGCCCGCATCTCCGGCAGGCCCGCCGGGCGCGGTGACGCCACCGGCATGCAGGGCAAACACGCCAAGAAACAGGTGGACAACAAGGCGCTCAACCCGCTGCGCAAACAGGCCAAGAACGCCGAGGCCAAACTCGCCAAACTCACCGAAGAGCTGAAAAAGGTGGAGGAAACGCTGGCCAACCCCAGCATCTACCAGCCCCACCGCATGGGCGACATGATCTCCGCCAAAACCCGCCTCTCAGACCTCAAACGCGAAATAAAATCCGCCGAAGCCGAATGGATGGAAGCCGAAGAAGCCCTCGAAGCCGCCGGCGCCGCCTAACCCCCACCCCCGTAGGGCGGAAGCGCGAAGCGCCTCCGCCTCTTTGCGCCCAAGCAAGCACCTTCTTTTTTGAAAAAAAGAAGCAAAAAACTTTCATCCTTCCGCCTGGCCAACGGCGGAAACCAACCAAGCCGCACCCCACGCCGCACCCCCAAACGCAAGAACGGCGCGGAT
>CAIYCW010000038.1 GCA_903924855.1 uncultured Rhodospirillales bacterium | reverse complement strand
GGAACTCGTCCGCCACGGTGCAGCACAGGCAGCCATTGGCGAGTTCGACGATATCGGTGTCCTCGCAGCCCGGGATGCCGCAGGATTTCAGGGTTTCGCCATCGATGCCCAGCTCGCCGAACTCGTTGACGATGACGGCGAAGCGCCTTCCGCCGGCATGGGCCAGCACATGGCGCAGCAGCGTGGTTTTGCCGGCGCCGAGGAAGCCGGTGATGATGGTGGCGGGGATGCGGGGCATCATGCGGTCTCCTTCTGGGTGAAACCTTGGCCGGGGATACGGGCCACGATGGCATCGCGCAACGAGTCCGCACGTCCGGAACGCCATACTGTGCCGTTCTCGGATTTGACGAAAGCCAGCGCGTAATGGGCGAGGTCGGCTGCGTGATCCGGGGTGAGATGGCCGAGCAGATAGGACCATTTGCCCTGCTGCGTCATCGCCGCCGAGCAGCCTTGCAGGCAGTTGCCGAGGCAGACCACGGGTTGCAGCGAGATCATCGGGTCGAGATGATCGGCCACCGCCTCGTAGAGTTTGCGGCCCATCACCTTCTCGTTCTCCACCAGCGGCAGATTGGCGCGGCAGGTGACGCAGATATGGAGTGTGGGAGTCGTATCGGTCATGTCACCCTGCCTGGTTGCAGCCTTGCTGCCACGGTTCTCGGGTGCGAATTGCCCGTTGTGCGGCGTGCACGCGGGGTCGGTGCCGCGCGGGGTGAGCCGTGCGGGATCGAAGCCTCCGGGGCACCCCGCCCGGCGGCACAATTGGTCTCCCGGTTGCCCGGGCGCGATGGCAGGTCTCCTGGCTTGCGGATCAGACGCCTCTGACCGACCTTCCCAGCGCTTTCGCGCCAGTGGCATGGGGCCAGACACTCTCCGCCTACAGTTGCGGGGGCAGCTGCGGCCTGGGGATGTCTCCCGCACCGCATTCCCTTTTCACCTTCCGACTGGAAGGACCATCCGCTTCTGCGTATGACCGGGGGATGCGAGTGTCAAATCAAATGGACAGTGCCATCACAGGGGAACTGACATGACAGAACCCCAGGTGCATTTCGTGCTGGGCGGCGCGCGCTCCGGCAAGAGCCGGCATGCGGAGGCAAGTGTGGAGGCGCTGCCGGGGCCTTGGGTGTATATCGCGACCGCCCAGGCCTTTGATGAGGAGATGCATGCGCGCATCGCGTTGCATCGCGCGCGCAGGCCTTCCGGCTGGATCACCAGTGAGGCGCCGCTGCATCTGGCCCTGGCGCTGGAGCAGGCGGGGGATCATCCGGTGCTGGTGGATTGCCTGACGCTGTGGGTGACCAATCTGCTGCTGGGCGAGTACGACATCGAGGATGCGGCGGATGGGCTGATCGGGGCGCTGCGGGCGCGACGTGGTCTGACCGTGCTGGTGGCCAATGAGACGGGGCTTGGCATTGTGCCGGACAACGCGCTGGCGCGGCGGTTTCGCGACGCGGCCGGGCTGCTGAACCAGCGCGTGGCGGCGCTGGCGGATCGGGTGGAGTTCATGGTGGCGGGGATTGCGATGCGGGTGAAGGGATGAGCGAGGAGGAGGCCCGCCACCGCGAGAAGATGGCCAGGCGCAAGGCGGTGCAGGATGCGGAGGTTGCGTCCAAGACCATCGAGAAGGGTCTGCTGATCGTTCATACCGGGCCGGGCAAGGGCAAAAGCACGGCGGCGTTTGGCCTGGCCCTGCGCATGCTGGGGCATGGCAGGCGGGTGGGGGTGGTGCAGTTCATCAAGGGCGCCTGGGGCACCGGGGAGCGGGATGCGTTTGCCGCGTTCGGCGATCTGATCGCCTGGCACAGCATGGGCGAGGGCTTCACCTGGGAGACGCAGGACCGCGCGCGCGACGTGGCGGCGGCTGGGCGCGCCTGGGAGAAGGCTCGGGCGTTTCTGGCCGATCCGCAGGTGGCGCTGGTGGTGCTGGACGAGCTGAATATCGCCCTGCGCTATGACTATCTGGCGCTGGATGCGGTGCTGGCGGGCTTCGCGGCGCGGCCTGCGATGCAGCACGTGGTGGTGACCGGGCGGAATGCGAAGCCGGCGCTGATCGAGGCGGCCGATCTGGTGACGGAGTTTGGCGCGGTGAAGCACCATTTTGCCGCTGGGGTGAAGGCGCAGCAGGGCATCGAGTTCTGATGCCTGCCCTCATGTTTCAAGGCACGGGATCGAGCGTTGGCAAATCCTTGCTGGTGGCGGGGCTGTGCCGGGCGGCGAAGCTGCGCGGCCTGTCGGTGCGGCCGTTCAAGCCGCAGAACATGTCCAACAACGCGGCGGTGACCGCCGATGGCGGCGAGATCGGTCGGGCGCAGGCGTTGCAGGCGCTGGCCTGTGGCGTGGCGCCCTCGGTGCATATGAACCCGGTGCTGCTGAAGCCGCAAAGCGAGATCGGCGCCCAGCTGGTGGTGCAGGGCCGGGTGCGCGGCGCCGCGCGGGCGCGTGAGTATCAGGCGATGAAGCCTGGGCTGCTGCCGGAGGTGCTGGAGAGTTTTCGCCTGCTGTCCGCCGAGGCTGATCTGGTGCTGGTGGAGGGCGCGGGATCGGCGTCCGAGATCAATCTGCGCAAGGGCGACATCGCCAATATGGGGTTCGCGCGGGCGGCGGGCGTGCCGGTGGTGGTGATCGGCGATATTGACCGGGGCGGGGTGATTGCGAGCCTGGTGGGCACGCGGGCGGTGCTTGAGCCCGAGGATGCGGCGATGGTGTGCGGGTTCATTGTGAATCGGATGCGCGGTGATCTGTCGCTGTTCGCCGATGGCATGGCGTTGATCGCGGAGCGCACCGGTTGGCCCGCGCTGGGGTTGGTGCCGCATTTCGAGGGCGCATCCCGGCTTCCGGCGGAGGATGCGATGGAGCTGGCCGGGCGCGCGCGCCGGCGGGAGGGGGCGGCGCTGCGCGTGGTGGCGTTGTGCCTGAAGATGATCGCGAATTTCGACGATCTGGACCCGCTGGCGGAAGAGCCTGACGTGGATCTGCGGCTGATCCGGCCGGGCGAGGCGATCCCGGACTGTGATGTGGTGGTGCTGCCGGGGTCGAAATCGACATTGGCCGATCTGGCTTCGCTGCGGACGGCGGGATGGGATGTTGACCTGGCGGCGCATGTCAGGCGCGGCGGGCGGGTGCTGGGGCTGTGCGGCGGGTATCAGATGTTGGGGCGGGTGGTGGCGGATCCGGATGGCATCGAGGGGCCGCCTGGGGCCGCGCCCGGGTTGGGCTTGCTTGAGGTGGAGACGGTGCTGGCGGGGTGGAAGGCGTTGCGTGAGGTCAGCGGGGAGCTGACGGCGGGCGGGACGGTCTCCGGCTATGAGATGCATATGGGCATCACCACCGGCGTGGATTGCGCGCGGCCCTTCGCGGTGCTGGCCGATGGACGGGGTGAGGGGGCGATCAGTGCGGATGGGCGGGTGATGGGGACCTATCTGCATGGTCTGCTGGCCGGTGATCTGGCCCGGGCGGCGCTGGTGCGGGAATGGGGCGGTGTGCCGAGGGATTACCGGCATGCGGAGACTATCGAGGCCACGCTGGACGCTCTGGCAGCGCATCTGGAGGCGCATATGGATGTCGGGCGGTTGTTCAGCCTCGCGCGATGAGAGCCAGCGTTCCCGCGAGCGCCATCAGCAGGGCGCAGGCGATCCGGTAAAGGTGAAGGGCGCGGCGCAGATCGGCTTCGCTGGCATCGGGCGTGCCGTCGCCCATCCAGGCATCCTCGACGCGGATATCGCCATAGATCCGCGGTCCGGCCAGGCGCAGGCCGAGTGCTCCGGCCATGGCGGCTTCCGGCCAGCCGGCATTGGGGGAGCGGTGGCCTCTGGCATCGCGCCAGGCGGCGCGGGCGGCGGTGCCAGCGCGTGGTCCCGCGGCGAGGGCCAGCAGCAGGCTGGACAGGCGGGCGCCGGGCAGGTTGATGACGTCATCGAGGCGTGCCGCCGCCCAGCCAAAGGCTTCGTGGCGCGGCGTGCGGTGGCCGATCATCGAATCGGCGGTGTTGACGGTCTTGTAGAAGACCAGCCCGGGCAGGCCGAACAGCGCGGCCCAGAGGGCGGGGCAGACGATGCCGTCCGCGAAATTCTCGGCCAGGCTTTCGATGGCGGCGCGGCACACGCCGGCCTCGTCCAGGGTTTGCGGGTTGCGGCCGACGATCATCGACACCGCCTTGCGCCCGCCTTCCAGCCCGCCATCGCGCAGGCCGCGGGCCACGGCTGCGACATGGTCATACAGGCTGCGCTGGGCGAGCAGCGAGGTGCCGAGCAGGACGAGGATGAGCATGGACCAGGGTGCCGGCAGCAGCGTGCGAATCGCCTGCTGCAGGGCGAGGCTGAGGCCTGTGGTGCCGGCGCAGAGCAGGAGCATGCCGAGCACCCCCGCCAGGCGGCGCAGTGTTGCGGGCCAGGTAGGCCGGTTCAGATGCCGGTCGAGCGCTGAGATGATGGCGCCGATCCACACCACCGGGTGGCCTATGGCGCGATAGAGGGCTTGCGGGTAACCCAGCAGGGCTTCCAGCGGCAGCGCCAGGGCGATGAAGGCGAGAGATTGGGCGATGATGGAACAGACTCCGGCAGAGTGTGGCGATCCTAACGGGGACGGCTTGGCCATGGCGATGCCCCATGGTGGCGCGCTGGCGCAGATGCGGTCTTGGTTCCCCCATGCGCCGGCGCCGTTCATCGATCTGTCCACCGGGATCAATCCGATCCCCTACAAGATCGACCCGATCAGCGCGGATCAGATCACACGCCTGCCTGAGGATTTCGATGTGGCCCTGTTGGAACGTGTGGCCGCGCGCAGCTTTGGTGTGGCGGATGCCGACCTTGTGCAGGCCGGTCCAGGAACACAGATTTTCATTTCCCTGCTGCCCCGTCTGATCGGCCTTGTGTCGCCGCGAGTGGCTGTGTTGGGGCCGACCTATAGCGAGCATGCCCTCGCCTGGCGGTATGCTGAGGCGCAGGTGACGTCGGTGGGCCGGTTCGGCGATCTCGTGGATGCGGATATTGCCGTGCTGTGCAACCCGAACAACCCGGATGGACGGGTGGTTGCGGTGGCCGATCTGCTGGCGCTTGCGGACGCGATGGCGGCAAAGGGCGGCTGGCTGGTGGTGGATGAGGCGTTTGCCGATCTGGAGGAGCCTGGCTTCAGCGTGGCGCCGATGGTGGGTCGGCCTGGGCTGATCGTGCTGCGCTCCTTCGGGAAGTGGAGTGGGCTGGCGGGGCTGCGGCTGGGCTTTGTTTTGGGGCCGATCGGGTTCGTTATGGCCTGCGATGAGGCGCTTGGCCCCTGGGCGGTCAGTGGTCCGGCCTTGGCTGCGGGTTTGCAGGCGATCCCGGATGCGGCGTGGCGGGTGGAAGCGGGGCTGCGCCTGCGGGCGGAGGGGGCGCGGATGGATGCGCTGTTCGCCCAGGCTGGCCTCGGGCTGGTGGGTGGCACGCGGCTGTTCCGGCTTTATGAGGGTGGGCAGGCGCAGGCGGTGTGGCGGCGCCTGGCCGAGGCCGGCATTCTGGCCCGGCGGTTTGACGACATGCCGAATTGGCTGCGCCTGGGCTTGCCGGCCGGTGAGGAAGAGTGGTCGCGGCTGGAACGGAGTGTTGCAGCGGCCTGGAGCTGAGCCTTGGAGCGTTTCCGGCTGTTGGGTTCTGCGTTGCGGATGGCGGAGGGGCTTTGCCCTTCCGCCCTACGCGGCTCACCCTAGGCGGCCATTGCCTGGGGTCGGGCGCCGAACAGGAATTCGATCTCGTCGAATTCGAGATGCGGGATGTCCTGGCCGTCCTCGAAGGCGAGTTTGGCCAAGGCCGCCTTGCGCTCCTGCATCTCGATGATGCGCTCCTCCACCGTGTCGGCGGCGACCATCTTGTAGACGAAGACGCTCTTGGTCTGGCCGATGCGGTGTGCGCGGTCCGACGCCTGGTCCTCGACGGCCGGGTTCCACCAGGGGTCGTAATGGATGACGGTGTCGGCGGAGGTGAGGTTGAGGCCGCGGCCGCCGGCCTTGAGGCTGATCAGGAAGACCGGCACCTCGCCGGCCTCGAATCGGCGCACCGGGGCGGCGCGGTCGCGCGTGTCGCCGCGCAGTTCGACGTATCTGATGCCCTGTTCCTCAAGCCGCGGCTTGATCAGGTCGAGCATCGAGGTGAACTGGCTGAACAGCAGCACGCGCCGGCCCTCGGGCAGCATCTCGCCCAGCATCTCCATCAGATCGTCGAGCTTGGAGGAGGCGGCCACCTCGCGCGCCGAGGCGAGTTTCACCAGGCGCGGGTCGCAGCAGACCTGGCGCAGTTTCAGCAGGGCATCCAGCACGACGATGCGGCTTTGCGCCAGGGAGTGGGCCGCGATCTGCTCGCGCACCCGGTCGTAGAGCGTGGCGCGGATGGTCTCGTAGAGCTCGCGCTGGGCGGGGGCGAGGCTGATGCGGCGCAGGATGGTGTGTTTCGGCGGCAGCTCGGTTGCCACCTCGGATTTGGTGCGGCGCAGGATGAAGGGGCGGATGCGGCGGACCAGCTGCAGCCGGCGCGTGTTGTCCTCGCGTTTTTCGATCGGCGTGCGGAAGCGCTTGGCGAAGCTGCGCCGGTCGCCGAGCAGGCCGGGCATCAGGAAGGCGAACTGGGACCAGAGCTCTTCCAGATTGTTCTCGATCGGCGTGCCGGACAGGCAGAGCCGGTGGCGGGTGTTGAGCTGACACACAGCACGTGTGGCCTTGGCATCGGGGCTTTTGATCGCCTGCGCCTCGTCCAGCACCACGAGGTGCCAGGGGATCTCGCCCATCTCCTCGATGTCGCGCGCGAGCACGGTGTAGGTGGTGATCACCACCTGGTAGCCGTCCAGCTGCTGGCGGCGCTCGTGGCGGTCGATGCCGTGCAGCACGGTGGTTTTCAGATGCGGGGCGAATTTGGTCAGCTCGCTGCCCCAGTTGGCGACGAGCGAGGTCGGCACCACGATGAGGACCGGGCGGTCCAGCCGGCCGGCCGCGTGCTCGATGCAGATATGGGCGATGGTCTGCGCGGTTTTGCCCAGGCCCATATCGTCGGCCAGGAAGGCCGCCATGTTGTTCTCGCGCAGATGCTGCAGCCAGTCGACGCCGTGCTGCTGGTAGGGGCGCAGCGTGATGGTGAAGCTGTCCGGCACCTGGGCGTGTTCGAACACCGGCGTGTCGCGGAACCGTGCCACATAGCTTTCGATGGCGGCGGCGTTGTTCCAGCGCGCGGTGAGCAGCTCCTCCAGATCGACCACCTGGGCGGCCTCGGCGGCGGGCAGCAGCAGCGTGTCGTCCTCGGTGGTGGTGGAGGCCTCCACCAGATCGGCCATCACGGCGAGCAGCGGGGCGATGCGTTCGACCGGCAGGCGGATGACGCGGCCATCATCGAGGCTGGTGATGACGAAGCCGTCGATCACCTGGGCGGCCTCCATGCCGCCGCGTTCCAGCAGGCGGGTGAGGATCGGCAGCAGGGGCCGGCGGAAACCGTCGATCTCGATGCCGAAATCCAGCGTGAACTGGCCGGCTGCGGCATCCTGCACCTGCATGTCGAAGGCGCCGACATGATCGACCACCTGTGGGCCGAAATCGGTGTCGACATCGACCTCCCAGCCCTGTTCGCGCAAGGGCGGCAGGCGGGTGGCGACGAAGCCCTGCCACAGCTCGGGTGCGTCGCGGCCGAGGAAGGTGAGCACGCGCCGGCCGCGCGGCGTGTCCGGATGGGCGATGCGCATCTGCACGAAACCATCGCCGGAGAGTGCGTCGAGCGCCTCGTTCTCGGCGGTCTGGTCGCGCAGGAAGCCGGGCGAGGTGGCATCCGCCGCGCGGACGATCTGGCGCTCGTCATCCAGGCCGAGCACCACGCCGTCATAGTCGAAGGACATGCTGGCGACATCGAGCAGCTGCAGCCGGCCGAAATCATCGGGCACATGGATGCGGTGCAGCTTGAGGCGCGGGGTGAACAGGCGCGGTGGGGTGACGGGGGCCAGGATGGTGGCGAGGGTGGGCACGTTGCGCCGGCCGCCGCCGCGCCCGGAGGCGCCGCGGGTGCGTTGCTGCGGCGGCGGGGCGGGCACGCGCAGGGTGAGCCTGCCGAGCTTGCCGGTTTCGGCATCGACATAGAATTCGCCGCCGGCCACCGGAAGGATGGCGGATTTGGGCGGCAGCTGGAACGGCCGGTCCGGCTCGCGCAGGCGTTCGACGCCGATGCTGAGGCGCTTGCCGGTGGCGGCCCAGCGGGCCTGGCCGGAGCGGGCGAGGGCTTCGAGGATTTCGGGCGCCTTGTCCTGGCTGACCAGGGTTTCCGGCTTGTCGCCACCGCCGAGCAGGCGGGCGAGGTTGCGGCTGGCCTCCAGGATGTTGGCATCGGCCAGCACCTCGGCGGGGGAGGCGGGTGCGGTTTCCTTGGTGCGCTCATTGACCAGCTTGGTGGTCACCTTGCAGCTGTTGGGCGCGCGGGCGGCGGCGAGTTCGAGCACCAGGCGGCGGCGGTCGGTTGCGGGTTTGGTGGCCAGCAGGTCCGGCTTGGCGGAAGGGGCCTTCTTGCGCAGCTTGGGAAACCGCTCCAGGGCCGCGATGGCCAAGGCCGCGCGATGCGCGCAGCCGGGCTGGCGGCAGGTGCATTGGCCGACGAATGTGATGGCGCCGTCTTCCAGCTTGGGCGTGAGCTTGGCGGCCTGGTGCATGCCGAGATGCTCGATGGAGCCGGTCATGCTGTCCCCCTCCAGCTCGACCTCGACCGAGCCGAGCAGAAGGATGCTGCGCGCGCGGGTGATGGCGCGTGCATCGAAGGTGCCGGCCAAGTCGTCGAGGGAGAACGGGACAGGCATGAAATCGCAAAACCCTTGCAGCAGCGCGTCGATGAGCAGGCTTGGCCAAAATACCGGCCAAAGGTGAGCTTAGCAGGACGCTTGCGATCCGTCGCGAGCGTTTTGCACGGCCACCGGTCTGGCTACAGCAGATTTTCGGCTGCACCAACCGCGCTGTGCGCACATCGCGCATCTCTTACGGTGCGGCCTTGGGGGGCGTGCAGGGTTTTGTTCATCTTTTGCTGCTTTGCTGCGGGCGGGTGATGATGTGCGTGCTGGGAGGCTGCGATGCCGGCTGCGGGGCCGAAAGCCGAGGGGGAGGCCAGGATCTGGGCGGGGTCGCGGCCGGTGCGGGCTGCGGGTCCGGCGGCGCGGCTGCTGTCAGGATGGGACAGCGGCTTCGGGGTGGTGGCGATGTTCGGGCTGGCCGTGCTGGTGGGCCTGGTGGCGGGGCTTGGGGCGCAGCGCTGGGCCGGGCTGGATCGTAGGCCTTTGGCGTTGCGCCAGGGCCCTGTCGCGCAGAAACCTGTCACGCAGAAAGAGGCGGTGGCGGAGGGCTATCAGACGGATGCCGATTACCTGGCCGATCATGCGCGGGAGCGCGTGGTGATCACCCGGCTGCTGGCGGCGCCGGTTGGCAGCCAGCAGATCTGGGAAAATCCGGAGACCGGCAATCGCGGCGTGATCTGGGTGGCGCGCGAGACGGTGCGCGCCGATGGCGGGCATTGCCGCGGGCTGGTGCGGCACACGTTGATCAACAATGCCTTTCACGACACGGAGGCGGTCACCTGCAGGGCCAATGCAGGTGACTTTCCATCCGATGTGACCTGGCGGCCTGAAGGAAGTGGGCCTTCCACGCCCTGAGCGGGCGTGCCGTGATCAGGCGGCCTTCGCCTCGCGGCGGCGGGCGTGGAGGATGAACTCGGTGTAGCCGTTGGGCTGGGTGCGGCCCTTGAACACCAGGTCGCAGGCGGCCTTGAAGGCGATGCCGTCATAGCCGGGCGCCATCTTCTTGTAGAGCGGATCGCCGTCGTTCTGGCGGTCCACCACGAGGGCCATCTTCTTCAGGCTGTCCATCACCTGCGCTTCGGTGACCACGCCGTGATGCAGCCAGTTGGCCAGATGCTGGCTGGAGATGCGCAGCGTGGCGCGGTCTTCCATCAGGCCGATATCGTGAATGTCCGGCACTTTGGAGCAGCCGACGCCCTGGTCGATCCAGCGCACCACATAGCCGAGGATGCCCTGGGCGTTGTTGTCGATCTCCTGCTGCAGCTCCTCCGGTGACCAGTTCGGCCGGTCCGCCAGTGGGATGGTCAGCAGCGCGTCCAGGCTGGCCGGCGTGCGGGTGGAAAGCTCGCTCTGGCGGGCTGCGACATCCACCTGGTGGTAATGCATGGCATGCAGCGTGGCGGCGGTGGGCGAGGGCACCCAGGCGGTGTTGGCGCCGGCCATCGGGTGGCCGATCTTCTGGGCGATCATGTCCGCCATCCGGTCCGGGGCCGCCCACATGCCCTTGCCGATCTGGGCACGGCCGCGCAGGCCGGCGGCGAGGCCGACATCGACGTTGTTGTTCTCATAGGCGCCGATCCAGGCGGCGTTGCGCATCTCGGCCTTGCGGACCATGGCGCCGGCCTCGATCGAGGTGTGGATCTCATCGCCGGTGCGGTCGAGGAAGCCGGTGTTGATGAACACCACGCGCTCGCGCGCCGCGTGGATGCAGGCGGCGAGATTGGCCGAGGTGCGGCGCTCCTCGTCCATGATGCCCATCTTCAGCGTGTTGCGTGCCATTTCCAGCAGGTCTTCGACGGCTGCGAACAGGTCGCGCGCATAGGCCACTTCTTCCGGCCCGTGCATCTTCGGCTTGACGATATAGACCGAGCCGGCGCGGCTGTTGCGCACGCCGCTGGTGCGGTTGAGGTCGTGCAGCGCGATCAGCGAGGTGAAAACCGCATCGAGGATGGTCTCCGGCACCTCGGCGTCATCCAGCGTCACGATGTCGGTGTACATGTGGTGGCCGACATTGCGGATCAGCATCAGGCTGCGGCCGGGCAGGGTGATCTCGCCGCCATTGGGGGCGGTGTAGACGCGATCCGGGTTCAACCGGCGCTCCAGCGTGCGGCCGCCCTTCTCGAAGCTGGCCGAGAGTGTGGCGTTCATCAGGCCGAGCCAGTTGCGATAGACCTCCACCTTGTCGTCCGCATCGACGACGGCCACGCTGTCTTCCAGATCCATGATGGTGGAGATGGCGGATTCCAGGATGACATCGCAGAGGCCCGCCGGGTCGGTGGCGCCGATGCCCTGGCTGCGGTCGATCTTCAGCTCGACATGCAGGCCGTGATTGACCAGCAGGATGGCGGTGGGGGCTTCGGCGTCGCCGGTGTAGCCCACGAACTGGGCGGGGTTGGCGAGTGCCGGCACCAGGGCGCCGTTCGCCACGCTGTAGGCGGTGACGTCCACATGC
This sequence comes from uncultured Rhodospirillales bacterium, assembly GCA_903924855.1. Lineage (GTDB taxonomy): Bacteria > Pseudomonadota > Alphaproteobacteria > Acetobacterales > Acetobacteraceae > CAIQQQ01. The sequence continues at coordinate 40,014 of CAIYCW010000038.1, read as the reverse complement.
GAGCCATGGGCGAGCGGGGCGGCGCCATCGAGGAAGGCCTTGGCGCGGGCGACGACCTCGGCGCCTCGGGCGGCGTTGAAGCCGCGGCCGCGCACGAGATCGCCGGTCTCGGCGATGGCATCGGTGCCGTAGAGCGCGTCATACAGGCTGCCCCAGCGGGCATTGCCGGCGTTGAGCGCGTAGCGGGCGTTGCTGACCGGCACCACCAGCTGCGGGCCCGCGATGCTGGTGATCTCGGCATCGACGTTCGAGGTCTCGACGCTGAACGCCTCGGGGGCGGGGGTGAGGTAGCCGATATAGCTCAGGAAGCTGCGATAGGCGGCGTGGTCGATCGGCTTGCCGCGATTGGCGCGGTGCCAGGCGTCGATCTCGGCCTGCAGCGCCTCGCGGCGTTGCAGCAGGGCGGCGTTGCGCGGGGCGAAATCGGTGACGATCTTGGCGAACCCGTCCCAGAAGGCCTGCGCCTGCAGCCCGGTGCCCGGCAGCGCCTCGGTCTCGATGAAGTGCTTGAGGGTTGGTGCGATGGAGAGGCGCTGTGCCATGGTGCAGGTTTCCTTGATCCCGGATTGGACGTCTTCTGTTCGGCTGGGGGCGGCTTGTCGAGAAGCATTGTGAATCAGTGATGCGATTTCATTGATCCATGATTGATTCTGATGGATCGCAAGGCCGGCGCATGCTGGCGGGACAGAAATCGGCAACGCGATCGAGCGGGCTTGGCAGGCCGTTTGAGCTGTGCGATGTTACCGGTAACATCAATCGGGGAAATGGTCAGGTGGTTCCGCGTGGGATGATCTCGAAGGGCACCAGCACGCGGCTTTCCGCCGTGGCGCCGTTGATGCGCGCGAGCAATGCCTCTGCCGCGCGGGCGCCGATGGCGCCGCCATCGACGCGGGCGGTGGTGATCGCCGGGCTGCAGAAGCGGGCGACCTCGAAATCACCGAAGCCGCAGATGGCGAGCTGCTCCGGCACGTTGACGCCGTGCAGCCGCGCCTCGGTCATCGCACCGAACGCCACCAGGTCGGAGCTGCAGAACAGGGCGGTGCGCGGCGCCAGCTGGCCCACGATCTGGCGCAGCCCGGTGCGGCCATCCTCGATGGAGCTGGGCGCGTCCAGCCGCCGTTCCGCCACGAGTGTGAGGCCATGATGCGCCACACGGTCGACAAATCCCTGGCGGCGCAGAATGGCGCGCGGGTCGCGGGCGCACAGGGCTGCGAAATTGGTGTGGCCCTGGCGGACGAAGAAATCCGCAACCGCTGCGCCCATCTCGGCGTGGTCGAAACCCACCAGAATGTCGGTGGGCTCGGGCCCGGTGTCCCAGATCTCGACCACCGGCAGATTGGCGCTGCGCAGCAGGGCGCGGATGGCGGGCGAGCGCTGGGCGCCGGTGAGCAGCAGGCCGTCCGGCCTGCGCGCCAGCACGGCGCGGATCTGCGCATCCTCCGATTCGGCGCCGTAGCCGGACAGCGCCAGCATGACGTGATAGCCGGCCTGTTCCATGGCGTCGGTGAAGGTCTGCACCGGGGCGCTGAACATCGGGCTTGCGATGGTGGGCACGATGGCCGCGATCATCCGGCTGCGCCGGCTGGACAGGCCGCCTGCGATCAGATTGGGCATGTAGCCCAGCTCCTCGATGGCGGCGCGGACGCGGGCGGCCGTGGGTTCGGAGACGCGATCGGGCGTGTTCAGCACGCGCGAGACGGTCATCGGCGCCACGCCGGCGCGGGCCGCCACGTCGGTGATCTTCACCGAGGCGCCGGGGCCACGGCCCGGCGGATGGCCCGGCAGGTTGTTCACGATATCAATCTCCCTGGCATGCTTTGGTTGGGCAGCGTAGCGTCCTGGCCGTGGCGACATAAGACCACTTCAATCAGCAAGAGGAAACGCACATGAACAGGTTTGCAGCAACACGTCGCGACGTTCTGGGGGGAGCTGCCGCCATCGCCGCCACCGGGGCGGGTCTGGGCCGGGCGCGGGCCGCCGAGGCCGCCAGCATCTCGATCATCGATGCCGCGGGCAATCTGGCGCTGACCCGTGCGGGGTTTGACGCCTTCGCCAAGGCCAATCCGGGCAAGGTCTCGAAGATGACCTACACCTCGGCCACCGCCCCCGAGATTCCGGGCAAGCTGATCGCGCAGCAGACCGCGGGCAAGGTGGATATCGACCTTATCCTGGGCGGCAATGATGTGCTGGCGGCCGGCATCGCGCAGAACCTGTTCGAGCCGTTGTTCCCCAACCACGCAGCCGCCCTGCCCAAGCTTGACGTGCTGAGCCCGATGGCAGCCCGCCTGCAATCGGCGGCCCAGAACCGGGCGCTTGTCGTGACGGTCTGCCCGGGCGGTCCGATCCTGGAATACATGCCCGATGCGGTGAAGACATGCCCCAGCACGGCGGCCGAGCTGCTCGATTGGGCGAAGCAGAACCCGAAGAAGTTCATGTATGCCCGCCCGGCCAATTCCGGCCCCGGCCGCGCCTTCATGATGGGGCTGCCCTATATTCTGGGTGATTCGGCGCCGCGTGACCCGAACAAGGGCTGGGACAAGACCTGGGCCTATCTCGAAGAGCTTGGCAAATATGTCGAATACTACCCGACCGGCACCGGTGCGGTGATGAAGGAATTCGGCGAGGGCACGCGCACCGTCATCGCCTCGCATGTGGGCTGGGACATCAACCCGCGCGTGCTCGGCACCGTGCCGAAGGAAGCGATGATCCAGCCGATCAAGGGCTTCCACTGGATCGGTGACAGCCATTTCATGTGCGTGCCGAAGGGCCTGTCCGCCGACAAGCTGGCGCTGGTGCTGGAGATGGTCTCCTACATGATGCAGCCCTCCGCCCAGGCCTTCACCTTCGACAAGGGCTATTTCTATCCGGGCCCGGCCCGCGCCGGTGTGACCATCGACATGGCGCCCAAGGAAAGCCAGGACGCGATCGCCGAGTTCGGCCGGCCGGAATACGCCAAGCTGATCGCGGACACCCCGATCGAGCTGCCGCTCGATGCCGAGCCGCTGGTTTATGCGTTCCAGCGCTGGGATCAACAGGTTGGCGCCAAGGTGGGCAAGTAACCATGAGCCTGCGAAATTTCCAGGCGCTGCGACTGGATGCGATGAGCCGGGACTTCGGGTCTCTCAACGCGCTGAAGGGGATTTCGCTGACGGTCGGGCGGGGCGAGTTCATCGCCCTGCTCGGCCCGTCCGGCTGCGGCAAGTCCACCGCGCTGAACTGCCTGGCCGGGCTGATGCCGCTGTCCTCGGGCAGTATCTGGCTGGATGACAAGCGGATCGACACGCTGGGGCCGGAGGCCCGCGGCTTCGGCATGGTGTTCCAGAACTACGCGCTGTTCCCGCATATGAGCGTGCGCAAGAATATCGGCTTCGGTCTGCGCATGCAGAACCGCCCCAAGGCCGAGATCGAAACCCGCGTGGCCGAGGCGATGCGCCTGGTGCGCCTGACCGATCAGGGCGACAAGCTGCCGGGCCAGCTCTCGGGCGGGCAGCAGCAGCGCGTGGCGATCGCGCGCGCCATCGTGGTGGAGCCGCCCTTGGTGCTGATGGACGAGCCGCTGTCCAATCTCGACGCCAAGCTGCGGCTTGAGATGCGGGCCGAGATCCGGCGCATCCATGCCTCGCTGGGGTGTGCGACGATCTATGTGACGCATGATCAAGACGAGGCGCTGTCGCTGGCCGATCGCATCGTGGTGCTGAAGGACGGGCAGACGCGCCAGATCGGCACGCCCGCCGAGCTTTATGGCCGCCCCGCCCATCCGGATGTGGCGGAGTTCATGGGCTATCGCAACGTGCTCAAGACAAAGGTGACGCTGGGCGAGGATGTGCGGGTGACGCTGGGGGCGGCCTCGCTGTCGGCGACGCCGGTTGACGTGACGCAGCCGGGGCCGGCCGTCATGGCGATCCGGCCGGAGGATCTGTCGCCGCGTGCGGACGGGCCGATCCCGGCCGTGGTGCAGACGGCGGAATATCGCGGGCGGGATTTCTTCGGCGTGGCCACCATGCAGGATGGCACGGAGCTGTATTTTCGCGCCGAACACGCGGTCAAGCCGGGGGAGACGCTGCATCTGGGTGCCGATCCGCACCGTATTCTGGTCTATGCGGCGTGAGGGCTTCATCATGAGACAGGCCCTTGCCCGACGTGGCTTTGACGGGGTGACGCTGCTGCTTCTGCCAGCGGTGCTCTTCGTGATTGCTCTTTTCATCTATCCGTTTTTCTACGGTCTCGATCTCTCCTTTCATCCGAAGACCGGCGGGGTGGGGCTTGCCAACTATATCCGCTTCTTCTCCGACCCGTTTCTCTACGACACGATCGGCAAGACGCTGATGCTGGCGGTGCCGGTGACGCTGCTGAACGTGGCGTTCTCGGTGCCGGTGGCGCTGCGGGTGCGGCTGATGGCCAAGCCACGGCTGCTGACCACCATTCTCGTGATCCCGATCACGCTCGGCACCGTGCTGGTGGCGGAAGGCATGCTGAACTATTTCGGCCCGCGCGGCTGGCTCAACCGCGCGCTGCTGGAATTCGGCCTGTCGGACGCGCCGTTGCACCTGATCCACAATTACTGGGGCGTGTTCCTGTCGCTGGTGATCACCGGCTTTCCGTTCACCTTCCTGCTGACGCTGTCCTACGTGACCGGCATCGATCCGGCGCTGGAGCGGGCAGGGGCGATGCTGGGGGCGCGGGCGTGGGAACGGTTCAAGCTGATCATCCTGCCGCTGCTGCTGCCGGGGTTGGCGATCACCTTCTGCCTGTCCTTCGTGCAGGCGTTCTCGGTGTTCCCCTCCGCCGTGCTGCTCGGCGCGCCCGCCGGTGTGACGCGGGTGATCTCGGTTGCCGCCTACACGGCAGCCTTTGAGGAATACGACTACCCGATGGCATCGGCCATCGCGATGATCATGGCCAGCGTTCAGATCGGCATCGTGGCCGCCCTGCTGGGGGCGCAGTCGCTGCTGTATCGCGGGCCGGCCGGCGGCGGAAAGGGTTGAGACCATGATTCGCACGCAAACACCGCTGGGCCGCCTGTGGGTCTGGGCGGTCTGGCTTCTGGTGGGGTTCTTCATCGTCAACCTGCTCGGGCTGATCGCAACCGTGGTGGTGAACTCCTTCTCCACGCGCTGGTTCACCACCTGGCTGCCGGTGGGCTTCACCACGCGCTGGTATCTGTCGGCCTGGGAGGAGTTCCAGCTGCCGGATATTCTGATGGCAACCTTCGAGGTGGTGGGCGCCGTGGTGCTGCTCTCCGGCCTGCTCGGCGTGCCTGCCGCCTACGCCATGGCGCGGCGGGACTTCCCGGGCAAACGCTTCGTGATGTTGCTGTTTTTGCTGCCGATGCTGGTGCCGCCGATCACCTTCGGCATTCCGCTGGCGACCGTGCTGTATCAGGCCGGGCTCGCCGGCGAGGTCTGGGGTGTGATCCTGGCCAATCTGGTGCCGACCGTGCCGTTCGTGATTCTGGTGATGATCCCGTTCATCCAGCAGATCGACCCGCGGGTGGAACAGGCGGCGCGCGTGTTCGGGGCTGGGACCTTGCGCATGTTCACCAACGTGCTGGTGCCGCTGCTTCTGCCGGGTATCCTCGCGGCCCTGCTGCTGGTGTTGGTGCGCACGATCGCGATGTTCGAGCTCACCTTCCTCACCGCCGGCCCCACCAGCCAGACGCTGGTTGTGGCGCTGTACTACGCGGTGTTCGCCGCCGGCGTGCGCGCCGGGCAGTCGGTGGATGCGATGGCGGTGATCTACATGATCACGACGCTGGCGTGGCTGCTGCTGGCGTTGCGGTTCGTGAACCCGACCCAGATCGTGACGCGGGCGAAGCGGTGAGGGTGGATTTGTAGGGCGGAAAAGGCGAAGCCGTCATCCGCCGGGTGCGGCATGCGGATAGGAAGCGTTGTTCGTTTTGTGAACAAAAAGAACCAAAAAAACTTTTGACTGTTTGCGACCTCTAACCAATGGCGTGCGCCTTGGTGTCCTGCTGTGTTGGCCTTTCGTGCCATGGTGGGATTCCAAGGTTCTGCTTTGCCGCTGTGCTATTTTTACTGAGTCCGACGACGCCTCGCCATAGGTCCGGCCTTTGGTGATGTTTTTTATCTTATAACGAGTGAAAGTTTAATTATATGTGAAGGGATCGGTCGGTTTTCATTGATGGATCTGGAATTCATTGTTGACCCAGACCCGATCGTATCTTATCCACGCCGCGGATCAATCCGCGGAGCCTGTTATATCAAATGCATAATTTTTTAAAGATGGTCGTTGTCGGTGCTGCGATTGTTGGTGGATGCCCGATTGGGGCAAAGTCTGCCGTGATCTATGATAGTATCACAGGGAATCCTCTTCATGGCAGCAATGGCGTTAATATTCCTATCGCAGATTCTTTTACGTCTGAAAGCTCCGCATCCAATCTGCTTTCTGTGACGCTTTATTTGATTGGCGCGGCTGATACAAATAGTTTTTTTATTGACTTGGCGTCCAATAGTCCGGCAGTGCCTGGGTCGGAGCTGGTGCCGATCGCCGTGGCTCAAGACGACAGCGTCAGCCTAACTGGGGCAGCCATAACCTATACTCTGAGCACCCCTTTTGCTTTGACCGCGAACACGCGCTACTGGGTGGAAGTGAGCGGTCCGGCAAGCAATATAAACTGGGGATATACCGATTCAACGTCTGGCATTGAGGTAAGCAGTGAGTATTATTACTATGGCGGTTCGGTCCATTCCAACACCGGTGGTCCTTTTTCGATGCAAGTGACCACTGACTCGGTTCCGGCGAACACGCCATCCGTCCCCGAACCGGCTTCGATGGCGTTGCTCGGTGCCGGCGTGGTCGGCCTTGGCGGTTTTGCGCGGCGTCGGCGCGGCTGATTGGGAGCTGCTGGATGCGTGGGGTCGGGGCGTTGGACCTTCGGTGCTACGCGGTTTTGATGCAGCGAGACCGGCTGGTGGGACGCCAAAGCGCGTCCCACCATACGGGCTGTCTTGCGACGAGCAGACGGGTATAAGTGTCGATCCGCAATGTTCTGTCTCCGTGAAAATATCGGGAATTCACTATTGACCCGGCCTGTTTTGTATCTTATCCCGGCCGATATCATCCCGGGGAGACAGTGATCTCATATGCGTAATTTTTTGAAGATGGCTGTTGTTGGTGCGGCGATTGTTGGTGGGTGCCCGATCGGAGCAAATTCGGCCGTGATCTTTGACAGTATCACTGGCGCTCCACTTAGCGGAGGTCAAAGTATTGGTTCGAACACTCGTGGCGAATCATTCACATCTGAAAGTGTCGCGTCTAACCTGCTTTCTGTCACACTGTATTTGCGCGGCGGGGCTAGTGTCAATTCGTTTACTATTGGCTTGTATTCGGATAGCTCGAACTCGATCGGGACCCTGCTGCAGTCGATCGCCACTGTTCCAGACCTTGGTTTAAACCCGACCGGGGGTCCCGAAACGTATACCCTGGGCACCCCGTTTGCCCTGACCGCGAATACACGATACTGGGTGGGCGTGGTTGGTCAGTATAGCGCTGCAGCGTGGGACTATACTACCAGCCTTACAGGGACTGAGGTGAGCAGCGAGTATTGGTCTGTTAATGGTTCCGGCATCGCCACAACCTCCAACAATTTTTCGTACATGATGCAAATCACCACTGACTCAGGGTCTGCCAATACACAATCTGTCCCCGAACCCGCTTCGATGGCGTTGCTTGGTGCTGGCCTGGTCGGGCTCGGCGGTGTTGCGCGGCGTCGGCGCGGCTGAGCAGAGCTGGGAGGGGGCTGCACATACATTCACCACTCTGTTTCACGCAGGGTGGCTGATTGCAGGATTGTTCTCAGCCATCGCCAGCGTCGGGCGGATGTGCGAAGCGCGTCCGCCCCGTTCACAGCTTTGATGCGCGGCGTCTTGCCCCAACCAAACCAAACACCGCGGCGGCGGATGCAAACACCCAGATCGACGCAGGCTCCGCAACCGCTGTGGACGATACCTCGTTGACGTTAAAGCCGCTCTGATCAACCAGAACGCCTTGAAGTTGCTGCTGCAGTTGCGCGGACCCGGATATCAGGCCTTCCACGTCAAACGAATAATCATGGCCCGCGACAAGGTCGATCGCCTTGGAGAACAACAGCGTGTTCGTCCCACTCGCGAACACGTCGATCTGGTCCATGCCGGGGGACAGATCGATATAGCCGCCATCGCCAAGATAGGTCAGCGCGGTCGCAAGTGTGGGGCCGCCCTCAACCTTGATGTCCAGCGCCGGCGCATCCGGCGACAGGTTCAACACCCGCAGCGCCGCCAGGCCGGGCAGGGTGGTCGTCTGATCCGAAAACACCACGACCTGCGGTGAGGCGAGGCTCCCCACCAGAACCGCCGAATATGCGCCGCCGGCCGTGAAGGATTGCGGGAAGCTGGAGGGGCTGCCGGTGGAGACAACCTGCGTGGACGTGTTGGCCAGATTCGCCTGCACGAAGTAACTGCCCGCCGGCACCGTGACAGCGCCGGTCGTCTGCCGGAACGGCACGAAATTGGCTGTCGGCGAAACCTGGCCGGAACTGCCCAGATAGAAATCAAGCCCCGGTGCCGCCGCGATCGCATTGGTGAAGGAGACGGTGGCGGTTTGCGATCCGGCCGGGATCGGCACCCCCGTCAGATTGTACGGGATCACCTGCACCGCCAGATCGCCGCTTGCGCCGGCCACGCCAAGGACGCCGATCAGGTTGGCGGAGCCTGCCGCCAACTGCGCGGTTCCCTGTGCCAACACGGTGTTGCTGCCCGCCGCGCCGATTTGCAGCACGGTTGGCCCGGGAGCCAGCGTCACCGCCGCCGACAGCGTGTTGTAGGCAACGCTGCCCGCAAGTGTCGCCCCGCTTGCCACCTGCCAAAAAACCGCCGAAGTGGTTGGGTCCTCGGGCAGCAGCTGCAGGCTGGCATTGGCTGGGTCGGCCGCCACCGGGTTGACCAGCAGCGTGGGCGCCAGCCGTGCCACGGTGTTGCCCGCGACGAGCGTATAGCTTTGGCCGGGGCTGACATCGATTGTCGTGTTGATGAGGGTTGTTGTGGTGCCGGCGACGTTGACTTTGACGGTGTCCATGCCGTCCGGAATGCTGACCGGGACCGTCAGCTGCCGGAAGGGCACAAACTGGTCGATGATCTGCCCGTTGACGATAACGTCCAGCTGAGGCGCGTCGGGTGAGGCAGCCAATATATCCAGCGATGCCGCACGACTGTTGGTGTCAAAAAAAACAACGCACGCCAGAAGATAAAATGAAAACTTCCAGTTTGACATGGCACATCTCATCCACGTGTCAGACAGAATTCCGCGCCCCGATCCCGGGATGCAATGGCTAAAGGATAGCCCTTCCGCAACAAGAAAGGAAGCAGATCGAGTGCGTTTTGTGTAAGTGGCTGGCGACGTCCCAGTGCCGTCGGTGGGAATGATCGGTCACGCTTGACGCCCGATCCATGGCGATCAGCGGGCGTGGGGCGGAGGTGCGAAGCGTCTTTGCGCAGCGGCTTGCCGCGAAAGCCACAGAGTTGGGCTTGCAAGGATGGAGGCGTCTTGCCGTTCAGGCGGTGGCAAAACGGTAGACGTTTTTTTGCTTCTTTTTGTTCACAAAAAGAAGGCGCTTTGATCTCACGAAGAGAATGGCGGAGGCCTTCGGCTTCCGCCCTACGAGGGGCGCTTTTGTTCTTTGCGTGCGTGCGGCGGAGGGCTTCGCCTTCCGCCCTACGGGTGGTTGGTGTGTGGTGGTATTCGAAATGTCTTGAACTCAGCCAGCTGGGGTGAAACAGACTGGTGGATGGATTTGACCCCTCCTGCCCATGCTTCTGTGACCCTGGCTTGCGTGATCTTCTCCTTGCGGGAGCGGGTGGCGGCCTGGGGGGCGCGTGGGGTGTTGGCGCAGGTGGTGATGCATCTGCTGTATCGCAGGCTTGGTGAGATCGGCCTGCGGGTGGAGCGGGCGCTGGCGCGGTTTCGGGCGGGGCGCGTTGCGGTGCGGGATGTGGCTTTGACCGCTGGGGATCCCGGCGCTGCGCGCGGGGGGACGGGCGGGTGTGCTGACGATCCGCGACCTTGTTCGGTTCGGGGGAAGCGGGTTTGGCCGGGGCGGTTCGGCTGGCTGGTGCTGGCGGGGTCGTATGAGGCGGCTGGATTGTCCGGCCAATTGCGTTTTGTGTTGTCGCAGCCGGAGATGGTGGCGTTGTTGACGGCGGCGCCGCAGCTGGTTGCGGTGCTGCGGCCGTTGTGTCGTGCCTTGGCGATCGAGACGGCTGTGTTGCGGCCCGGGGTTGCGGTGGCGCCGGCGGTTGAAAGGCCAATGCGGGCCAAGCGTGCGCGCAAGAAGCGGCCGAAGCTTGATCTTGGGCGGATACCGTTGCCGCGCGGCGTGCTTTCGGCGGCGCGGCGCGAGGGTTATGGTAAAATGTGGTGATGGATGCCGCGGGCGAATTGCGGGGTATTCGTTCCGGTGTGTTTATTGAAGGGCCGATTTGTCCGGGGCGAGACGGATCGCGCAGCCTGGCTCGCGTGGGCGGAGGCGCGTTTGCGTGCAGGCTGCAGCCGTAAGTTTCAAAAGTTTTTTTGCTTCTTTTTGTTCACAAAAAGAAGACTCTTCCTCTGACTTCCCGGCGATTGCGGATGGCACCCCACCACGCGTTCCAGCCAAGCTTGCGTAGATACCGGCCCTGCCGCCGGCGTTGGCGTGCGGATACAAGCCACACACGCCCCAGGGCGCTGCGATCTCAAAGGGGCCATGTCATGCTGATTGCCAATCATTTGGTGCGCAAGTGCCGGCCGGTTCAAGCCGTGATCTGTGTTGCTGTGCTGCTGTCCGCATCCCAGGCCTGGGCGGCGGAGGATCTGCCCGGTGATGCGGACTCGATCTGGACGGTTCGTGTTGAGAACGATGCGATCAGCACGGCGAAGCATGGGTCGGACCAGAACTACACCGCGGGGCAGCAGCTGGGCTGGACCTCTGGCGTCAACGCGGTGCCGGGGTTTGCCGCCGATCTGGCGCAAGCCCTGTGGGGGGAGGGCACCACGCGGGTGAGTCTGGAGGGCACGCAGCAGCTTTTCACGCCGGTCAACAAGACGCTGCGCACGCCGGACCCCACTGACCGGCCCTATGCTGGTTATCTGGCGCTCACCGCCTCACTGCTGCACGACACGGCCAGCACGCGTGATGCGCTGTCGCTCAGCCTGGGGGTGATCGGGCCGTTGGCGCAGGGGGCGGAGGCGCAGAACGGCGTGCATGGCCTGATCCGGGATGCCAAGGCGATGGGTTGGGCGCATCAGCTGCCCAACGAGGCGGCGGTTGAGGTGCTGGACCAGCGCACCTGGCGTCTGCCGATCGGTGAGGTGATCGGCATCGAGGCCGATATTCTGCCGGCGGTGGCGCTGGGTGTGGGCACGGTGCGCGATTATGCACAGGTGGCGAGTGTGGTGCGGATCGGTCGCGGGTTGGACCGGGATTTCGGCGCCTCGCGCATTCGGCCGGGGATCAGCGGGGGCGATGCGTTTCAGGATTCGGACGAGGTGGCGGTGTATGGATTTGCCGGGCTGGGCGGCCAGGCGGTGGCGCGTGATGCGTTTCTGGACGGCGATCTGTTCACCCGCTCCGCCCATGTGCGGCGCAATGTTTGGGTGGGGGAGATGGAGGCCGGGCTTGCGATGATCTGGCGCGGGGTGAAGTTCAGCTATGTGCAGACCTGGCAGACGGCGGAGTTCCGCCACCAATCGCCGTCGCTGTTCAGCTTTGGGTCGCTTGCGATGTCGGTGAGGTTTTAGGGGGGACGTGTCCGGTCATCCAAAGCGGGCATTGGGGCAGGCATATCGGTCTTTGGGGGGGGGGCATGCGGCGGAGGGCTTCGCCTTCCGCCTTACGGGGGCGCTTTTGTTCTTTGCGTGCGTGTGGCGGAGGCCTTCGGCTTCCGCCCTACGGGGGGTGTTTTGGTCGTTTCGGTGGGTGCGGCGGAGGGCTTCGCCTTCCGCCCTACGGGGTGGTTCTTGTTCGGCGGACGGCGTCCTGCCAGGCGGCGTAGAGTGCGTCGTGGCGCAGGCGGTCGTCGGAGGGGGTGAAGCGGTGGTCCAGCGCCCAGGTCTTGGCGAAGTCGATGGGGGGTGGGCAGAGGCCGGCGGCGTAGCCGGCGAGATAGGCGGCGCCCAAAGCTGTGGTTTCCAGCACGCGCGGGCGGTCGACCGGGCTTGCGAGCTGGTCGGCGAGGAACTGCATGGTCCAGTCGCTGGCCACCATGCCGCCATCGACCCGCAGCACGGCGGGGGCGGCCTGTGGCCAGTCGGCGTGCATGGCGCCGATCAGGTCGCGGGTCTGGAAGGCAACCGATTGCAGGGCGGCGGCGGCGAATTCGGCGGGGCCGGAGTTGCGGGTGAGGCCGAAGACGGCGCCGCGGGCCTCGGCATCCCAATAAGGCGCGCCGAGGCCGGTGAAGGCGGGCACCAGGATCACCGCCTGGTTGGGATCGGCCTGGCGGGCCAGGATTTCTGCCTGATCGGCGGCGGTGATCAGGCGCAGCCCGTCGCGCAGCCATTGCACGGCGGCACCGGCCACGAAGATGGCGCCTTCCAGCGCGTAGCTGCGCACGCCGTCCAGCTGGCAGGCCACGGTGGTGAGCAATCGGTTGCGCGAGGCCACCGCCTGGGTTCCGGTGTTGAGCAGCATGAAGCAGCCGGTGCCGTAGGTGCTTTTTGCCATGCCCGGGGTGAAGCAGGCCTGGCCGATGCTGGCCGCCTGCTGATCGCCGGCGATGCCGAGGATGGGGGTGCGGGCGCCGAGCACGCCGGTTTCGCCGAAGGTGCCGGCACAGTCGCGCACCTGCGGCAGCAGGCTGCGCGGCACGCGGAACAGGGCCAGCAGCTCGTCGCACCAGTCGCCGCGATGGATGTCGTAGAGCGCGGTGCGGCTGGCATTGGTGGCGTCGGTTGCGTGGACAGCGCCTTCGGTGAGGCGCCAGAGCAGCCAGCTATCCACCGTGCCGAAGGCCAGGTGCCCGGCTTCGGCGGCGTCGCGCGCGCCGTCCACATGATCGAGGATCCAGGCGATCTTGGTGGCGCTGAAATAGGGGTCGAGCAGCAGGCCGGTGCGGGCGCTGACCAGCGGCTCATGCCCCGCGTCCCGCAGTCCGGCACAGATGTCCGAGGTGCGGCGATCCTGCCAGACGATGGCGTTGTGGATGGCGCGGCCGGTGCGGCGGTCCCACACGATGGTGGTTTCGCGCTGGTTGGTGATGCCGATGCCGGCAACCGGGCCTGCCACACCGCCGGCCGCCTCGCGCAGCACGGCGATGCTGTGGTTGATCAGATCCTCCGGGTCGTGCTCGACCCAGCCGGAGGCGGGGAAGATCTGCGGCAGATCGCGCCTTGCGGTGACCAGCGGGGAGAGTTGTGGCGTTGCGAACGCCATCGCCCGTGTGGAGGTGGTGCCCTGGTCCAGCGCCAGCACCAGATCGCCGTGATGTGTCATGCCTGTTCCGTTTCCACCCGGCACCGATCAGTGGTGCCCGGATGGAAGGTCGCATCACAGCATCGCGGGGTCCAGCACCACCTTGTTGCGGCCGCGCGCCTTGGCGGCGTAGAGCGCGATATCGGCGCGCAGCAGCGATTGCTGCGTGGTCTGGGTGCCGGGGGACAGCATGGAGATGCCGAGCGAGGCGGTGATCTGCGCCACGCCCTCGGACGCCTCGACCCGCAGATCGGCGATCGCCTGGCGCAGCCGCTCGGCCACCTTGGCGGCGATGGCGCCTGGCATCTCGGGCAGCATGATGACGAACTCCTCGCCGCCGGTGCGGCCGATGACGTCGCAATGGCGCAGATTCTCGCGGCAGAGATCCACCACCTGGCGCAGCACCGTGTCGCCCACCGCGTGGCCGAACCGGTCGTTGACCGATTTGAAATTGTCCAGATCGATCGCAACCAAGGTGAGGGCGAAGCCCGCGCGCTGGCAGCGGATGCGCTCGGCCTCCACGCGTTGCTCGAAGCCGCGGCGGGTCAGCGCGCCGGTCAGCCCGTCGGTCAGTGCCAGTTGGCGCAGCTCCATCTCGTTGACGACCATGCGGGCGAGGTCTTCCAGCATGGCGATCTGCTCGGCCGAGGGTTCGCGCGGCGTGCTGTCGGCCGCGCAGAGTGTGCCGAGCGTGGTGCCGTCGCGCAGGCGCAGCGGAATGCCGAGATAGAAGCGCAGCTTCGGCCCATCGGTCACCATCGGGTCGGCGGCGAAGCGCGGGTCGCGCTGCGCGTCCTGCACGACGAAGGCGCCGTCGGCCGCCATTGTGTGGGTGCAGAAGGGAAGGGTGCTGCCCGAGCCCAGCGTGGTGACGCCGGGGCCCGCTGTCAGCTGCGGTGTGCCGCCGGTCTGCACCAGCGAGATCATCGCCATCTCGGTCTTCATCACCGTCGAGGCGAGACGGGTGATCCGGTCAAAGGAGCTGTCCTCCGACCCGTTGGGCGTCTGCTGGCCCTGCTGCACGCTCACCGTCATGTCGTTGCCCATTCTCGCAAACTCCCGAAGCCTGACCCGGAATTGGTGGCGAAGTGTGATCGCCAGCAACATGTGTCAGTTCGAACTACCCAGCCCTTGTTCCAATGGATGCCGTAGCAAACATTTCTTTACATATAGAACAACGGCAGCAGGACGGGCTCAAGGTCTTTAAATTACAAAAAATAACGGATTAATTGGACACACGCGCTTGTGAATTTGGTCTCGCCATCCGCCGCAAAAGCAAAAGACCTCCGCCCGGAACAGGGCGGAGGACTCACGTGATCTTGAGCGAAAACCTCAGGATTTGCGCTTGCGGCGCTTATTCCGATTGGGATAGCGCGCCGAGCAGCCGCACATGGCTGCGCAGGCCACGCCTGAAACAGGCGACCTCGAATTTCTCGTTGGGGGAATGCGCCTTGTCGTCCTGCAGGCCGAAGCCCATCAGGATCGAGTCGGTGCCGAGCACGCGGCGGAAGCTTTCCACGATGGGAATCGAGCCGCCGCAGCCGATCATCGCCACCTCGCGGCCGAATTCCTGCTCCATCGCCGTCACGGCGCTGCGCACGAAGCGGTTGGAGGTGTCGATCTGCAGGCCGGGTGCCGAGGAGAATTCCTGAAAGCTCAGCTTGGCATCGGCCGGCACGCGGGCCTGCATGAAGTCCCGGAAGCCCTGCGCCACCGCCTTCGGGTCCTGCCCGGGCACCAGGCGGAAGGAGATCTTGGCGCTGGCCTGCGAGGCGATCACCGTCTTGCTGCCGGCCCCGGTGTAGCCGCCCCAGATGCCGTTGATATCGGCGGTGGGGCGAATCCACAGCCGCTCCAGCGCCGAGCGGTCCTGCTCGCCCACCGGCACGGAAAGCCCGATCTCGGCCAGGAAGTCGTGCTCGCTGAAGCCGAGCTTCTGCCAGGCGGATTTCTGCGCCTCGGACGGCTCGATCACGCCGTCATAGAAGCCGGGCAGGGCGACGCGGCCCTCCGCGGTGTGCAACTGGCCGAGCGCGCGGGTGAGCGCGTTGATCGGGTTGAGGGCGGAGCCGCCGAACATGCCGGAGTGCAGATCGCGATCGGCGGCCTGCAATGTCACCTCCATATAGCACATGCCGCGCAGCGAGGTGGTGAGCGCCGGGGTGTCGATGTCCCACATGCCGGTGTCCGAGATCACCACCACATCGGCGCCGAGCCGGGCGGCATGCTGCATCACGAAGGGCTCGAGATTGGGGGAGCCGATCTCCTCCTCGCCTTCCAGCAGCACGGTAATGCTGACCGGAAGCCCGCCTGTCTGCTGATGCCAGGCGGTGAAGGCGGCGAGCCACATCGCAACCTGGCCCTTGTCGTCCACCGCGCCGCGCGCCACGACGCGCTTGCCGTGCGGGCCATCGACCAGCTGCGGCTCGAAGGGTGGGGCCGTCCACAGCTCCAGCGGATCGGCGGGCTGGACGTCGTAATGGCCGTAATACAGCAGATGCGGCGCGCCCGCGGGGCCCGCGTGATGGGCGAGCACCACGGGATGGCCTGGCGTGTCCAGAATCTCCACGGTGAAATCGAGCCCGCGCAGCATTTCGCCGGCCCAGGCGGCGGCGGTGGCGCAATCGGCGCGATGGGCGGGCTGGGCGCTGATGCTGGGAATCCGCAGCCAGTCCATCCAGCGCGCCACGGCTTGGTCAAAGCCGGCCTCGGCGCGTGCCAGCACCTGGTCCGCCAGGCTGTGATCCAGATCGTTCATCCGTTGGTCTCCTGTCGTTGGCCGTAGGTCGCATAGCGCGCAAGGGCGGCCTGCATCTCGGTGGGCGTGAGCAGGCGCGGCAAACCGGCCGCCAGCGCCAGCAGATATTGCCGGCACAGCGCCTCCAGCCGGATCGCCGCCTCCATCGCGCCGTTCATCGTGGCAGCGTGGCAGATCATGCCGTGATTGGCGAGCAGGCAGGCGGTTCGCCCGCGGATGGCCGCCGCCGCCAGCCGCGCCAGTTCGGGCGTGCCGAATGTGGCATAGGGGGCGCAGCGCACATCCTCGCCGCCGAACTCGGCGATGTTGTAGTGAAACGCCGGCAGATCGCGGTTGAGGCAGGCCAAGGCTGTGGCGTGGTCGGCATGGGTGTGCACGATCACCTGGGCGTTCGGCGCATCGCGATAGATCGCCGCATGCAGCTCCCATTCGGAGGAGGGGCGGATCGCGCCGTCATACGCGCCGGAGAGCCGCATCTGCACCAGATCCGCAGGCTTCAACGTGGCCGCATCGCAGCCGGTGGGGGTGATCAGCATGCCGTCATCGCTGCGGGCGCTGACATTGCCGGAGCTGCCGACCAGCATGCCGCGTTGTGTCAGCTCGCGGTAAAGCCACACCAGGTCCTGTCGCAGATCGCCCGTCACGGTACCCCCAGCGCCTCGCGCCCCTCGCGGCGTGGATCGCCGGCGCCGATCCAGCTCTCGCCCTGGCGCAGCAGCAGCACGGTGCCGCTGTCCACCGGCTCCGGCTCCACGCGATGACCCAGCGCCTCCAGCGCCGGGCGCAGCGCCTCGGCGGTGCTGCCCTGTTCGACCACGATGTGATCCGGATCGGCCGCGTTCACATGGCCCTCGGCCAGCGCCTGTGCGGGCCTTGCGTGCTCGCCCAGCACGCGGATCAGCGCCATCGCCATCTCGTCCGGGATGGCGGGGCCGCCGGCGCCACCGCCCAGCAGCACCGGACGGTTCTGCGCATCGAGCACGATCACCGGCGCCACCGGCGAGACCGGGCGCTTGCCTGGCGCCATCTCATTGGCATAGCGCCCGCCATTGCCGGGCAGGGTGGTGGGTGGGGGCGGTGCGAAGTTGATCAGCGCGTTGTTGAACACCATGCCCTCCGCCACGATCCGCGCCCCGAAATGCAGATTGACCGTGCTGGTGAACGCCACCGCAAGCCCCTGCGCGTCGACCACTGCAACCGAGGAGGTCCCGGCCTGTGGCTGGCCCGGATCGGGGCGGTGCAAAGCCGCCTCATCCATGCTGCCGGCCTGCGGATGCTCGATGCTGCCAGTGGGCGAAATCAACCGGCTGCGGCCGGCCAGATAATCCGGGTCGAGCAGCTCCTCCACCGGCACATCGATGAAGCCGGGATCGGCCAGATAGCGCCTGCGATCGGCCTGCGCCAGCCGGCTGGCCTCCAGAAACCGATGCACGAAATCCGCGTCATCCGCCCGCCCGGGCTGCGTCATCGCCAGGATCTGCAACATCACGAAGCCGCCCGCGGCCGGTGGCGGGGCGGTGCAGATGCGATAGCCCTGCCAGGGGCGGCACAGGGCCGGGCCGATGCGCGGGGTGATGCCGCGCAGATCGCTGCCGCGCATGCTGGAGGCATAGGCTCCTCGCCGCAGCGGGGTCAGCAGATGGTCGAGCCCGGTGCCCTGCAGCAACCCGTCCGGCCCCGATTGCGCGATGCGCAGCAGTGCCGCCGCATAGGCCGGGTTGCGGAAACTCTGCCCCACCACGGGAACGGCGCCGCTGGCATCGGCGTAAAGTGCCCGCACCGCGCCCAGCGTGTCATCCGCCTGCGGGTCGGTCAGCAGATCATGCAGCAGGCGCGGCATCGGCGTGCCGTTGCGGGCAAGGGCGATGGCGGGTTCGAACAACCGCGCCCAGGCAAGCCTGCCATGGCTGCGATAGGCGGCATAAAGGGCCGGCAGCACGCCCGGCACCCCCACCGCGCGCGGGCTGAATGCAACCCGGCGCGGGTCGAGCAGCGTGCCGTCCGGGTCCATCGCCGGTGCCGGCATCGCGCCGGAGGGGGCTGTTGCCATGCCGTCGATCGATTGCACCCCGCCATCCGGCGTGGTCAGCAGAATGTCGATCCCGCCCAGCAGGCCGGAGGATTGCGGCTCCACCAGCCCCAGCACCGCCTGTGCCGCGATCGCCGCATCCACCGCACTGCCGCCCTGGCGCAGAATGTCGCGCGCAACCGCGGTCGCCGTGGCGTTGCCTGTCACCACGATCTGCCGTGACGGCTGATCCGCCACCGCCTGAGACGCCGGTTGCGGCATCGCGCAGGCGGAGAGCAGCCCGACAGCGAGCGCCAGCAGCGATCTGGATATCATGCGCATCGATCGCCCCCCGAAAACCTGCCGCGTGGCTTGCGGGCAGGCTTTCGCATCATCGCGTCCGATGGTCCAGCACCCAAAAGCGCAGGATCAACGCCCGGCGTGGATCGCGGCCCACACACGCTCCGGCGTGGCCGGCATGTCGATATGGGTCACGCCGAAGCTCTGCAGCGCGTCCGCCACCGCGTTCATCACCGCGGGCAGGCTGCCGGCGCATCCCGCCTCGCCGCAGCCCTTCACCCCAAGGCCGTTGGTCTTGGCCGGCACCGGATGGCTGGCAAAGCCGATCATCGGCACATCCGAGGCACGCGGCAGCTGATAGTCCATGAACGAGCCGGAGACGAACTGGCCATCCTCGTCATAGACGCAGCGCTCGTGCAGCGCCTGGCCGATGCCCTGCACGATGCCGCCATGCGCCTGGCCCGCCACCATCAGCGGGTTCACCAGCACGCCGAAATCATTGACGGTGTCGTAGCGCACCACCTCGATCTCGCCGGTCTCGGGGTCCAGCTCCACCTCGGCGATGTGGCAGCCATTGGGAAACGCGCTGGGCACGCCTGCGAAGACAAGCTGCGCATCGAGCGTGGCCTGGGTGCCATCGGCAAGGGTGAGTCCGGCCCGCACCTTCTTCGCCAGCTCCATGATGCCGATGCCGCGATCGGTGCCGGCGATCTCGAAGCGCCCGCCCTGGCCAGTGCGCACGAACTCGATATCGGCCACCGCCGCCTCCAGCACCTGCGCCGCGGCCGCCCGGCCGTTTTCCACCACGAGGTCGGAGGCGGCGACGATCGCATTGCCCGAATGCATGATCGAACGGCTGCCACCCGTGCCGCCGCCTGCGATCAGCTCGGCGGAATCACCCTGCAGCAGCGTGATCTTCTCGAAGGGCACGCCAAGCTGGGCCGCCAGCACCTGGGCGAAGGGGGTGGCATGGCCCTGGCCGTAATCCAGCGTGCCGGTGATGATGGTCACTGTCCCGTCCGCCTCGAAGCGCACGCCGCCCATCTCGTTGCCGGCCGGTGCCGTCACCTCCAGGAACTGGCCCACGCCGCGGCCGCGTACCTTGCCGCGCGCGGCACTCTCCGCCTTGCGGGCGGCGTAGTTGTCCCAGTCATTCTCGATCAGCGCGCGGTCCAGGATCGCGGGGAAATCGCCGCTGTCGTACTGCATGCCGGAGGGTGCCGCATACGGGATCGCCTCGGGGGCAATGTGGTTGCGGCGGCGCAGCTCGATCGGGTTGATCCCCATCTCGCGCGCTGCGGTCTCCACCAGCCGCTCCATATAGTAATTGCCCTCCGGCCGCCCCGCGCCGCGATAGGCGCCAACCGGCGTGGTGTTGGTGAACATCAGTTTGGACGACACCTCCACCAGCGGCGTGCGGTAGACGCCGATGATGTTCTTCACCGTGTTGTTGGTGGCGGGGATGGAGGCGGCGCCGTGCAGATAGGCGCCCATATTGCCGAAACCCTCGACGCGCAGGGCCAGGAAATGCCCGTCACGGTCCAGCGCCAGCTCCAGCGTCATGTCATGGTCGCGGCCATGCGTGTCGGACAGGAAACTGTCCGAACGGTCATCGGTCCATTTCACCGGCGCCTTCAGCATCCGCGAGGCGGTCAGCGCCGCCACGTATTCCGGATACACGCCGCCCTTCATGCCGAAGGAGCCGCCGACATTGCCGGTCAGCACCCGCACCTTGGCCACCGGCACGCCCATCACGGCTGCGATGTTCTGCTTGGCGCCGAACACGCCCTGGCAGCCCAGGCGCATCACCAGGCTGCCATCCTCGGCGCTGAAATCCGCGATCACCGAGCGCGGCTCCATCGGCGCCACCACGATGCGGGAGTTGCGGATCGCCATCCTGGTCACGTGGGCGGCGCCGGCGAAGGCCTCGGCCACCTTGGCACTGTCCCCGTAATGCCAGTCCAGGATGACATTGCCAGGGGCCTGCGGATGCAGCATCGGCGCACCTGGCTCGGCCGCCGCGCGCGCGTCGGTCACCGCTGGCAGGCTGTCGATCTCGGCGAACACCGCTTCGGCGGCATCACGCGCCTGATAGGCGGTCTCGGCCACCACCATGGCGATCGGCTCGCCCACATAGCGCACCACATCGCCGGCCAAAGCGTATTGCTCGACCGAGGCGGCCGGGCTGCCGTCGCGGTTCTTGAACGCCACACCGGCTGCGAACGGTTTCACCCCGGCTGCGATCAGATCGGCGCGGGTGATGATCGCGCGCACACCCGGCATCGCCAGCGCATCCGCCGTCTGCAGCCCTTTCAGCACCCCATGCGCCACCCGGCTGCGCACCATCACGCCGTAAAGCTGGCCGGGCAGGTTCAGGTCATCGGTGTAGCGGCCCTCGCCGCGCAGCAGCACCGGGTCCTCCTTGCGCGAAACCGGCTGGCCAATGGCGAAGCGGCCCTCGGGGAGGGCGGCATGATCGAAAGGTGCGTTCATCTTTGGCCTCGTCTTGAAATAAGCATCTCGCACAGAATTGGGCGGGTGCGGCGCATCGTAAACCCCCGCGGGCCCAGGCTCTGGCAATCCTCAGGGCAGTTTGGCAGGCAATCCCTGTGCCGTCTTCTCCGGCATGCGCCAGAAGATCAGGCCGGTGGCCACCATCGCCGCCAGCACCAGCCACAGCAGCCCCACCACGCCGATCCAGCCCTGGCTGTGCCACAGCCCGCCCGGCAGCACCCCGCCCAAGGCGCCGCCGGTGTAGAACACCGTCACATACAGCCCCACCGCGGAGGAGCGTGCCCGCGGCACGATGGCGCCGATGAAGCCGAGCGACAGCGCCTGCACCACGAACAACCCGCCGGTGATCAAGGCAAGCCCCGCCACCACCACGCCCAACACGCTCGACAATGTGAGCGCGTAGCCCAATGCCGAACTGCCGATCGCCACCATCAGCGCCGATCGGCGGCCGATATGCACGGCGGCACGGGTCGCCAGCGGCGTGGTCAGCATGCCCAGCAGATAGACCGCGAACACCGATCCCTCACTGGTCGGCGACAGCGAGAAGGGCGGGGCGGCCAGGTGAAAATTCACAAAGGTGAAACACGCCACCATCGAGAACAGCATACCGAAGCCGATGCAGCACGTGGCGATCAGCCGGGGGTTGCGCAGATGCTGGCTGTAGGCCCGCAATGTCGCCTCGAACCCGCCCTGCACCGGGCGAAACCGCTGTTCCTGCGGCATCGCCCAGGCAACGAAGCCTGCAAGCGCCGCGGTGATCACCGCCAGCACCACGAACACCGCGCGCCACCCCGCCAGATCCGCCACCAGCCCGCCGAGGAAGCGGCCGAGGAACCCGCCGAAGATGGTGCCGGAGGCATAGATGCCCGATGTCTTGATCGCCTGCGCCCCGCTGCACTCATCCGCCACATAGGCGACAGTGACCGTGAAGATGAACGGCAGCAGCAGCCCCTGCACAAAGCGCCACACCAGCAGCTGGGTCAGCGACGTGCTGGCGGCGACCAGCAAGGTCGGGATGATCAACGCCACACAGGCACCAAGGATGATCCGTTTGCGGCCCAGCCGGTCGCTGATGCCACCAGCCACCGGGGCGATGATCGCCACCGCCAGCAAGGTCACCGTGATGGCAAAGCCGATCGTGCTGACCGGGGCGTGCAGATCATCGGCTAGAATCTGCAGAAACGCCTGCGGCGTATACAGGTTGAAGAAGGTGCAGAAGCCGGCCACGAACACGCCGGCCTCGCGAAACCGCCCCGCCCGCAGCGAGAAATGCATTGCGATATGTCCTTGGTCAGGGCGCGGCCATGATGGCACGGCAGGCGGCCGGCAACACAACCGGCTTCGGCTTCGGCGCGGGGCCGGGCGGCGGCGGCGGGGCAGGGTGGTCGAGCAGCGTGAACCACCATTGCAGGTTTGCATCACACCCATCGCCAGGCGGGGGCGGCGCCTGGTCCACACAGGCGCCGGTGCTGCCATCTGCCAGCCTCGGGCAGGCGAAATGCAGATGCATATGCGCCGAATGCCCATACCAGGGACGGACACGTCGCAGCCAGGAGCGATCGCCGGTCACCTGCTCGCACAGCGCCTTCTTGATCGCAGGGTTGATCAGCACCCGGTCGATGCCCGGTTCGGTCGCCGCCAGTTTGATCAGCGTGATGTGCGCCGGGCGCCACAGCGATGCCACAACGGATCGCCCATCCGGCGTCACCAGCGAGGGGGGCTCCAGATCCTCGCGCGCGGCCACCGGCAGCACCGGATGCGGCCCCGCCACATCGAGCCAGATATCGGCATCCACCCCGCGCTGGTGGCTGGCATGGATGCCCACCAGCGGCCCGCCGCGCGGGCGCGAGATGTCGTTCATATACAGATCCGGCAGCCCCGCCGCCTGCGCCCGGTGTGCGAGGTCGAGCAGATGGGCGATCACCTCGGGATGACCCCAGAACGTGCTTTTGGCGATGCGGATGGTCTGCAGCCCGGGTGCGGTGTCCGGCAGGCGCACCGCACCCTGGATGCAGCCGGCTGCGTCGCTGCCGATGCTCATGGCGGGGCCGGGTGCGGGCGTGGTGGGCTGGGCCAAAGCCTGGCCCGACAGCAACGCCAGCATGACGATCAACCGCCGCATCGCCTCACCCTCCATCACCCCGCACTGAATCTAGCGGAACACCAGCCGGCGCGAGAGGAAGAAATTGAAGAACATGCCGGCGATCGATCCCGCCGCAACCGCGATCACCGGATGCCCCTCGACAAAGGGAAAGCTTGCCACCAGCGCGAAATAGGTGCCGCGGTTGAACACAAAGCCGATCAGATTGACCGCCAGGAAGCGCAGCCACTGCACATGCAACGCGTCGCTGGAGGCGCCCTTGAAGGTCCAGATCCGGTTGAGGAACCAATTGCCGGTGGACGCCACCGGATACGCCAAGGCACCCGCCCAGTACACGCCGATCAGCCCCTTGGTGCCGTAGACCACCGCGTTGTCGACCAGAAAGCCGATCACGCCCACCACGCCGAAGCGCAGGAACTCGAAGAACAGGGCGCGATGTGCGGGTGTGATCTTGATCATGCCGCCCGCGTAGCGCGCCCGGCGTTGCGGGAAAAGCCGTGCTTGCGGGGGGCAGCCCTGAATGCCATCGTTTCATCACGACACAGCGGGAGACAGATGATGAAACGCCGCCACTTGCTCACCGCCGGCGCCGCCTTCGGCGCCACGCTTGCCGCACCCGCCTTGGTGCGCGCGCAATCCGCGAGCACGCTGAAATTCATCCCGCAGGCTGACCTCACCGTGCTCGATCCGCACTGGACCACGGCCTATGTGACCCGCAACCACGGCTATCTGGTGTTCGACACGCTTTACGGCCAGGACAGCAGCTACGCCGCCAGCCCGCAGATGGTGGCCGGCCACACGATCGAAAACGGCGGCCTGCTGTGGAACCTCACCCTGCGCCCCGGCCTCAAATGGCATGACGGAACACCGGTGCTGGCCAGTGACTGTGTGGCCTCCATCCAGCGCTGGGCCAAGCGGGACGCGTTCGGCGGTGCGCTGATGGCGGCAACCGACGAGCTTTCGGCCCCCGACGACAAGACCATCCGCTTCAAGCTCAAGAAGCTGTTCCCGCTGCTGCCGGACGCCTTGGGCAAATCGCCCTCCGTGATGCCGGCGATGATGCCCGCACGGCTTGCCGCCACCGATGCCTTCACCCAGGTGCAGGAGATGGTGGGCTCCGGCCCCTATAAATTCGTCGCCTCCGAACGCGTGCCGGGCGCCAAGGCGGTCTATGCCCGCAACGAGGCCTATGTGCCGCGCGCGGACGGCAAGACCGACTGGACGGCAGGGCCGAAGATCGCCCATTTCGACCGTGTCGAATGGAACACCATCCCCGATCCGGCGACAGCCGCCGCCGCCCTGCAATCGGGCGAGCAGGATTGGTGGGACTACGCCACCGCCGATCTCATCCCGCTGCTGAAGAAGGCCAAGGGCGTTAAGGTCTCGGTGCAGGACCCGTCCGGCCAGATCGCCATCATGCGGATGAACCATCTGCAGCCGCCCTTCAACAACCCCGCCATCAGGCGCGCCATCCTCGGCGCCGTCGACCAGTCGGACGTGATGCAGGCCGTGGTCGGCACCGATCAAGCGATGTGGCATGACGGCGTCGGCGTGTTCTGCCCGGGCACGCCGTTCGCCACCGCGGCCGGCATGGAGGTGCTGACCTCCAAGCGCGACTACGCCAAGGTGAAGGCCGACCTCAAGGCCGCCGGCTACAATGGCGAGAAGGTGGTGCTGATCGTCGCCTCCGACTTCCCGGTGCTGAAGGCGATGGCCGATGTGGGGGCGGATTTCCTGCAGAAGGCCGGGCTCAATGTGGACTATCAGGCGCTGGACTGGGGCACCGTGCTCAAGCGCCGCACCAGCAAGGATCCGATCGACAAGGGCGGCTGGAACATCTTCTTCACCGCCTGGGCCGGCACCGACATGCTCAACCCGGCGGGCCATCTGTCGCTGCGCGGCGATGGCGAGAAGGGCTGGTTCGGCTGGCCCACCAGCCCCGAGATCGAATCGCTGCGCAACGCCTGGTTCGATGCGCCGGACGAGGCGACCCAGAAGAAGCTCTGCGATCAGATCCAGCGCCAGGTGTTTGTTGACGTTCCCTACATCCCGCTCGGCCAATATCTGCAGGCAACCGCCTATCGTGACACTCTGACCGGCGTGAACAACGGCTTTGCCATGTTCTGGAACGTGAAGCGGGTCTGACGACAGCACGGTTTCGGTCGGACCATGCGCAGCGGACATTGAGGGGGCGCCATGTTGAAGCGGCGGGATGTGTTGATCGGGGCCTCGGTGCTGGCGGCCCCGCGTATCGGACGGGGGGAGGCGGCATCACTGCTGCGCGTGGTGCCGCAATCCAACCTCACCTCGCTTGACCCGGTCTGGACCTCGGCGCTGGTCACCCGCAACCACGCCTTCATGATCTACGACACGCTGTACGGCCTTGATTCCGCCCTCACCCCGAAGCCTCAGATGGCGGAGGGGCATGTGGTGGCGGATGACGGCAAACGGGTCACCATCACGCTGCGCAGCGGCCTGATGTTTCACGACAACATGCCGGTGCTGGCCAAGGACTGTGTTGCCAGCATCAAGCGCTGGATGGTGCGCAACGCCTTCGGCCAGAAACTGGCGCAGGTGACCAACGAGCTGGTCTGGATCGACGACACGAAGCTGGAATTCCGCCTCAGCAAGCCCTTCCCGTTGCTCTTCGCGGCACTGGCCAGCATCGCCAATGCCTGCGTCATCATGCCCGAGCGCCTGGCGCTGACCGATCCGTTCAAACAGGTGGCGGATGCCACCGGCTCCGGCCCGTTCCAATGGCTGCCGCGGGAGTTCAACTCCGGCAGTCTGATGGCCTATGCGAAGTTCGACGGCTACCGGCCGCGCGATGAGAAGGTGGACTTCACCGCCGGTGGCAAGCAGGCCTTCTTCTCGCGCGTCGAATGGCATGTCATCACCGACGCCGCCACCGCCTCCGCCGCCATGCAGGCCGGTGAGATGGATTGGTTCGAGCAGCCACCACCCGAGATCCAGACCCTGCTGGCACGGCAGAAGACCCTCAGTGTCGAGAAGATCGACAACCGGCCATCCCCCTCCATGCTGCGGCTCAACCATCTGCAGGCGCCGTTCAACAGCAAGGCCATCCGCCAGGCGCTACTGCCCGCGGTCGTGCAGGAGGATTTCGTGGCCGCCATCCAGGGGCCGGACCCCGCCAATTTCGTCCCGCTCGGCGTGTTCACCCCCGGCACCCCGATGGCAAGCGACGCCGGGATGGACGTGCTGTGGGGCCCCAGAAGCCTCGACCGCGCGAAGGCGATGATGCGCGAGGCCGGTGGGCTCACGCCGCGCATGCGCCTGATCGGCCCCACCGACATCCTGGCCCCCGCGGCGCTCACCCAGGTGGCGGCCGGCATGTTCCAGGATATCGGCATGAACGCCGACATAGCACTCAGCGACTGGGGCACCGTCATCACACGGCGCGTCTCGAAGGAGCCGGTGGAGAAGGGCGGCTGGTCGGCGCTGTGCACCTCGTTCGAGGGCTTCGACTGGATGGACCCGGCCGGCCACCCGGTGGCGCGTGGCAACGGCCGCGATGCCTGGTTCGGCTGGCCCGATGTGCCCAAGCTGGAGGCATTGCGCGATTCGTGGTTCGACGCGCCCAATCTCGCCACCCAGAAAGCCATCGCGGCCGATATTCAGCGCGTGGTGATGGATGAGGTGGTGCTGATCCCGACCGGCGGATTCTTCCGCCCGACCGCCATCCGCCGCGACCTTGCCGGCCGCGTTCCGGGCTTCATGATCTTTTACAACCTGAAACGGGCCTGAAGCGGGTTGCGGCATGGCTTCCATGCGCTAAGGTCATGTCATCGTTTGGGGCACGGCAATTGCTAGGTCGTGCCCGACAACCACTCGCCACACACAGGGGTCGCATCACCATGAAGCGTCGTTCGTTCCTTGCCTCCACCGCCGCCGTCGGTGCCGCCCTTGCGACACCGCGCATCGCGGTGGCGCAGAACACCAAGGTTCTGAAGTTCATCCCGCAGGCCAACCTGTCCTCGCTCGATGCGGTGGCCGGCACCCAATACGTGGTGCGCAACGCCGCCGTGATGATCTGGGAGACGCTGTATGGCATCGACGCCAACCAGGTGCCGCATCCGCAGATGTGCGAGGGCCACACGGTCAACGCCAATTTCACCGACTGGACCTTCACCCTGCGCGACGGCCTGCTGTGGCATGACGGCGAGAAGGTGACATCCAAGGACTGCGTGGCCTCGCTCACACGCTGGATGGCGCGCGACACGATGGGTCAGCGCATCAAGGCCAGCATGGAGTCGCTGGAGCCGGTGGATGACAAGAGCTTCCGCCTGCGCCTCAACAAGCCGTTCCCGAAGATGCTGTTCGCCCTCGGCAAGTCCAACGCGCCGGTCTGCCTGATGATGCCCGAGCGCATCGCCAAGACTGACCCGTTCAAGCTGATCAGCGAATATATCGGCTCCGGTCCGATGAAGTTCAACACCGCCGAATGGGTGCCCGGCTCCAAGGCGGTGTTCGAAAAATTCGCCGGCTACAAGCCGCGCCCCGAGAAGGGGGAGTGGCTGTCTGGCGGCAAGATCATGAATTTCGACCGCATCGAATGGATCATCATCCCCGATGCCGCCACCGCCGCCGCCGCCCTGCAGAACGGCGAGGTCGATTGGTGGGAGAACCCGATCTCGGACGTGGTGCCCCTGCTGAAGAAGAACGCCAACCTCAACATCGATATCGGCGATCCGCTCGGCAATATCGGCAGCTTCCGCATCAACCATCTGCACCCGCCGTTCAACGACGTTCGCGCCCGCAAGGCCGTCATGATGGCGCTCAGCCAGACCGACTACATGCAGGCCGTGGCCGGTGACGACACCAATCTGTGGAAGACCTGCGACAGCTTCTTCACCCCCGGCACCGCGGCCTACACCGAGGTCGGCGGCGAGCTGCTGCGCGGTCCGCGCGACTATGAAGGTGCCAAGAAGCTGCTCAAGGAAGCCGGCTATAACGGCGAGAAGATTCGCCTGATCGTGGCCACCGACGTTGCCATCACCAAGGCCGAAGGCGACGTGACCGCCGATCTGCTCGCCAAGATCGGCATGAATGTGGACTATGTCGCAACCGACTGGGGCACCACCGGCACCATCCGCGCCAAGAAGGACGCGCCGTCCGCCGGCGGCTGGAACATCTTCCACACCTGGCACGCTGGGGCTGACTGCATCAACCCGGCGCCTTACACCGCCCTTGATGCCGGCGGCGACAAGGCCTGGTTCGGCTGGCCGAAATCGGACGCGGTGCAGAAGGGCATCGCCGACTGGTATGACGCACCCGATGCGGCAGCCGAGAAGAAGGCGCTGGAGGACACCAACAAGGCGTCCTTCGACAATGTCACCTACATCCCGACCGGGTTCTTCCTGCAGTATACCTCGTGGCGCAAGAATGTGAGCGGCGTGGTGAAGGCGCCGTTCCCGGTGTTCTGGGGCGTCTCGAAAACGTAAGAAGGCAGGTATGTTCGCCTATATTCTCCGGCGCGTGGCGGCCACCATCCCCGTGATGGCGGTCGTCGCCCTGTTCGTCTTCAGCCTGCTCTACATCGCACCGGGCGACCCGGCGGCGATCATCGCGGGCGATCAGGCATCGCCTGCCGATATCGAACGGATCCGCATCTCGCTCGGTCTCGACAGGCCGTTCCTGGTGCGCTTCGGCTCCTGGGTGTGGGACGTGCTGAACGGCGATCTCGGCACGTCCATCTTCACCAACCTGCCGGTCACCCACATGATCGCGCAGCGCATCCAGCCCACGCTGTCGCTGATGGCGATCACGCTGGCCATCTCGCTGACCATCGCCATTCCGCTCGGCGTGGTGGCGGCGTGGAAGCAGGGCACCATGATCGACCGCGTGGCCATGGTGTTCTCCACGCTCGGCTTCTCTGTGCCGGTCTTCGTGGTGGGCTACGTGCTGGCCTATGTCTTCGCGCTCTCGCTCGATTGGGTGCCGGTGCAGGGCTACACGCCGATCGAGCAGGGCGTGGTGCCGTGGTTCCTCAACCTCATCCTGCCATCCATCGCCTTGGGGCTGATCTACATGGCGCTGATCGCCCGCATCACGCGGGCCACCATGCTGGAGGTGCTGAGCCAGGATTACGTGCGCACCGCGCGCGCCAAGGGGGCCGGCCAGCGCGCCATCCTGTTCGTGCACGCGCTGAAGAACGCGGCGGTGCCCATCGTCACCATCGTGGGCATCGGCTTTGCCTCGCTGATCGGCGGTGCGGTGGTGACGGAAAGCGTCTTCGCCATACCGGGCCTCGGCCGGCTCACCGTCGATGCCATTCTGCGGCGTGACTACCCGGTGATCCAGGGCGTCGTGCTGATGTTCAGCTTCGTCTACGTGCTGGTGAACCTGGCTGTCGACCTGCTCTACACGCTGTTTGACCCCCGTATCCGGTATTGAGGAGGCCATCATGAGCTCCTGGCTGTTTGCCCAGTATCCGGAAGCACCGGCCCTTGCCGATGTGCTGCCGCCGCGCAAGGCGCGCGGCAAGGTTGCGATGTTCATCCATCGCTATCCCACCATCGTCATCGGCGGGGTGCTGCTGGCACTCGTCCTCGGCATGGCGATCTTCGCGCCCTTCCTCTGGACCGTCGATCCGACCGCCCTGGCGCCCGCCAAGCGCACCCGCCCGCCGTCCGAGTTGTACTGGTTCGGCACCGACATGCTGGGCCGCGACATCTATTCCCGCGTCATCTTCGGCACTCGCGTGTCGCTGATGGTGGGGTTCGCGGTGGCGGCCCTGTCCTCGGTGGTGGGGCTGTTCATCGGCCTGTGCGCCGGCTTCATCCGCTGGCTCGACACGGTGGTGATGCGCGTGATGGACGGGCTGATGTCGATCCCCTCCATCCTGCTCGCCATCGCCTTCATGGCGCTGCTGGGCGCCTCGGTGCAGAACGTGGTGATCGCGATCTCGATCGCCGAAATCCCGCGCGTGGCACGCCTGGTGCGCGGCGTTGTGCTGTCTTTGCGGGAGCAGGCCTATGTGGAGGCTGCGATCGCCTCCGGCACCCGCGTGCCGCTGATCATCTGGCGGCATATCCTGCCCAACACGCTGGCACCGATGATCGTGCAGGCCACCTTCATCTGCGCCTCCGCCATGCTGGCCGAGGCCACGCTGTCGTTTATCGGCGCGGGCACGCCGCCCACCATCCCGTCCTGGGGCAACATCATGGCGGAGGGGCGGGCGCTTTGGCAGGTCAAGCCTTTCATCGTGTTCTTCCCCGCCGTCTTCCTGTCACTGACCGTGCTTGCGGTGAACCTGCTGGGCGACGGCCTGCGCGATGCGCTCGACCCGCGCCTGGCCAAACGGATCTGATCGATGCCCCTGCTTTCAGTGGAAAACCTGCAGACGCATTTCGGCACGCCGGACGGCGTGGTGCGCGCGGTGGAGGGGCTGAGCTTCACCATCGATGCCGGTGAGACGGTGGCGATCGTGGGCGAATCGGGCTGCGGCAAATCCGTCACCTCGATGTCCATCCTGCGCCTGGTGCCGACGCCGCCGGGCAAGATGGCCGGGCGCATCATGTTCGAGGGGCGCGACCTGCTCGCCGCCTCGGACGCCGAGATGCGCGCGCTGCGCGGCAAGGAGATCAGCATGATCTTCCAGGAGCCGATGACCAGCCTCAACCCGGTGATGACGGTGGGCCGGCAGATCGGCGAATCCTTGCGCCTGCATGAGGGCCTCTCCGCGCGCGATGCCGAGCGCCGCGCGGTGGAGATATTGACGCTGGTCGGCATTCCGGCACCGGAACGCCGGGTGCGCGAATATCCGCATCAGCTCTCCGGCGGCATGCGCCAGCGCGTGATGATCGCCATCGCTCTGGCCTGCAACCCGAAGCTGCTGATCGCCGATGAGCCGACCACGGCGCTGGATGTGACGATCCAGGCGCAGATCCTCGATCTGATGCGCGATCTGAAGACCCGCCTCGGCTCGGCCATCATGCTGATCACCCATGATCTGGGCGTGGTGGCGGAAATGGCGCAGCGCGTGGTGGTGATGTATGCCGGCCGCAAGGTGGAGGAGGGCCGGGTGGAAGACATCTACGCCAACCCGCTGCACCCCTACACGCGCGGCCTGCTGGGTGCCGTGCCCAAGCTCGGCGCCTCGCTGCACCAGACCGGGCGCAGCAAGCTTGCCGAAATTCCGGGCCAGGTGCCCTCGCTGCGCTCCAAGATCACCGGCTGCGCCTTTGCCAGCCGCTGCCCGCTGGTGATCGAGGCCTGCCGCCAGATCGCGCCCGCGGTGGCCGAAAAGACGCCCGGCCATTTCGCCGCGTGTCATCTCGCCGGCCCGCAGCAGGTGGCGGCATGAGCGCGCCCGCCTTGCTTGAGGTCAATGTCCTCAAGAAACACTACAAGCTGAATTCCGGCTTCTTCGGTGGTGCACGCGGCTTCGTCTATGCGCTGGATGGTGTCAGCTTCACGCTGTCGAAGGGCGAGACGCTCTCGGTGGTGGGCGAGTCGGGCTGTGGGAAATCCACCCTCGGCAAGACCATTCTGCGCCTGGTGGAGCCCACCGATGGCGAGATCTGGCTCGATGGCACCCGCATCGACAATCTGAAATCCGGCCAGCTGCGCCAGATGCGCCGGCGTGTGCAGGTGGTGTTCCAGGACCCGTTCAGCAGCCTCAACCCGCGCCAGAAGGTGCGCGACATCATCGCCGAGCCGATCATCAATTTTGGTCTCGCCTCCGGCTCCGAGCTGGATGACCGGGTGGCCGCCCTGATGGACAAGGTGCGCCTGCCACGCGATGCGATGATGCGCTTCCCGCACGAATTCTCCGGCGGCCAGCGCCAGCGCATCGGCATCGCCCGTGCGCTCGCCCCGGGCGCCGATCTGATCATCTGCGACGAGGCGGTCTCGGCGCTGGACGTGTCGGTGAAGGCGCAGATCGTCAATCTGCTGTCCGACCTGCAGGACGAGCTGGGCCTGGCGCTGTTGTTCATCAGCCACGACCTCGCCATCGTCGAACACCTCACGCATCGTGTGGCGGTGATGTATCTCGGCAAGATCGTGGAATTGGCCGACCGCGAGACGCTGTTCTCCGCCCCGCATCACCCCTACACCCGCGCCTTGCTCTCTGCCGTGCCGGTGCCTGATCCCAGCATCAAGCGCGAACGCGTGATGCTGAAGGGGGACGTGCCAAGCCCGATCAACCCGCCCAGCGGCTGCCGCTTCCACACGCGCTGCCCGTTTGTGATGGATCGCTGCCGCACCGAGGAGCCGGTGCTGCGCCCGGTGGGACCTGCGGGGCAGGTCTCGGCCTGTCATCTGGATGCGGCGTGATCGGGCGACAGGCGGGGTAGATGAAAATCCCTGAGCTTGCCTTCACCGTGACGGATTGGGACAGGGTGGAGACGATTGTCCACCCGGGTGAGACCGGCTTTGCCACATGGCGGACGCTGACGGTCGGCGATATCCGCATCCGCATGGTGGAGTATTCACCCGGCTATCTCGCCGATCACTGGTGTGATCGCGGCCATATCCTGCTGGTGCTGGAGGGCGAACTGGAATCCGAGCTGCGGGACGGCAGGCGTTTTGTGCTGCGTCCGGGGCAAAGCTATCAGGTGTCGGATTTCGGCGATGCCGCGCACCGTTCCCATGCGCCGAAAGGTGCGAGGCTGTTCATTGTGGATTGAGGTGGGTCGCGCTCGGGCTGTTTGACGCTCGTTCGCAAGGGGTGTGCTTCACGCTGGGTGGCAAACACGCCGATCCGCTGAGATTGCGCCCTATGAGCCAGGATCATCACAATTTGGGGGCGGTGTGAAATCCGGGGTCTGCGCAGCGGCCCTGATCAGATTTCCCTGGAGCTGAGGCAGGAATTGGGGCTGTGAAGCGTCCGTCCACACATCCGAACAGCGACTGTTGTTGCAGTATCCGACGGTCGCATACCAGATGCTGTTGGATTTTGTATCGGCCGTGAATGCTTCCAGAAATCGGAGGCGGATAAAGGGACGCTTGGTCAGATCGGGGCTGTTCGAATAGGTCCCAAAGACGGTCAACTGGCCATTGGCTGCGTTCAAGGAGGGGCCGGGGAAATCGTAGTGCGCGGGGTTGGAAAACTGGCCGGCGCCGTCGAACAGCAGATTTGCCCGGGTGAAACCAACCCCATCGTCCACATCAAACCAGCCTGAAATGCTGTATTTTCCACCACAGAACGTCAGTTTTTTGACTTCGTAGTGCAGCGCCTGCGAAGGGGCAGGGGCAAGCGCCGAGGAGACTGCCAAAACGCCAAGCACGCACGCCCTGACAATCATGCCCTGCCTCATCTGCCGAACATTACGCGGCAAGAGAATAAATGGCGGCCGCCCAGCCATGCCACAGCGCGGTTGCGGCAAACGGCGCCTCGATCGCCTTCAGCGCGAGGTTGGACACCAGCCCGATCGTGTAGGCCGGATGCACACGGCCGGTGACGCGCTTGTCGCGGATCATGGCGACCACCAGCAGCAGATCGGCGACCACCGAAGGCGGCACGTCCACAAAGGGCGGCGGCGGGCCCGGCGGGCCGGGTGGGGCAAAGAACACAATGCCCCAGCGCGCCACCGCGGCCCCCAGCAGCGACACCGCGGCCACCAGGATCAGCCTCTTGTGCCGTTCCCGCCGCCGCGCATTCACAATCGCCGCCACAAAGAACACCGCGAAGAAGGCAATCGAGCTCAGCGGGATGAACGAGAACGCCAGCGCCGCATCGAGCTGCCCCGCGCCCGCCGCCAGATGGGTGGAGTTCAGCGACACCAGCACACCCAGCACCACCATCAGCGTCGCCAGCGAAACGCCCGCCAGCCCCACCGCGCGATGGCGTTGCAAGCGGTTGGTCTCGGCCAGCCAGGCCTGCCAGATGTAGAACACGCCCCAGCTGAAAAACACCGACCCGTGCAGATACACGACCGGATTGGCGTGGAACTGCCCCCGCGCCAGCGGCAGCCAGAAGGTCGGCGCAAATCCCAGCAGCGCCACCGCCAGGCACACCACCGCCATTTGCACGTAAAACATCTCGGCCTTCGGCCGGACGCGCCCGGTGCTGTTTTGCATGACGTTCCACAACCCTTCTTCGGTGTTCGGCACGCTACCGATATGGTCCAATTCACCTTGCGCCGGAAGAGGCAATCGCCATCTCGCAAGGCATGGCGGGAGGAAAACGGCGCAGCGGCTTGACCAAGCCTCATGCCTCGGCACACACTCCGCGCCGCCAGAATTGTCGTTCTGCAGGGAGATAGACATGCCAAACGTGACGCTGACAGTGAACGGCAAGAGCCACACGGTTGAGGTTGAGGGCCGCACGCTGCTCGTCGAATTGCTGCGCGAGAAGCTGGGGCTGACCGGCACCCATGTCGGCTGCGACACCAGCCAGTGCGGCGCCTGCGTCGTCCATATCGATGGCAATTCGGTGAAGTCCTGCACCACCCTGGCGCTGCAGGCGGATGGCACCACGGTCACCACCATCGAGGGCCTGGCCGCCGCCGACGGCACGCTGCACCCGATGCAGGAAGCCTTCCGTGAGCATCATGCGCTGCAATGCGGCTTCTGCACGCCGGGCATGGTGATGTCCGCCATCGACCTGGTGCAGAAGAACCCGCAGGGCCTGTCCGAGGCGGATATCCGCCACGGCCTGGAGGGCAATCTCTGCCGCTGCACCGGCTATCACAACATTGTCAAAGCCGTGTCGGCCGCCTGGCACACGATGCACGGCAAGGAGCTGGTTGCGGCCGAGTGATCAGCCCCACATTCAGAAAGCGATAACCGGCGCGGGTATGTCCCCGCGCCGGAGAGACCAAAAGAAAACGCGGGCTCACCGCGGTCGGGGAAACTGACATGAACGCCATCTTCGAAGGCATTGGCGCGTCCGTGCGCCGCAAGGAAGACCTCCGCTTCATCTCGGGTCGCGGTCATTATACCGATGACATGAACCGCACCGGCCAACTGCATTGCATCCTCAAACGCAGCGACCGGCCGCACGCCATCATCCGTTCGATCGACACCAGTGCTGCCAAGGCCGCCCCCGGTGTGGTGGCGGTGTTCACCCATGCCGATCTCGATGCCGATGGCGTGGGCGGCGTGCCCTGCGGCTGGCAGATCCATTCCAAGGATGGCTCGCCCATGGTGGAGCCGGCGCATCCGGTGCTCGCCACCGGCCGCGTGCGCCATGTGGGCGATCCGATCGTGGCGGTGATCGCCGAGACCCGCCAACAGGCGAAGGACGCGGCCGAGCTGCTGGTGATCGATTTCGAGGATCTGCCGGCGGTGGCCCATATCGCCGATGCGATCGCACCGGGCGCCCCCTTGGTGCATGACGCAGCCCCGGGCAACACCTGCTTTGACTGGCATATCGGCGACAAGGCGATGGTGGATGCCGCCTTCGAGCGCGCCGCCCATCGGGTGAAGCTGGATCTCACCAACAACCGCCTGGTGCCCAACGCGATGGAGCCGCGCTGCGCCATCGGCGATTACGATCCGATGAGCGGTGATTTCACCCTGATCACCACCAGCCAGAACCCGCATGTCATCCGCCTGCTGATGGGCGCCTTCGTGCTGCACATCCCGGAGCACCGGCTGCGCGTGGTGGCGCCCGATGTCGGCGGCGGCTTTGGCAGCAAGATCTATCACTATGCCGAGGAAGCCATCGTCACATGGGCGGCGGGCAAGCTGCACCGCCCGGTGAAATGGACGTCCGATCGCACCGAAGCCTTCATGTCGGACGCGCATGGCCGCGATCACGCCAGCACCGCCGAGATGGCGCTCGACGCCGAGGGCAATTTCCTCGCTTTGCGCGTGTCGACGGTCGCCAATCTCGGTGCCTATCTGTCCACCTTTGCCCCCGCGGTGCCGACCTATCTCTCGGCCACGCTGTTGGCCGGCGTCTACCGCACGCCCGCCATCTATGCCGAGGTGCGCGCCATCTTCACCAACACCGTGCCGATCGACGCCTATCGCGGCGCCGGCCGTCCGGAATCGACCTTCCTGCTGGAACGCCTGCTCGACACCATCGCGCATGACACCGGCATTGATCGCATCGAGCTGCGCAGGCGCAACTTCATCCCGGCCGACGCCTTCCCGTATCAGACGCCGGTGGCCCTGCAATATGACAGCGGCGACTATCAGAGCACGCTGAATGCGGCGCTGAAGGCGGCCGACTGGGATGGCTTCCCGGCCCGCAAGGCGGAGGCCAACTCGCGTGGCAAGCTGCGTGGCATTGGCGTTTCCACCTATGTGGAAGCCTGCGGCATCGCGCCGTCCAAGCTGGTGGGCGCGCTTGGCGCGCGGGCGGCGCTGTATGAGGTAGCACAGATCCGCGTGCACCCGACCGGCTCGGTCTCGGTGTTCACCGGCACGCACAGCCACGGCCAGGGCCACGAGACCACCTTCGCCCAGCTCGTCGCCTCCCAGCTCGGCATTCCCTATGAGAATGTCGACATCGTGCACGGCGACACCAACAAGATCCCGTTCGGCATGGGCACCTATGGCAGCCGTTCGTTGGCGGTGGGTGGTTCGGCGATGGTGAAGGCGATGGACAAGATCATCCTCAAGGGCCGCAAGATCGCGGCCCATCTGCTGGAAGCGGCGGTCGAGGATGTGGTGTTCGAGAACGGCCAGTTCACCGTGGCCGGCACCGATCGCAGCAAATCCTTCGGTGAGATCGCGCTGACCGCCTATGTGCCGCACAACTACCCGATCGAGGAGTTGGAACCCGGCCTGGAGGAGACCGCCTTCTACGACCCGGCCAATTTCACCTTCCCCGGCGGCTGCCATATCTGCGAGGTCGAGATCGACCCGGAAACCGGTGTCACCACGGTGGTGAACTTCACCGCGGTGGATGATGTGGGCCGGGTGATCAACCCGATGATCGTCGAAGGCCAGATCCAGGGCGGTGTGGCGCAGGGCATCGGGCAGGCGCTGCTGGAGAATGCGGTCTATGACCAGCAGGGCCAGCTCGTCTCCGCCTCCTTCATGGATTACACCATGCCGCGCGCGGATGACCTGCCGAACATCTCGGTCGGCACCGAGACCACGCTCTGCACCCACAACCCGCTTGGGGTGAAGGGCTGCGGCGAGGTGGGGGCCATCGGCTCACCGCCTTCGGTGATCAACGCGGTGGTGGATGCGCTCAGTGACTATGGCGTGCGGCATCTGGATATGCCGGCGACGGCACACAAGATCTGGTCGATCATCAATGCAAGCGGTATGAAGATGGCCGCAGAGTGAGCGTCCGCAGCAGGAGATAAAAGCGATGTATGATTTCACGTATGAGAAGCCCACCGCGATCGCTGCTGCCACGGCAACACTTGCAGCGGATATGGAAGCCAAGGCCCTGGCCGGCGGCCAGACCTTCATCCCGGTGCTGAAGCAGCGCCTCAACAAGCCCACTGTGGTGGTCGATCTGTCCAAGCTCGGCCTCACCGGCATCACCGTCACCCCGAGCACGGTGACCATCGGTGCCATGACCACGCATGCGACCGTGGCCAACTCGGCCGAGGTGCAGAAGGCCATTCCGGCGCTCGCCCATCTCGCCTCGATGATCGGTGATCGCCAGGTCCGCGCGCGCGGCACAATCGGCGGCTCGCTTGCCAACAACGACCCGTCGGCCTGCTACCCGTCGGCCGTGCTGGCGCTGGGCGCCACCATCACCACCGATCGCCGCACCATCGCCGCCGATGACTATTTCCAGGGCATGTTCACCACGGCGCTGGAGCAGGGCGAGATCATCACCTCGGTGACCTTCCCGGTGCCGGAGAAGGCCGCCTATCAGAAGTTCCGCAACCCGGCCTCGCGCTATGCCATGGTGGGCGTGTTCGTGGCGAAGTTCGCAGCCGGCGTGCGGGTGGCGATCACCGGTGCGGCGCAGGGCGGTGTGTTCCGTCATGCCGCGTTCGAGGCGGCGCTGTCGGCCAATTTCTCGCCGGATGCGATCGCGGGCATCGCAACGCCCGCCGATGACCTGAACAGCGACATCCACGCCAGCGCCGAATACCGCGCCCATCTGATCGGCG
Organism: uncultured Rhodospirillales bacterium; assembly: GCA_903924855.1. Taxonomy (GTDB): domain Bacteria; phylum Pseudomonadota; class Alphaproteobacteria; order Acetobacterales; family Acetobacteraceae; genus CAIQQQ01. The sequence continues at coordinate 1,893 of CAIYCW010000038.1, read as the reverse complement.
TCATGTCCAAGCGCGCCGTCGCCGCCGCCTGATCGGGAGCCGGCAATGTAGGAAGGCCGCCCTGCGCAAGCAGAGCGGCCTTTTCTATGTTCGAAATCCCAATCCGTCATTGCGAGCGAAGCGAAGCAATCCATTGATCCGCGAATCGTGACTGCGGCTCGACGGTTTGCGTAACTCCACGCGTCTCGACGTCAGGGGCGGATTACGCCGCCGCCGTCACCCGCCAGATCACATCGCCCACGTCATCCGCCATCAGCAGCGAACGGTCCGGCCCGATGGTCACGCCGACCGGACGGCCATAGGACACGCTCTCATCCGGCGCCAGAAAGTCGGACAGGATGTTGCGCGGCGCACCGCTGGGCTTGCCGCCCTCGAAGGGCACGAACACCAGCGCATAGCCGCTGAGCTTGCTGCGGTTCCACGAGCCGTGCTGGCCGATCGCCATGCCGGCCGGAAACCCGGGCAGCAGCCCGTCCGGCACCCAGCACAGGCCCAGCGAGGCGGTGTGGCCGCCCAGCGCGTAATCCGGCGTGATCGAGGCCGCCACCAGCTCGGGGTTCTGCGGCACGCGGTCGTCCACAATCTGGTTCCAGTAGCTGTAGGGCCAGCCATAGAAGCCGCCATCGACCACCGAGGTGAGGTAATCGGGCGGCGTTTCATCGCCCAGCCCGTCCCGCTCGTTCACCACCGTCCACAACGCGCCGGTGGTGGGCTCCCACGCCATGCCCACCGGGTTGCGCAGGCCCGCGGCAAAGATGCGGCAGCTGCCGGAGGCGATGTCATAGACCTGGATGCAGGCGCGGCCTTCCTCGATCTCCATCCCGTCATCGGCGATGTTGGTCATCGAGCCGACACCCACGAAGATCCTGGTCTGGTCGGGGCTGACCAGCAGGCTGCGTGTCCAATGCCCGCCGGGCTTGAAGCTGGCGAGTTTCCGGCCGGGGCCGGTGATTTTGGTCGCACCCGGCTCATACTTGAACACCATCAGCCCATCGGTGTTGCCCACGTAGAAATCCGTGCCGATCAGCGCCATGCCGAAAGGCTGGTTGAGGTTTTCCAGAAAGGTCTCGCGGATTTCGGCCACACCGTCCCCATCGGCGTCGCGCAGCAGGGTGATGCGGTTCGCACTTTCGCCCACGGCACCGGCCCGGGCCATGGTGGCGACGCGGGCGCGGTCATAGAGGTTGCGCATCACCTTGCGCGGCGCGTTGGTCGCCTCCGCCACCAGCACATCGCCGTTGGGCAGCACCTCGATCCAGCGTGGATGCGCCAGGCCGGTTGCGAACGCGTTCACCGCAAGCCCGGGCGCTGTGGTGGGTTTGTGGCCCGGCACCCAGCCTTTGGCGGTCGGCATCTTCAACGTGGCCAGAATGCCCTGCGGCTTGGCCTGCGGGATCTTCGGCTGCGTGCCCCAGGCCGGGATCGGGTCGCCATCGCGGAACTGGCGGCCGATGCGGGCGGCACCGCCCACGAAGGTTGCGATCTGGGCCAGAATGCTGGAAGTTTTCAAAGCGCCGATCCTTGTTCGGGCGCGCGGGCGCCCAGCGGTTGCAAACTGCGTCGCCTCAGATATCGACCACGTATCGGATTGCTGCAAGGCAGCAAATGCCGATCCGCCAAGGCATTGACAGCGAAGCCGCCAGATTGTGCATAGGCTGGCACCCAACGGAGTTTCCCGATGCCGATCGCGCGACGCATGTTGCTGGCAACCGCGCTTGCGCCGCTCGCCCGGCCGGTGCGCGCCGCCACGGGCCCCACCATCCGTTTGGGCACGCTGCGCTTCGGCACCGTATCCTGGGAGGCGGATGTGATCCGCACGCACGGGCTGGACAGTGCCGAAGGCTTCACCCTTGAGCCGGTGCAGTTGGCAGCCGCCCAGGCCGCCCAGGTCGC